>NZ_CACVBO010000001.1:919500-1226000 GCF_902728235.1 Lentimonas sp. CC4
AGCATAAGCACTACCCCCTATAACTCGCAGCAATATCCCCTCCTATAACCAAGAAAGGGTGATGCCCTCAGTATAAAAATATAGGCCATTTTGGCTCGCGACAAATTGCGACCATCGCAATAACCTCGACTTTAAAACTCCACAAATTACACCGCTCGAAAAAACAAAAGAAACTGCCTAACTCAGCAGACTTTTAAACAAGACGCCGGCAGCCAAATGAAACCAACACAAATACGTTTTCTAATATTTGCATGCCTTGTCATTCTATCGATTGGCCTAGTGTTCAATCATCCATGGCTGTTTAAATTAATAATTGGTCCCTTTTATTTCGGGGATCCACTTTTTCTAGACATGCACGGCCAGTTGGCTTCGGCTCAAGCATGGAGTGAAGGGTTTGACGTCCTCAACAACCCCAACCCCCTCGACATTTTACATCGAAGGCACATCGGCCCCACATGGATGCTACTCATGGGGCATCTGGGACTCGGCGTAAGGCATACTGGAATACTGGCGGTCACCTCAATATTAGGAGTCATCGCGATTGGGCTAGCGCTCTTTAATCCGAAGAATTGGAGAGAGGTCTTCTTAGGCTGGCTCGCCTTGTCGTCTCCTTCTGTTTTATTCGGATTCGAGCGTGCCAATATTGATATCACTCTGTTCTGCGTTCTCTGTCTCGCCGCATTCATCGCAGCCCAAGCAACTGAAGGAGAAAAAACGAAAGGATGGATGGGGTGGCTTGCCTGGTCGATCATCGCAATAAATATCGGCTTCAAATATTTCCCTGCGGCAGCCTTCGTAGTTTTAGCACACGAACGTTGGGGATGGCGTCGATTTGCTCAGTTCACACTGGCAGGAAGCATTGCATGCGCAGTATATGCGATGACGCACTGGCAAGAAATCCAATGGGTCAAAGGCCAAGTTTCTTCGGAACCTGCTCACTTACAGTTCGGCGGCTCAATGTTTTTACAACTAATCGGAGTGCACGAAAACAAAGTCTTTCTTCTGTGTGTAGGTCTCGTCGGTCTAATCCTGCTGATTGGCGCCATGCTAGCCGCAAGATCAAGAATACGGCTACCCCATTCGACTGAATGGCCCGGCACCTTTTTTCTTCTCTCCGCTTCAACGGTAATTTTCTGCTTCACGACCAGCAGCAACTTTGAATATCGGCTCGTATTCCTACTCCCTGCATTTCCACTACTAATTCGGACACTCAGCGACAAGAAACACCCCACCTACATCCGAATCCCTTACATCCTAACCCTCTGCCTGCTCTACTTTCAGATGTGGAGTGATGCGGCATACTTCTTCACCACCTACGACCCAGAGACAGCCAGATGGAACGAGCAGTTATCAACTGAATTCCTATTACTGAAGAATTCCCTCTCTTGGGTTTTAATAATATTACTCGCTTGGATCATGACATTCGTGCTCTACCCTCGCCTAGACGGATTGTTCAAAAGTTGGAAGTCCGAGCACAGGTTAAAACTCAAAAATAAGCACGCGACACCCGGACAAAACCTCTAACATAAATGAAAGGTATAATACTAGCAGGAGGCACAGGCACTCGCCTACATCCCATAACGATGGCGATTTCCAAACAACTAATGCCAGTGTATGACAAGCCAATGATCTACTACCCTCTGTCTGTCTTGATGCTCGCTGGCATTCGAGAGATATTGATCATTACAACTGCGGAGGATCAACTCGCATTTCGGCGGTTATTAGGCGATGGTGCTAAATTGGGGTGCGACTTCCAATACGCGATTCAAGAAACACCAAATGGAATCGCCCAAGCCTTCATTATAGGTCAGGAATTCATCGGATCGGACAAGGTCGCTCTAATCCTAGGGGATAACATTTTCTACGGATCCGGCTTCGGCCAGCTGGTGCGGCGCCACACGGATCCTGACGGGGCAGTTATTTTTGCCGCCACCGTTCAAGACCCAAAGCGCTATGGAGTGGTTGAATTTGACTCAAATAACAATGCCCTTTCGATTGAGGAAAAACCAGAATTCCCAAAGTCTAACTACGCCATACCTGGACTATATTTTTACGACAACAACGTCACCGAAATCGTCAAAACCATCCCCCGATCCCCTCGTCGCGAATATGAAATAAGTAGCATCAATCAGGTTTATCTCAAAGAAAACAAACTCAAGGTCGGGATTTTCAATCGCGGAATCGCTTGGCTAGACACCGGCACCTTCGCTTCACTTAATGAAGCTTCCACCTTCGTCCGTGTCATCGAAGAACGGCAAGACACGAAAATCGGTTGCATTGAGGAAGTTGCGTATTATTCAAAGTTTATTAATCGCGAGCAATTATTAGAACTCGCAGCCAAATATTCAAAATCTGGTTATGGTGATTACCTCAAACGAACTGCCAGATAAAATTGAGGCTTTCTTGCATTTAATAAAAAATCAGAATGAGTTTGCCCCTAGAAAAAACACACATACACAACGGAGTGCTGATTTCGGTGGTGTGCCCCGTTTATGGCTCACCTTCGACCATTCCGCTTTTGTGCGAACGGCTACATGAATCTCTGACTAAAATAACAGCCAACTATGAAATCATCCTAGTCTTTGATTGTTCCCCAGATAACGGATGGGAATTCATTCGCATAGAATGCGCTAAACATAAAAATGTCGTCGGCATACGCCTCTCTCGAAACTTCGGCCAACACTATGCAATAACCGCAGGCCTTAAGACAGCAAAAGGCGAATGGATCGTGGTGATGGATTGCGACCTCCAAGATCAACCTGAGGAGATCGAAAAGCTCTATGCACGTGCAATAAAAGGTGCAGATATCGTGCTAGCACGAAGAACAAACAGGAAAGACCATGTCTTGAAGCGACTGTCATCAAAATGCTTTTATCGACTATTCAGCTACATGACAAATTCCGAACAAGATCCTGGCATAGCCAATTTCGGAATCTACCACCGAAAACCGATCAATGCGATCCTATCAATGGGAGATAAAGTTCGTTTTTTTCCAACAATGGCTCAGTGGGTCGGATTCGAGAGGACAACCGTTGAAGTGGAGCACAGTAAAAGACAGGAAGGCAAGTCCACCTACAGTTATAAAAAACTGATTCACCTCGCGATAGACACCATCATTTCATTCTCGGACAAACCATTAACTTTAAGTGTTTATCTCGGAATGACCACTAGCTTCGGGTCTTCAATTGTCAGCGCTTACTATCTATTTAGGTATTTCAGTGGGGGGATCAAAGTCAGCGGCTTCACTACCCTAATCCTATCAATCTGGTTCCTGTCTGGTATCATCATCTTCTTGCTCGGCATGCTAGGCGTCTACATTGGCCGAAGCTTCGAGCAAGTAAAGAATCGGCCAACCTATATCATCAGAGACACACTAAATCTGGAATGAAAATCGAAAAGAAAGACTGGGATTCCGATTTCTTCGGCTTTCCAATCGGGCATATTCAATTGGATGAAACTGCACCACCCGAAAAGCTCCTAAGAGACAGTGATTTTGAACTCGTCTACATTTCTACACACCGACGAACACCTAAACTAACTGAAAAAATATTAAATTCATGCACCTACATCGACGAAAGGTGCACCTACCAAAAGCAAGTATCCCAAGTCAGCCCATCCGCTGTTAACGTTATAGATTACCACGGCAGCCTGACCCCTGAAATACGAGAACTAGCGTTGCTCAGTGGCGTCCATTCGCGCTTTCAAAAAGATCCGAATCTGCGACCTAAATATATCGAGCTTTACACTTGCTGGATCGAAAAATCCCTAACTGGCGAAATCGCCGACCGCGTCTTACTTGCTTACATGGATGATGTTGCTGTCGGCTTGATCACACTCAAAAAAGAGATGATGCAGGGGCAAATCGGTCTAATTGCGGTAAGCCCCGAACACGCGGGAAAGGGAATTGGATCAGAACTAATTCGGGCTTCCGATTTTTGGTATAATGAGCATGAGACTCACAGTGCCGTCGTGGTCACTCAGCAGCAAAACCAAGCAGCAAGACGCCTCTATGAAAAGAACGGGTATGAACTGTCCTCAATGGACTCAATCTATCACTGGTGCAGAAATGACTAGCGCTCGCTACCACCAATCAAAAAGCTATGAATACAGCGATAGGATGCAAAAACACGAGGGACATTATAGAATATGGCGTTTCGCTATCGATGAATTAGTTAAAGCCCCCTACAGTAACTCACCACGATGATACCATTCAACAAACCATTCATAATCGGTAAAGAACTGGAGTATATTCAGGATGCGGTATCAAAAGGGCACCTTTCAGGCGACGGTGCCTACACCAAGAAATGCCACAAATGGATGGAGCAGCAGTATGGTGCAAAGAAGGTCCTACTCACCCACTCATGCACCGCTGCCTTAGAAATGGCAGCAATTCTGTCGAATCTGTCAACCGGCGATGAGGTAATCATGCCGTCCTATACCTTTGTCTCCACCGCCAACGCCTTCGTCATGAGGGGAGCGACTCCAGTTTGGTGCGACATCAGAGCCGACACTCTGAATATTGACGAAAATCAAATCGAAGCACTGATTACACCCAATACCAAAGCAATCACAGTGGTGCACTACGCTGGAGTCGCTGCAGAAATGGATACAATCATGGCAATAGCCCTGAAGCATAATTTGCTAGTGATTGAAGATGCCGCACAAGGCGTTAACGCTACATATAAGGGACGTTACTTAGGCACAATCGGCCACTTGGGAGCCTACAGTTTCCACGAAACAAAAAACATCATCACAGGTGAAGGAGGAGCGTTGCTCATCAACGATGAGCGCTTCATCAAGAGGTCTGAGGTCATACGAGAAAAGGGCACAAATCGCTGCCAATTCTTCCGAGGTGAAGTCGATAAATATACTTGGGTTGACATCGGATCATCCTTTCTACCATCCGAACTGGTTGCTGCATTTCTCTATGCACAACTAGAGGACTCCAAAATCATCACCACACAGCGAAAGCGCATCTTCCAGAGATACTATGAAGGCCTACATAGCCTAGAACGCCAAGGCATACTACGTAGACCAATAATCCCCGACACATGTGAGCACAATGCTCACATGTTTTATATCATACTAAACGAGGAGCCCGTTCGACATCATTTAATCCATCACCTGAAAGCACATGACATCCACTCCGTGTTCCATTATGTCCCCTTGCATAATTCACCCGCTGGAAAAAAATACGGAAAGCAAGCCTGCGCACTCCCCGTAACTGAACGCTACTCAGAGCGTCTACTTAGGTTGCCATGCTATTATGGACTAGATTCCCAATCGATTGACAGAGTTCTTAAGGCCGTTCACTTGCACCTCACTTCAATCTAATCGCCCATCATTAAGCACTGATGCACAGCCTCACTAGCTTCGACTGCAAAAAGCAAGAAATAGAGAAATGAACATCAATCAGCTAGCTAACAATTTAACACTATCACACGGGATCTGGAAATCAGGGGATAAATCAAGTATTTCCTACCCTGATGATGGGAACACTATTTTTTTCGAAATAGAAGATAATAGCTTCTGGTTCCAACATCGTAATCGTTGCCTTCGGAAAGTGATCAACCACTATAGGCCCAACGGAATGATATTGGATATCGGGGGAGGCAATGGCTATGTCACAAAGGGATTAATCGAAGAAGGATTTGACGTTTGCTTAATGGAGCCCGGTAAATCCGGCATTAAAAACGCCCAAAGACGTGGAATAGAAAATTTGATCTGCTCAACATTTCAAGACGCAGAATTTAAAGACGGAGTCATACCTGCAATCGGGCTATTTGATGTCTTAGAGCATATTGAGGATGAACAGGCACTACTAGATGAATTACACAGGTCCATGCAAAATGCTGGAAAACTCTACCTAACAGTCCCAGCACATCAGATACTATGGGCTCAGGAGGACATCGATGCGGGTCACTATAGAAGATACACCACCGAAAGTATTAAAAATGTCCTAGAAGCCTCAGGCTTTAGGATACTTCATTCTACTTATATTTTTTCACCGCTACCTCTACCGATATTTCTATTTCGATCCTTACCTAGTAGATTAGGATTAGTCAGAAATGCATCGAATGCAGATAAACACAAATCTGAACATTCTCATAAAAGGGGGCTCGTTGGAAAATTCATTGATTTGATGCTGAATCGAGAATTAGATAAAATCGCACTAAATAAAAGGATCGGAAAGGGAAGCAGCTGTCTCATCGTGGCAGAAAAACTGTAACTATAGCCTCCTCATTACCTCGACTTGTCGACATCTCTATGACGATCAGTGTGTGCGCATGGAGTAAGCGTCCGAGTGGTATCCGCCGAAGTTCTATTTGACTGCGATCAAAGTTACTCGATTCCGAACCGCGACTATCCTGAATTTGTCACCTTCGGAAGGCCTTGCAGCAGATCCGTCATATACGCAAGAGGAACGATCACCCCCGAGGCGAACAGATCAGTGTTCACTCATCTCGGCGACTACCCCCTGAACCGGTGAACACCGAAATACTCGCTTTGACGCTTGAGCGCCTAGCGAAACAAGCCGTATTTCAAGATCGCATAGATCGCGCGCACACCGTCGCGCCAGCCGATCTTCTTCCCCTCGTCGTAGGTTCTCCCATAATAAGAGATACCGACTTCATAAATGCGCACATGGAGCTTCGAGACCTTCGCAGTCAGTTCTGGCTCCACACCAAATCGATTTTCTTCGATTGTAATCTGCTGCAGCACCTCACGACGAAATATCTTATAGCAACACTCCATATCGCTCAGATTGAGATTCGTCATCATATTGCTCAACAGTGTCAGAAACTTGTTACCCATCATGTGCCAGAAAAAGACCACACGATGCGGGCCACCACCAATAAACCTAGAGCCAAAGACCACATCCGCTTGATCTTTTATAATCGGTTGAATCAACCCCGGAAGCTCCGCTGGATCATATTCTAAATCAGCATCTTGCACGGCAACCACATCGCCGGTCGCGGCAGCAAACCCAGTTCGTAAGGCGGCTCCCTTGCCTTGGTTCACCTCATGGTAGAGCTTCTTAAACACAGTATCTGTAAATTCAGACTCTAACAGCGCACGCGTGCCATCAGTCGAGTAATCATCCACTAAGATGATCTCTTTAATGTCCATCGCTTCAACCGCGCGCACACGCTGGACGATTGCGTGCAAAGTGCTTTTTTCGTTGTAAATAGGAATGACGATTGAAACCTGCATGATGATTTAAAAAGTGCGGCTGCACACACGAAGCGCAACAGTTATTCACAGTCAAAAATTAGGACATTCGAGACCCCACTACAGAGCAAACGCTGCTTGCCTAAATCCACCAAGCCTTAATCATCCGATTGAAGTATGACACTAGATCACCTTCAGCACACGACATGAGTAATCAACTAACCGCAGAGGATCCATGGAAAGCCGGTAGCTTTGAAGGTTGCCGAATTGCACAAACTCAGGAGATCAGCCAACGCCCCTTCATCGAACGTTTGCGCTGGGCCTGCGAAATGTCGGAAGTCATTCGCAAACGCGACCTAGCCGCAGGTCGTATTCCGCCCGCACTGAATCCCAATCGATACGACTAATCGCTAATCGATGATGCCCGAACCCAGCCTACAACTCTCCGTCGTCGTCCCTCTCTGCAACGAGGGGGCAACGCTCACCCCACTCTTTGAACAGATCAAAGCGGTCGTGGATCAGAAGAACCTCGGGAGCTTTGAAGTCATTTTCGTAGACGACGGCAGCACGGACGATTCTTGGGAGCAACTTACGCGGCTCAAACAAGTGCACCCTGAGCACGTTAGCGCGTTGCGCTTCCGACGAAACTACGGTAAAGCTGCCGCACTCTCTTCTGGGTTCGCTGAAGCTAAAGGTAAAATCGTGATCACGATGGACGCCGACCTACAAGACGAGCCTGCTGAGATCCCCAGCTTCATCGCAAAACTGAACGAAGGCCACGATTGCGTATCTGGCTGGAAACAACTGCGCCAAGACCCACTCGGCAAGACCCTTCCCTCAAAAGTATTTAACTGGGCAACCGCTGCGGCTTCTGGAGTCAAGATCCACGACTTCAACTGCGGCTTCAAAGCTTACAGAGCCGATGCCATTAAAAGCGTCGAAATCTATGGTGAACTCCATCGCTACATTCCGGTGCTCCTTGCCGCCGATGGCTACTCCATTACCGAGATTCCCGTCGAACACCACCGCCGCACCCACGGCGTCTCTAAATATGGCTGGACACGCTTACTCAAAGGCGGCTTGGACCTCATCACCGTCGTCGTGCTGACACGCTATTTAAAACGCCCAGGCCACTTCTTCGGCGGCTTCGGAATACTCAGTGGCAGTCTTGGATTTCTCATCCTTGCGACCCTTTCGATTCAGAAAATATTGTTCTCTATCTCGATCGGAAATCGTCCGCTATTCTTCCTCGGAATACTGCTCCTACTGCTCGGCGTCCAACTGATCTCCACAGGGCTGATCGGTGAGTTGATCAATTCCAATAACACTCGCTCACACTCACGCTCTGAGCGAAGCTCAGTTGTCGAGAATCTCTAGCCAAGCGAAGCCACCTGAATTCGCGGCTACACGGCATATGTAAATTCAACAGAGCACCACTCATAAGCGCCCAAAGCAGATACTTATGAATGGAGATCCAATGCCAGCATAATAAATGTCGATAAAAACTCAGATTACATCGGAACGCCTAACATTGGTTGCTGGAGTGCTGATAAATAAAGCGAGCTTGTTCATCTTCACCATTGCACTCGCTCGAACACTCGGCCCCGAACTGATGGGCATCTGGCAGACCGCAATACTCGTGGCATCGTATGGCTCATTACTCACACTGGGCGTCGTGAATGGAATGGGTCGAGATGTGCCGTATTTTCGCGGCGCGGGCGACATGCTTGCTGTAAGAAATACGATATCTACAACCTTTTGGACAACCACTGCTGCCTCAATACTCACGGGACTGGCCATATTAATAATTCTACTAGTATTCAATCCCTCGCAATGGCTGACATTAGGGTGCCTGCTTTTAATCGCACGAGCCTTCAACGCCTTTGGTCGCACGCTCCTAAGATCTTTTCAAGATTTCAAAAATCTTGGACTTTATGAGGGCTTGAGCGGATTAATCATCCTAGGCGCAACTATGATCATCATAGTAAAGCCGTCGTTAACTGTCGCAGGAGTCGGCTATACTTTAGCGCTGACCATACTCTCCCCGCTTTGGTTCCGTCGTCTCAGTCTTTCGCATTTTCAACATCGAACTTACCTGAGACTCTTAAAATTCGGAACGCCGATCATGCTCGCGGGAACCCTCTTTACTTTGCTCACTGCGATAGATCGAATCGTTATCTTGGCGACAATGTCGCAACAAGATCTTGGCATCTATACACCAGCAATTACCGCCTTAAATCTCGCAGCACTTGGACCAAGCATTGTTTCAACATATGTTTACCCAAAACTAGCAAAGGAATACGGGCGCACAAACGATTTAGGGCAGTTGCGCCCTCTCATCCTAAAGATTATGCAAGCCAATACAGGGCTCGCGATCGTCATTGCTGCTGCAAGTTTAATTACGTTAAATTTAATAGTCATCCCATGGCTCCTCCCCGCATACTCAGATGCTAAATGGCCCGTTGCCATTTCCTTGCTGGCCTCCATTCCACTTGCTTTTGCTATGAGCGTGGGAGACCTTTTCAATGTGATCGGCCATCAATTCCGCTACCTCAGAAACATACTGGCGGCGGTATTGATTAACGGCATCGTAGGTTTTGCTTTAGTGCAGTATGCAGGGCTGGGCTTAATTGGCGTTGCAATAGGATCCCTGGCTTCGACCTTGAGTTTTGCGGCACTTCAACTTTGGTCATACTCAGCCCTTAAGCGCTCAAGCCAATGCGAGCAAACGTAATACTCAATTCGCAACTACAAAAAATGTGGCTCATCTATATCTGATAATACTAATACCGTGCAACCGACACGTTCCATGATTTCACGTCGCTCCTGGTTGCCATCTAAATCGAAATAGAACTTTTCAGCCCCCTGTATGGTAATTAAGGCGGTCGAAAATAGACCGAAGACTCTTAACTCCCGCTCCTCAGCTGCGACAAATTCTTCAATGATCAGTGGGCTATCGATCGTCTCAAACGGGCGTTGCCTTTCACGTGGATGTGGGAAGTAAATCCCGCCGATCTGGTGATAAGCGCGTAGGAAGTTTTTAACGACATCTGGATCATACACTTTCTCAAACGGCTGCCCCAAGAAAATGTTGAGTTTGCCTCCACTGGCACGCGAGTTACGCGAATTCCCTAAAGTAACTGCGACTGGCTCTGGACCAAAAGTATGACACAAGTCCGGCCTTAATGCATAATGCCTGACAGCAACGCGACAGAGTTCTTCGGTTGAATAGCTCAAGAAAAGGCGCGAAAGCCAAAGTTTCTGATCTCGATCCCTCAGCCACTTCAACTGTGACTCTGAACTGTAATTTAGAGATCCATCATCCATTGTTGCAACTGAAGCGCCACACCACTGTGCAATCACTCGAAAACACCAAAGCCAAACGTTCGCAAGAATGACAATAGAAATTTCGCGACGAACAATCCAGCCGAGAAGAGTCGCGATTTTCCGCCATTCTTTAAACACACTGGCAAAGTGATGATTCCCGAGCTGAATGAAGACGCCATCTACCGAGATACTGCGCATGAGTGAATAGTATCTCTCCTCTTTTGGGGACGGCTTAAGAGATAGATACAGCACAAGCGGCGAAGGTAGTCCGTATTGCTTTACAATATTATAGGTAATATATGCCTGCAACGGCGACCTTAGAAGAAAAAGCGTGTGCTTTCGACGACCTCCTTTCCTAAAAAACCTCATGATGCCGCCAAATGTGAACCTGAGAGCGAAAAGAAGACATATAACGTCATATTTTGGTAGCCCCGAAGCATATTCGTGAGGGAGATTATTAGTAGTAAATTCAATTTCAGAGGACTATATGCCTTAATATGAACGGCTGTGAATCCGTTCTTTTGCAAGGTAAAATATTTAATCTCGGGATCGAACTCAAGGTCATGCCGAAAAAAAACATGGAGCGAAACCTCCTCGCCTCTGAGTGCCCGTTTTTCACTCTGCTATTGATTCACTGACGGACGCTCAAGCACCTCACGTAGCTGTAGAACTAGCAGCTCTCCCAAAGATACCGCGACTCTATCAAAGACTATGGGGCTTTGATAGAGTCAAACCAGCAGCATTCCACAACAACAAACAAAATACCAAGCTTATCTGGACAAATTCTACGAAAATGAAAAGATCACAGATCGCGCTAACGACAGCACACACTTCCCCTATATATTGACTCAACCCGACTCAGAGAAATAACAGGTATGGATCTCAACGGAAAATCAATCCTCATCACCGGCGGCACCGGCTCCTTTGGTCAGCATTTCATTAAGACAGTGCTCAAACGCTGGCCTCAAGTTCGGCGCATCGTCGTCTTTTCCCGAGATGAGCAAAAGCAATTCCAGATGGCGCAAGAGCTCTCACCTGTAGAGTATCCAGCACTTCGATACTTCATTGGCGACGTGCGCGACTATGATCGCCTTAAACGCGCTTATGAAGGCATTGACTACGTCGTCCATGCAGCAGCCATGAAGCACGTCCCCATCGCTGAATACAATCCGATGGAGTGCATTAAAACCAATGTCTATGGCGCTCAGAATGTGATCAACGCTGCGCTCGATTCAAACATCTCCCGAGTCGTTGCGCTTTCCACAGACAAAGCATCGGGAGCGATCAATCTTTA
Organism: Lentimonas sp. CC4; assembly: GCF_902728235.1. Classification (NCBI taxonomy): domain Bacteria; kingdom Pseudomonadati; phylum Verrucomicrobiota; genus Lentimonas; species Lentimonas sp. CC4. The sequence continues at coordinate 931,295 of NZ_CACVBO010000001.1, forward strand.
CGGAGCGACGAAACTTTGCTCGGACAAACTATTCATCGCGGCAAACAATTTCAAAGGCACGCGCGACATCAACTTCTCGGTCGTCCGCTACGGCAACGTCATGGGATCAAATGGATCAGTCATTCCCTTCTTCCTCAAGCAACGTAAAGAAGGCGTGCTCACGATTACCGACCCCCAAATGACCCGCTTTAACATCACACTCGATCACGGAGTGGAACTCGTGCTCAAAGCACTCGATAGCGCTTGGGGCGGGGAAATCTTTGTGCCGCGCATTCCATCTTACCGGATCACTGATCTGGCCGAAGCAATTGCACCAGAATGTGAGCAGAAATTCACTGGCATACGAGCGGGCGAAAAAGTTCACGAAGAAATGGTAAGCGCATCGGACGCTCCCAACACTGTTTGCATCGACGACAGTTATGTCATCCTGCCGCATATCCCGAATTGGAATATGGATGCATACATGAAGCAATTTAACGCACAGCCCGTCGAGCTCGACTTTAACTACAACTCAGGGAGCAACGACCAATTTCTCAGCATCTCTGAAATTCGCGAACTGATCAGACGCCACATTGCCCCCTCTTTCTCCGTGTAAATTCGCTATCGACTGATGGCTCCTCACTAAGCTTGAGTCAAAAACATCGACTCTCGGTTCCAGCAAACTTTAGAGCGCTTATACTCAAGCCATGAATAAACGAGACTTCATACCTTACGGCCGACAAAGCATTGGAGACAGCGATATTGCTGCAGTCCGAAGTGCCCTAGAGTCCGACTTCCTAACTTCGGGTCCAGAAATCGAAGCGTTCGAAGGCGAGTTCGCTGAGTTCGTCGGCGCAAAGCACGCCGTGGCTGTTTGCAATGCCACCGCAGCCCTCCACCTCGCCATGCTCGTAACAGAGATCGGCCCAGGAGATCGTGTATTGACTACGCCCAATACTTTCCTCTCCTCTGCTAATTGCGCCGCCTTTGTCGGAGCCACGCCCGACTTTTGCGATATAGACCCAAACACGTATAACCTTTGCCCAAAGGCCCTCGCTCAAGCGTGGAAGGATGACACAAAAGCAGTCGTTGCCGTCGCCTACGCAGGCCAGCCTTGCGATATGCCTGCAATCGCTAAGATCGCTCGCTCACACGGCGCCGTCGTTATTGAGGACGCCTGCCATGGCACTGGTGGTGGTTTTGAGCTAGACGGACAGCGCTATAAAACCGGAGGTCATCCATGGGCAGACATTACAACATTCAGTTTTCACCCCGTCAAAACGATGACCACAGGAGAAGGGGGCATTCTCGTAACGAATAATGACGCCTACGCTCAAGCCGCACGCAAGCTAAGGTCGCATGGTATCACCCGCGAGGCAGAGCATTTCAGCGGGCTGGGGAGTGAGACACCCGCGCTCCAAGAGCAAGGCCCATGGTATTACGAGATGCAACACCTCGGCTACAACTACCGTATCACCGACCTGCAGTGCGCACTCGGGCGTAGCCAACTAAAGAAGTTACCCCGTTTCATTGAGCGCCGACGAGAGATTGTAGCGCGCTACAATGCGGCCTTTGCCGACTTGCCTTGGCTACAAACACCGCAAGTCCCTTCACCGCAAGACAGCACTCACATTTCGTGGCACTTATACTCAGTCCAGATCGATTTCACCGCCTTAAACCAAACTCGCACGGAAGTGATGCAACGCCTGCGCGAACAAGGCATTGGCAGCCAAGTGCTCTACATCCCGGTGTATCTACAGCCCTACTACCGAAATACCTACGGCTATAAACAGGGCAAATGCCCTATCGCGGAGTCTGTCTACGAAAAGACGCTAAGCCTGCCTCTATTCCCTCGCATGAGCGATACTGATGTTGAAACAGTCATTCACCGAGTGCGCAATCTGACCTCATGAGCCCACTACAAACCATTGCTGTAATTCCAGCCCGTGGAGGTAGCAAACGCATCCCCCACAAAAACATTAAACCCTTCTGCGGGAAGCCGATGATCACCTATTCGATCGAAGCGGCAATTAAGTGCGGCCTATTCGACCAAGTCATTGTCTCCACCGACGATGAAGAAATAGCCGAGATCGCAGAGAAGCATGGAGCGATCTGCCCCTTCCGACGTCCAGCCCATCTCTCCGGCGACTACACGCCAACGCTTCCAGTCGTTCGCCATGCGATCGAAACCGTCGAAGCGCAACAAAACACAGCACTCAAACAAGTTTGCTGCATCTACGCAACGGCACCATTCCTCAAGGTGAAAAACCTGCAAGCAGGCCATACTTGTTTGCAAGCAAACTCAGAACTAGAGTTCGCCTTTTCCGTGACGACTTACCCCGTCCCGATCCAACGGGCACTCTACCTTGACCCAAAAAGCGGCTCTATGAAAATGTTTCACCCTGAGCATGCCGACACTCGCTCTCAGGACCTCAAAGAGTCCTACCACGATGCAGGGCAATTCTATTGGGGCTGGCGCGACGCCTATATGCAGACTGAAAACATCTTCTTAGCGAAGTCCGCCCCCATACTTCTGCCTAGAGAAGAAGTGCAGGATATCGACACCCTCGAAGACTGGAATTGCGCCGAGCAGCTTCACCACCTACATTTAGCCCAACAATCATGACAGATAAAAAATTTGAGACTGAACAAGAATTATTTTGGGCAGGCAAATTCGGAACAGAATATATCGAACGCAACCAGGGTGACGCCCTGCTAGCCTCGAATCTAAATTTCTTCACGAATGCCCTCCAACGCGCCGACAAGCTGAACTCATGCATCGAGTTTGGTGCCAATATTGGCATGAACTTAAAAGCGCTCAAACTGCTGTATCCCGAGCTTAAACCGCAAGGCATTGAAATCAATGAGGATGCCGCTGCAGAATTACGCAAAGTAATCGGCTCAGAAAATGTATTCTGCCAATCCATCTTCAACTGGCAAACAAAGCAAACAGTCGATCTATCACTCATCAAAGGGGTGCTCATTCATATAAATCCCGAGAAACTAAAGGAGACTTACCAAGCCCTCTACCAAGCGTCCAATCGCTACGTGCTTGTATGTGAATATTACAATCCGGCTCCCGTTACAATCAGCTACCGAGGGCACAACGACCGCCTCTTCAAGCGAGACTTCGCCGGAGAAATGATGGATCTCTACCCCGACCTCAAGCTAGTGGACTACGGCTTCAGCTACCACCGCGACCCCGTCTTCCCACAAGACGACATCACTTGGTTTTTAATGGAAAAGAAAAAATAACGATACTGACATATCGCATAAGCTACTCTACGCATCTCTCATATCGGCTGAAACGAAGTTAATAATACAACTGAGAGCCGACTGTTTAAAGGAATTCCCAACCAGCCCGAGAAAAATAGCACCCAATGCGACGCACACTTAAATAGACCGAGATTCATTATTCTGTGCGACGAATAGAAAAGACGGCACGATGAAGAAATCCACGACTCATATAAAATGAACATTCTCATTCGTGCAGATGCAGGAGGTAATATCGGAACTGGGCATGTCATGCGAATGCTTGCCTTAGCACAGGCTTGCATGCGTCGAGGCTTGCACGTCACACTTGCTTCAGTCGATTGCCCCGCAGTATTAGCTCGTCGTGTGGCATCTCTCGGAATTGATATCCAACAGATCCATGCAGAAAAAATAGGCTCACACGAGGACGCGAAAAGCACACTAGCAGCAGCGAAAGAATTGAACTGCCAGTGGATTATTACCGATGGCTATCATTTCGACTATGAGTATCAAGTGCGCATCAAGCAGAGCGGACGCTCCCTACTCTGCCTTGACGACTACAAGTATACCGAACGCTGGCACTGCGACGCACTCCTCAACCAAAACCTGGATGCCGAGAAAACCCAGTCCTATTCGAGCGAAGCACACCACGCGCAACTATTACTGGGCGCACACTATTGCCTACTACGCGAGGAGTTTCTGAAGCACACAAATACCAGAAAGGAATGGAAAAAAATCGAACGTTTGCTCATCACACTGGGCGGTTCCGATCCAGAGAATGCAACAGAAGCAACTTTACAGTTAGTGGATTCAATCCCACTAGGGCGACAATTGCATATTCGAGTCATTGCTGGAGCAGATAATCCTCACCTCAATCGTCTGCGCGCCTTCAGCGGTCGACATCACATCGAGACACTTACAAATGTGCTAAACATGCCCGAGCAGTATGATTGGGCAGATGCCATCATATCAGCGGGAGGTAGCACATGCTGGGAATGGCTACACCGGGGACTTCCTGGCGCTATTGTAACGATTGCAGATAACCAGCTTCCAATCGTTAAAGCCTTAACAAAAGAACGAAAAGCAGCACTACCACTTGGATGGTTCCAACAGTTTGATTTTAAAAAGCACGGCTCACACCTCGCTACTTGGCTGGAAAACCCCAACAATTTGATCAACCAAGCAGAGGTAAGGTCAATAATCGATGGCAACGGGGCCGATCGGATCGCGGGTTTCCTCAGCGGACTCCCGTTCATGCTGCGAACTGCTCAAGCCCACGATTGCGGTCAATATTTGCAATGGGCGAACGATGCTATGGTTCGAGCAAATTCATTTTCTTCAAAAATAATCGACCCTGCGACGCACCGCCAGTGGTTTCAACGGCGTATTGAAAGTCCCAATGCATGCCTGTTAGTCGCCTGTAGCTTCGAAAACGATCCTATCGGGCAGGTCCGATTCGAATTCGACTCAGATACGAACTGCTGGACAATCGGTGTATCCATTGACGCACACTATCGCTCTAAAGGATTAGGTCGGACACTGATGCTTGAGGCCTTGAGATGGATGCGCCTACATCATGGCGACGACTTAACAATTCGAGCAGAGGTCATCAATACGAATACAGCGTCGGTGCGTTTATTTGAAGCATCCGGATTTACCACAGCAAGCACAGGTAAAGAATACACGACTTACTCCATAAACCCATGAACTGCCCATTCATCCTTATCGCACGCTCGCTCCCTGACATAGCCCCCGTGGATTGATGCCCGAAAGCCTTTCTTGAAATAGAAGATCTTCGTTTCACATTTGACTGAGCAAATCAACCTGACGCGGAGGTTCGAGACAAAGTGCACATCATAAAAAAAGAACACCCAGTATGACATCTCTACCAAATCACTGCATCGAAATTGATGGCCGCCTGATCGGAGCAGGTCATCCCACTTACGTAATTGCTGAGATATCTGCCAATCATAACCAAAACATCGACGAAGCGATTGATCTCATACAAATCGCTGCCAATAGTGGTGCAGATGCCGTCAAGATTCAGACCTATACGCCTGATACCATGACGATTCAATGCGAGAACGATTACTTCAAAATAGGGAAAGACACACTCTGGGAAGGGCGTAGCCTTTATGAACTCTATGGCGATGCCTATACACCGTGGGAATGGTTACCGGAATTACAGAAAGCCGCAAGAAACGCAAAAATCACACTGTTCTCCACTCCCTTCGACTCCACTTCGGTCAATTTCCTCGAACAACATAACGTCCCTGCGCACAAAATTGCTTCGTTCGAACTGACTGACCACCCCTTATTAGCTACCGTCGCTCAAACCGGAAAACCCGTCATTCTATCAACAGGACTCGCGAGCCTTGAAGAAATCACAGACGCTGTTGAAGTTTTGCGAACGAATGGCTGCGAACAATTGGCCCTGCTGAAATGCACAAGTGCCTACCCCGCTCCCCCAGAAGAAGCAAATCTAGCTAGGATTCCACACATGCAGGAAACATTCTCCGTGCCAGTAGGATTATCCGATCACACGATGGGCACAACCGTATCAGCCCTTGCTGTCAGCTTGGGTGCATGCATCATCGAAAAGCATTTCACCAAATCCCGAGCAGTGCCCGGCCCCGATAGCGCATTTTCTCTCGAACCTGATGAGTTGAAAGCCATGATCGAGGCGGTGCGCATTGCTGAAAAGGCGATTGGTCATGTGACTTACGACCTAACCGAGATGGAACGTAACAGTCGCACTTTTCGTCGTTCTATTTTTGCAGTCAAAGACATTCAACCAGGTGAAGAAATCAATGAATCCAATGTGAGAATCATTCGTCCTAGTTATGGACTCGCCCCAAAATACATGAATCAAGTTCTAGGGCTCAGGTCAAAAGGCAGCATACGACGTGGAACTCCCTTGTCTTGGGATCTAATCAATCATACATCCATCGAATAAGGGCCCCTAGAGAGCAAACACTTCCCCCATAAAATTACAAATAATTGAACTGACAATTAATCTGGCTAATTAAAAGCATTTTCAGACTTACATCTTTCATAATGCTCTATATCACGTGACTTAAAAACTTTAGCAGGATTACCTCCCGCTATTCCATACTTTTTAATATCGTTCACAACAACGCTACCCGCTTGAATAATGGCACCTTCTCCGATAGTAACGCCACCAAGAACAATCACTCTACTTCCAAGCCAGACTTGATCTTCAATTATAATATCTTTAAGAATATAGGTATCATCATAAGGAATTTTACTCCCCGAATCATAGTTATGAACCTGAGAGATCATTAAGCACTCAGGTCCTGAGTGGAAATTATTTCCAATGGTCACGGCTCCACCACCTCTAATCTTCATCCCATTAAAGTTAACATTATTACCCAACCGCGTATTTTTATTTACAGTTGATATACCATTTACCCTTAATCCACGACCAACTGAATAAGCGCTTTTAGTTACCCAATAAGTAAATATTCTACTCAATTGATTTTTTAATATTCCCGATATTTTTTTCCCTAGACTAAATACCAAATTCGACTCCTTAACTAATATAGATTCCTTTTTTACTGATTGAATGCTCAATTGATTCAATGGTAAAACATATTACAACGCGCAAAAACTATAGCGTTAGTAGTGACTCTCCGACGATCCGCGCAACAACACCTTCACGACGAAATCCACTAGATTTGGGCACTTAGCAAGTAAGCGTTCAGCAGCGACTTGATGTTGGTGCAATACCACCTCACTCAGGCTCTGAATCATCTCTTGCGCACAAGCCATACCAAGAGTGACATCGCTAAAGCCTCGAACCAATCCATACTCCTGTTCGAGTAGATTCAGATAACCACGAGGCTCTGTATTATTAATATACACGGTCGACACCCCCAAGCACGCGGCTTCGCTAGCTGTCGATGCACCCTCGGTCAAAACAAAGGCTGCGTGCGCCAAAACCGCATGGAAATCCTCAGGTCGCAGCGGCATCGCATAGCGCTTCAACGAGTCAGGTAATTCTGATTCTTCAGCGGAAATGATGATACGATAGGACTCGGGGACTGCGTCAATAAATCCCTGTAGATTCGAGCCAAAACCAGCATGACCAATATCATGCAAGGTGTTCCATGCAGACATACGAATCAAAATATAACGCTGTGGATGCAATCCAGGGTAGCGCATGAAACAAGTCCCCGAAGAACGGTCAAACTCACGACCTAAAAAGAGCAGTTCATGCATCCCATCATACTTAATCTGCCTTGGGCCCAGCTCTTTATAAAAACATTCTGGAGTATAAATCTCATCTGCAAAGGGGTGTGCAATCCGGTGATTGAAATGCTGAAATTCAGAATCTGTAAATATCAGATTACGCACACCAAGTAACTTCGCGCTCTGCGTATAACTGCCCATCAAGCTCGCCACCACATCAGGCTGAAAACGACGAATCGCCTTCGCTACCGTCCACTGCCGCTGTAGCATTTCAACCATCGGGAATTTATTTTTCCCTGTCTTACGTTTTGGAATCTCAGAAGGAATCCAATCATAGACTTCCAATAATCGACGCATCACATCGCGATCACGACCAATCATCAGAACCTCATGCCCACGCTCGATCAGTTCACGAACTGGATATTTCCAGAAGTGAATGTGCGCAGGATGATGTGCCTCAAGTAAGATTCTCATGGTATGGGCTCAGTCTTTAATTCGAAAACGAAACATAGCGGCACCCCTTGACGCTCGACCACATGTAAGACTTCCGCTTCTGGATAAGCCTGATGCAGGTTAAAGCGAGTCACAGAGACAAAGAAATCTGCACCGTCGCGTTCTTTAGACATTTCAAATCGTTCCGGATTCAGGTGCTCCTGCAACATCCATCTAGAATAGCGAAGGTGCACTTTGAAAATTCGCCTGCCGCCCGGATCGAGCGTTTCCACATATTCATTCAACCACTCAGCCGCTTCCTTATGCGAGAGCCCCCAGTAGTCCGTTTCATCGCGCGTGTAGGCAGCAGGTAAACCTCCGCTCATTCGGTTAAAATAGAGATACTGATATGGGTGCAATGCGACCATATCAGCCACAACAAAGAGCACGGCGACTCCAACGCCCCCTTGTAATACCAATGCAAGGTAGCGCTTACCACTTTGACTGGCCTTCCGAATCAACCACTCCAGTGCTAAGGCACAGGCACATGCCATAGGCGGCAAGATGAACAAATAGTGCCGCATCCCATCGTAAAGTGTCGGATCTTTATATAGTAAATAAGCCAATGGAAACAATACCGCGAACACTGGCACGGCGCGTGACAGCAGCGCTGCCGCGCTCGGCCAACCTGCTCCACGAGCATAGCTGACGAGGCGTGATACCCCTAAAACGATTGCCGACAAAAATAACAATTGCAGCGAGACGGGCACCGTAAGCATCAACCAATATGGGATATAGTAGATCGGGAGATCCTGCGCGTCCCAGAAATGCCCATCCATCAGCACGCGCCCTCCCCAGCCATAACTCTGCACGGTCTCCAGCGCATCCCCTGCCCCAGCAAATGGATTGACATGCAAGGTCGGCCAAAAAATCAGCAGCACAGCCAACGCTACCAACCCCGAGACCGCACCTCGTAAAGCCCACACTCCGACATCGGAAAGCACTTCACGCACATCGATTGCTTGGCCTCGCACCGCTGCGCCACCATACTTCGCAATTAAAAAGAGTGCGATAAACAGCCCGAAATAACAGAGCACCAAAAAACCCGCAATACGCGCGGACAGCGCCAATCCCGCGGCAAGACCAATCGCAATGACATATCGCCACGCTGGCTTCGGCAGACGCGACAAAAGCGACACAACTGCCCACACGCCCAGCGCATACATGCCGGCAAGTGGAATATCCTTGGGGTTAAAGAACATATGGCCGTAGTAACGCGGCACTGTCGCCAACAGTAATAGACCGAAAAAACCAGCCCGTTCACCACCGATACGTGCAGTGACCCGCCAAATCGACAGCAACCCAATCAGCCCAAAACAGAAACTCCAGATATGCCCTTTCTGACTGCGAGTGCCCAATTCGGGGAAAGCTTCGTGCACAATCGCCAAGGGCAAATCAAATAGCCCTGAGTAGCTACTCGTTTGAGCACTGACGCCCTTTCCCGAGACGAGATCGGAATAATAGGCTAATTGTGAATCGCCCCCTTTAAAGCGAAATGGCTCATCCCACGACATTCCGTAATCGCCAACAGTGACAGTTCCTACGCAAAGGATCGCAGAGAAAAGCACGACCGACCAAAGGCACCAGCGTGAGCGGGGTATCAAACTCTTTAATTTAAAGGACATAGGGATGGGCTAGAATAGCTAGGTGCGAAAAATCGAGTGTAACGCTCCGTATTACGATAATAATCGATCTGGTGAGACGCCCAGGTTTCAAGTAATGACTGCAACTCAAGCCCACACTCACTCTCAGAATTTTGTGGATTCAGCTCGCCCGGATCCACAAGCAGGTTGAACAAATGCACACCTCCGGTATCCCAGTCATACATGAGCTTATGACTTGGGGTGACGACAGCTAACTGCTTAAGCGCCGGCGACTGGCACACCAGAGGTGCCCAAGTCCGTTCTTGCGTTCCAACGAGGCTGAGTCCTTGAAACCCTGAATACGCTGGCAAGCCTGCAAGATCTAGCACTGTAGGCGCTATATCCACATGCTGTGATAAACGATCCTCAACCCCTGTTCGCGAAAGTGCCCCCCCCGACAACACCAAGGGAGTCCGCACCACCTCATCAAACAGGTCCCTAGCGTGTCCCGAAAATCCATGCTCACGAAACGCCTGCCCCGTATCGCCAGTTACGACCAAAAGTGTGTTCGCCCATGCACCTGTCTTCTTCAACTCAGCAACCAAACGGCCAATATGCTGATCGACATAATATAAACTATCTCGATAACGAGGCCTGACATAAGGAATCACCTCTGCTGGCAAATTCAAAAAATTTAATTCACCTGTATCAAACTCCGCTCCAAATGGACGTGGTTTCGATTCCGGGAAATAGTAAGGATAATGACTTCCTTGCAGGTTTATATATGCAAAGAATGGACTGGAATCTGCCTCCATCCATTTGAGTGCGACATCCACGGTATCACGATCAAACCCCTTTCCTCTATTAAGTTGAAACGCTCGCGTCAAGTAACGCTCACCAGCACTCAGGTCACCCGCATGATAAAACACATCCAAACGATCTGAATGTAGATAATTCAACATGCCTCCCCAGTTCTCATTCTGAGATGAAAAAATCCCGGTGCGACTCCCCATCACATTCAATAAATCATACAGCCGCGGTCTAGGATAATGGGCCTGATTCGGGTATACATGAATGATTGATTCCCACAATGGATAGACTCCAGAAATGACGGAGATATCCGCGTAGCTGGAATGACTCGAACTGCTGTAATGATTGTTAAATAATAAACCATCCGCGATCAATGCCTCCAAATTCGGCATCGTCGGCTCTGCCACACCTACCGCATTTACCTCATCTGCTCGCAAAGATTCGACCAGAAGAATAATTACATTGGGGCAACTAAAATCCTCTCCCGACACGACTTGAACGAGCTTCGAATAATCCTCCAAATCGATTCGTTCGGAATAAGACGCCCGTAGAACGGACTCATCTGGAACAAAAATCCGCCCCTGTCGTTTCGATGGTAGTATCAACGAAGTCCAAGGCCCAGAGCGACTCAAGAGTAAGCCTTCAACATAATCCTCGACCGTTGAGGTGAGCACCGATGGATCACGGCTCGACAAACGAAGTCGCCCGACTTCAGAACCCTTAATTTCCAAAATAGCCCAAGGGGGGTTCAAAAACAAAAAGAGAGCAAATGAAGCAACACCAGCACCACTCAGAATCGCTCGCATGCGAACTGAAAGCCGCCTCATCACCATAGGAATCCAAAAAATAAGAATTAAATACAGAGACACACTCACGAAAAACAGCACAAGCAATCCTATCGGTGAAAACTGTAGCGCATGCTCAAACAGATGGACTGGGGACTTTAAATAAAACAAGCAGGAATCGAGACTAGGAAAACGCCCAGAATACGAGTAATGCACCCAACCGAAGATAATCGACAATAAGAACAGCAGTCCGAATGCCCTGAAACAGATACGGGAAACAAAACCTATACCTTTTTGTAAAGAAGCGCTGAGCTCTGAATACCCGAGAGCTCCTGTAATGGCCAACGGCAACAACACTGGAAACGCCATGATCGTCTCTAAAGATAGAAGCTGCCTGAAGAATAGATCCCCAACTGCGACATCTGCAGACATAGCCCCCTCTAAGCAGATGGCGAGCAAAGCCGTGACTCCCCAATACATCCAAATCGGAACCATCAGCCACCAAGCACAATCAATGATACATCGAACAAATCTATGGTCATTAGACTCTAATACACCTGTTGGTTTAAATTTCATTAAAAAATAATATCTGCTTCATACTCGACCCTCCTTCATACGAGGGATCTTGCCCCTGCCCCGAGGGGCCTACCAGATTCAATGCCTCTGCGCTCGACCTAGATCCAAACTCGACAACACCACGCCGCCACAGCAACCGCGCCGAGCTCAAGTCACCTTGTCGCCAAGCAATCACTCCACGGATAAATAGGATTGCTCCGCCTTCAGGAATCTCACCCATGTCAGCCAGCTCTAAATCACGCCACAAGACGACGCTTGCTTCTCGATTGCCCTGAAGAAACAGATTCATCCACAGATTGAATAGGCTTACCACTTGAATACGCTTCGCTTCCGCACGGGCAGGATCTCTAACCAATACCGCCTCAGCATAGCGCAGCGCCTCAGCATCTTCGCCCAACTTCGCACTCGCACTTGCTAGCAATAACTCATCCTGAATAAAACTAGCATCATCACGCGCATCAAAAAAGTTACTATAGACGCACACCGCTCCCAGCAGGCATCCGGCCCCCACAAGCATCCAGGCACGTCGACGAGATTGATACCATTCACGCCACGGCAGGACTGTCCACCCTCCGCAGAGCACTGCCAACAACGGCACCAACGGCAATCGGAAGCGGGCACTCGCAAAGAATATCAGCACCCCGGCGGCATACGCCAATCCAAGCAAACCCAGCGAAAGAAACACACCGCGCCGAGCCTTCGAATAGCCTAAAAGCCCACAAAACACTCCGCACAGCAACAGCATGCCCCACCCCAGCGGGTTCCACTGCAACAATAAGAACCGATCCTTATGATACGCATAGGTTAAATTATTATACTGTTCCCAATCGTTAAACAGGTAAACGACTTTCTTGCCCATCAAGCCGATCCAACGGACAGGATCGTCGGCAATTTCTCGAAACAGCTGCGCTCGCCAATACGAAGACATCGCACCGACATCCAGCTCCGCATCGGGCCCGAGTGCTTTACGATAAAGATATTCAGACTCCATGCGTGTCGTATTCATCCCAGCCGGCACCTGATCAAATGCAACGCGCTGCTTATAAAACTTACCATTCGCGCCCTCACGATTCGCTGCATACAGATTGTATGCGCCCTGCCACGGTAGAATACGGAACTCACCTGACTGCCGTAGATTCCAAGCACCTTGCCCGATCAAAGTGAGAAGTAGGGCTCCTCCGATCAAACAAGCAGAGCCGCATGCTCGCCCCGTAGGCTGTCTTGATACATATACCTGCAGAATCGGAAGCAATGGCAGCAATAACACTGCAGGCAGGAAATTAGGCCGAGCCAAAACCGCTAGCCCTCCAAGCACACCACAAAGTATAGCAAGGAACAAAGCACGCCAACGAACCTGAGCCGCACCGCTGCGTAAGAACAAAACAACCGAGCCTAAGAAGAGAGACAGCGCAAAGGTGAGATCCAAGACCTGCACCGAAAAATAAAGTGCGACCGGATAGGCCGCATAGAGCAATCCTGCCACCCAAGCAGCCAGACGACTCTTCCACAATCGCTCTGCGAGACACCCGACTAAAAAACCATTCATAAAATGGCACAACAACCCAAAAAATGAAACCAGCCAAAGGCTCCCTTGCGGAAAGAACGAGAGCACCCAAGGATACAGCAGCGCGCGATAAAGCGGCTCAACTGGAACCTGACCTGCCGCGATCAACTCAGCCCACGCCAGATTTTCACGCCCATCTAACACTGGCGAACGGCCCAAAGAATCCACTAGAAACTCGAGACAAAAGCCACACCCGTAAACAAGCACGGCAAGCACAATCAAACTACGAATCCACACGTATCTTTGAGCATAACCGCTTTCACGAAGAGATTGCTTAACAGCGTTCATATTTTCTCAAAAAACAATCACTCACTTCGGTGTGCTCCCTTCAATCGATACAACCTGGTCAATTCAAATGGCCTAAAACTCATCTCTTCAACCAATTCAAAAGATACAAGCGACAACAGCTCCTCCTCTGCGGGCGATTTATATCTAAATTCATTTGAACGATAATCATAACGCGCCACCAAATAGACAGAATCAAAATTATCAAATTTAAACACTCCCCCATCCATTGGCAACACCTCTAGTGCCTGAGCCGGCGCAATCGAAGATTGGTCATACAACAACCATTTCAGATTAAACTCATCGATCATTAAGCATTTCCCTGAAAACAGCTCCGCTTGAGCACGAAACAGCCAGCGCTTTTCACGAACCATATAGTTCCTCTCCGAAAAGACTGCCTTTGCGTTACTCGGAAATGAAACAGTCACAATAAAGCAAGTAAGTAGAATAAAGACAGTGCGCCACAAGGACTTCCACTTACTCGCAAACACGCCAACCGCCAAGACCGTCAAACATACCAACAACAGATGAAACGGCAGTGCATACCTAGAAACAAAAGGAGAATCCAAACGACTCGCATGAAAGGACAGTAAAACAAGCAGATGAAACGATAAACTGACACCAAAGATAAGCACCGTAATCCAGGCGGGATCATGCCGCCAATACGTCCTCAACTGCTTGTTGTGTGAACATACAAAAAAACCAATCAACGCAATCAACCCTGCAATACTCAAGAAAATCGAATTCGAGAGCGCCGGATCAATTCCAAAGAAATAGTAGATCGCATGCGGAAAGTTGACGGCGATATTTTCAATCGAAAATGGCTGAACTCCCTTCCGAGCAATCTCCCAAGACGACTCGGTATTCGTGTATATTTTATTTTGCAATAGGACAAACAACAACATCGGAAGCACCATCACTGTCACCCAAGGGAGCTTAACTGCACGCACTTGAACCCAACCGATCATGATAACAGCCACGATCGGAAACAAAAACAGAATCGATTCATAGCGCGCATACGAAAGCAACACCCCCAGCAACAGCAAACAACCAGCCTTCTGCACATTCGGAGATTTCAAATAAACAACAGAGATGCAGAGAACCATCTGCAATAACGATAAGTTGACCAACTCCATTCCCGCTCCAGATGCGTTCTGAGCCAGTAAAGGTAAACTGGCCCACAGTAATACTGCCAACCAGCCACCGGCTCGACTGTAACACTGAAAACCAAAGATATAGGCCAGCCCCAACAAAAAGATCCCTGCGAGCACATTCACTAAAAATGGGTTAAAGTAATTAAACCCTAAAATATCATGCGCACAGGCAACCACGAACGGATATAACCATGGTCGCTTATCGACTCGCGTGTTGAACAATTCAAAGTCACCTCCCACATCAACTCCGACAGAACCATACGAAAGCTCTCTCGCCTCATGTAACTGCTTGGCCGTTGAAGCCAACAAATACTCATCCGCTACTATTTTATAATCAAATTTTGCATGATTCAACACACACAACACACCCACAAAAACGGCTAACACAAAGGAGAGTGCTTCAACTCGGCACCTCGCCCGAGACCACCAATCAGCACCACGCAACAAGCGACTACAATAATACCCAAAAACCACGCAGATACTCAACAGAACGTGATACCCCAAATATCGAATCAGCTGACCTGCAAAAGCATCCGAACAATACAATATGAACAACAACGACAGTGCGCACGAAACTAGCACGCCAGTAATTTTAAGATACAAATGATCTCCCTGAATACTCTCTAAAAAGACTTTTAAACGATTTGTTCTCACGGTAGCGCTTTTGCATATACGGTAAAGGCCTGATTCAGCCCCTGTGCCTCATCATCGTCCACATCCAAAGAAATCCTGGGAATGTCCTCTAGCCTAACTTCGAGGAGTCGAGCCATTCGAATCTCAACTCCATCCACCAGAGACTCAGAATCAATGACTTCCAACTCAAACCGATCATTTAACAGAGGCTCTAACAACACCTCATCCTCACCTAAAGTTTCCACATTGGTATATACAAAATAGATATCCGAAAATGTTCTGAGTCGGTCATGTAACTCAATTCGATCCGGATGCGCCAAGACAAACTTTGGTATGGTTCCAGATACTTGTTCAGCGATTGGAATGAGATGGCTACTCGTCACAAACAGTGGGTTCTCAGACGCTGACGACCGAACTTTCTCACGCAACCACGCCGCCCCCTGGGGTGTAGCATGTTTCAAAAAGTTACTGCGTGCACACAGTGGCCACGTATACGAAACAAACAAGCACGCAGGCAGTAAGAGCAGATAAGCCCCGCCCCGCGATTCTGCAACAATCAGACGCGCAGCTACCACAGTAAGCACAATTTGAAAAAATACATATGGCAACGCAATGCGAGATGCCACGATATCGTCCAATTGCCCCCAATAGTAACACATCAGCAGCAAAAAATTAACCACCGCGATTAAAATGAAATATCCTAGATGACTGGACAGTAACCAATCGAATTGCCGTCGAACAGCAGCAGGCCGCACGCAGGAATAACAAAGCAGTAGCGCGACAGACCCCACGAAGCACACAGAGACAATCATACTCCCAGGAATCGTGTCATTCATAGAAAAGAAGAAGCGCCACGCGTGCCCTAAATTATCTCCAAAAAATGAAAGCGCGAACGGATCCTCCCCGGTCTCAGCATTCAACTGCCACAAGCCCTCGTGAAAGGTCTCACGCAATAACGCAACTGGCAACATAAGCAACGGAGCCACAATCGAAAGACGACTCAAAAACACACCGCGCGATCGAATCCAACTCGCCACAAACACCAAGGCCACCGCACACACATACAGCGATGATTCGTAGCGAGTCTGCGCCAATAACACTGCCAAAAGTATCAGTAAGTTCATCCGAGCAAACGATGGCGCACGTGAATAAACAAGTGCTGCCAACACTGTCGCAACCAGCATCACTAGGTTCAGGAAATCAAACCCGCCACTGGCAACAACCATTGCCAGCAGCGGAACCGTCAAAAACAACAAACACGAAAAATAGCCTCCCCACTTCGGCCAGACCATAGCACCCAGCGCATAGAGTAATATAAAAAATACAGGCACCAACAATCCATTCAGCAGCACTCCATTCATCGAGTCGTATCCCACGATATCATGCAGTAAACTAACCAAAAAGGGATAAAAATAGGGACGCTTATCTACATAGCCCCCAAGCAAATCAAAAATGCCGTTGATTTCGTAGGCCTTTGATACCGTCAACACCTGATTGTGATGATGCATTTGCAACGACGTCGCCGCTAATACGGGCTCATCCATCACGATCTTATACTCACGCGGCTGCATCGATATTAAAATCAACGAAGCGACCACAATAAACAGACCTGGCACACACAAACGACGAACCAAGCTCGAAACATCACAAGCCTTAGACTCTTTGAAGCAGACGACCAAAGACGCAACTAGGCCGACAAATGTGCCCAACATCAACCAGTAACCACAATGCTTCACCAGCCAAATGGCTGTCGTCGTTTCCACTCCCCAAACAAGCATTGCAGCTGCACCGGCAGCACACACGCACAGCGCAATCAAACGGATAACAGGAGTTCGACACATAAAAAAAGTTGCTACCTCTGCTGAGGTAGCAACTTTGAATCTTAAAATAAAGATAAAACGATTAGCAGTTCAGACTAAAAGTCGATCGACAATGTGGTGCTTGCGCTCACGGATGAAGGCACGCCATTTGCCAAAATCGGAGAGCCTGAGCTGATGCTCGCGTCATATGTCTCATTTGCAACAGACTTAAACGCCTTCAAGTAACCATTATCAGCATTCGCCAATTCGGCACTTAAGACTTCTTCAAGACCTTGTTCCAAGAAATATTGGTCAGCAGCGGATGCCAACTGACGCAAGTTGTTGGAGATGGCACTCTTTTGAGAAGCTGCGCGAACCTTTTGGAAGGCTGGGATCGCCATAGCGGCGAGAAGACCGATGATGACCACAACGATCATGATTTCAACGAGTGTGAATCCTTTTTTGCTTTTGTTTTGCATGATGATATTCCTTTTTGTGTTATTATTTATTATATATCCACTGGGGAGAACCCGAGCAGGTTAGCAATAAGAAGACACAGTGGCATGGAACTCAAGTAAAAGCGGCTACGGCGCAACGCTTTAACAGTTTTTTAGCGCGACTCTAATCAGCCCGATAAACGCCCCTTAAGAGAGCGCCAAGCACCTATGCATCAATGCCCGAGGGACGATACGTCGCAAATATCATCTTCCCCCCGGCAGACGGCACCACCGAATCGACCTCCACGCGCACTTCTTGCCCAATCTGCGAGCTGCCGCCATTGACCACCAGCATCGAGCCATCGGGTAAATAACCGATCGCTTGCCCGGCATCCTTACCTGCGCGCACCAGCTCGACACTCACTCGCGTCCCGATAGAGATCTCTTGGTTCAGCGCTTTCACCAACGAGGTGACATTCAGCCACTCCACCCCATGAAACTCTGCCATCTTCGCCAAGTTATAGTCCGTAGTCAGCAGTTTCGCTTTCATCGACACGGCAAGAAACACCAATTTCGAATCCACCGCCCGCTCATCGGGAACATCACTTTCATGGATGCGCAGATCTAAGTGCGGCATCTTACGCAAACGGTTTAGCACATCTAAGCCCTTACGTCCCTTCTCTTTACGAACTGGGTCCGAGGAATCCGCGATTGCCTGTAGCTCATCTAACACAAAGCGTGGAATTAGCAACGCATGCCCCATCCACTTACTCTCACAAATCGGCGCAACCCGCCCGTCAATCAAGGCACTCGTATCAACAACGACCAAGGGCGTCTCAACATTTTCCGAGCTGAAGCGCACATACGGAATGACTAAGTTAAATTCATCCCGACCTCGAAGGGCAATCACGGTAGCCAGATACATGGAAATCACATACAATGCTAAACGAGAAAGATACAGCATCTGCGCGAGCTCAGGATCTCCTTCCAAGGGCTCAAACAGCGGAGACGTGCCTAAGAGATAGGCGACCCCGCCCCCCACAATCAGGCCAAAGGTAATAGCGGAGAGGCCACGCAAGGAAAAACCCTCCAACATAAGATCGATCAATATCACGAGAACCGCGATCCCCATCCCTACAGACAGAACGGACAAAAAGCTCCAATCGCCCACCTGATACGACATCAACGCACAGCCCAAAAAGCTGATCAGCAGAAAGAAGATGCGGAAAATTAACAGAGTTTTCTTCATGTAAAAATAAGGGACCGAATTTTAGAAACGCAGCGCCCCTGTCAGCCAAGCGGCCACAAAGGGAAGCACCATAAACAAGAGCATCAGGATCGTGATGATCGATTGTGCCCGACTGGCCTTCTTTTGCAAATCAGCGTCGTCGCACGCTTTTTCTAATTCCTTCATACCTCGCATGTTGGCAGAAGCCACCAACGAGACGCAACCCAAACCTTACCAGCGCCTAGGCTATTTACCTCAATTCTAGAGTCAGGAGTGAGGAGTCAGGAGGGAGTCATTGGTAATCAGCGGCTTAGAGTGCCGCCGCGTGCCGCCGACCGAGCGCAGCGACACTTAACCGAAGGGCGAAGCCATTTGGCTAAATTCAAAGACATAATAAAGCACTGAGGTTCAACTCCTGACTACTGGCTTCTAACTTCTTTTTTTTAATTAATCCACGACGACCACGACCCGGAATCCGGTCAATCGATTACGCTCACCTCGCGGTGCACTGCGCACCGGCACGGTAAAAATCGCTTCAATACGGTCTTGCGCGTGCCCCCCGATATGGCGCGCATCCTCGGAGTCAAACCGGTCAACCGACTCTAACCACTCACTGACATTCCCCAAAAGATCGTAAAACCCGCTCGTAAACGGCTCCTTCTGGCCTACTGGTTGCGCCACACCATCGGCATCCGAAACACTCCAAACATGATCTTCGAGCACCACATAGCGCAGTGGCCCCAAGGCTTGGCGAAACTCATTCTCAGTCGGCAGGCGCACTTCCTTACCCACGATCCATGAGAGCCGCTCGCAAAAGCTCTTCGCTTCCGTCCAGCTCACTGAATCCACCGGATTCACATCGCCTTGATTACGGCTCGGATTCGTGCCCATGATTAAATTATACAGTGCTTGAGGCACCTCCGTTCGTAGCATCTGTATGCCCTCGGTCTCTGGGACTGGAAGGAGTGCATCATACACACGATCCTGAATGTAACCGAGATCGTTCTGCACCAAATTCAAATACCGCACCTTGACCTGGAGCTCCTCGTCATTGAGCGAACTGCGCGGGAAGGCCTCTTCCATCTGCTTAATATCACGGCGCAGCGCCACAATGACCTCAGCCGCCTCATAAGTGCGACGCTCTGAAAGTAGACGCTTCAGCAAGTCACGGTTCTTCTCGATCTCCAAGCCCAGCTCAAAACTTTGCGCGGTCTGGCCCTTTCGCTGAAATTCTGTGACACGCTCAGACGACGCATACGGGCTATCCGGAAATGCCTCATTTAACTGCTTCTGCAAACGCGCCACTTCTTTATATAGATCCGCAGCCTGGAGCATTTCGCCCTTCGCACGACTCGCATCCGCCAAGTCCGCCATTTCTTCAATCTCTAGGTGATCCTGCCCTGACTCCATGCCAACGAGCTTCACCTTTAGACGTTCCAATCTGGAAACACTTGACTGGTTTGTGCCACGATACTCACGGTTCAGCCGCTGCTGGATCTTCATCGCCTGCTTCAATAAATCCGTAGCAGGCTCCCACTCGTTCTTCGCGATAAAGACATCTGCATCTTCCTCCAGTTGCATACTCTCTCGTAACAAAGGTTCGGCCGCAAGATAACGTGCCTGCCGCTGCAAGCGCGTCGCGCGTCCGATATTATAAGCCGCACTCAGCGGAAAATCCTCGTTAATCGTTTGTTGAGATTCAAAGGCCTCCTGATACTTATCCCGCGCCTCCTCATACTTTCGGTCATTCGCCAAGGCCTGCGCCTCTGACTCCAGCTCAACGCTCACGTCCTGCAAATGCTCCGCAGACAGACTCTGATAGCGCTTCTCTAAATTCTCTAAGCGCTGCGAAGCCTCCGAATTATAGCCGGGGATCGATTCCACATACTGAGCCTGCAGATCAAACGCACGCTTCAACAGCAACACATCCTCTGGCGTTGCAGGTCGAAGCGCCAGAATTTCCTCAAACTGAGCTTCCAACTCGATACTTTGCTTGCGCATCGCTTGAGCCTCCACAGACACCTCCGTCTTTGTGTTAAGCGTCCGGTAGTCCACCTCCTTTGGTCCAAGCTGACTCAAGAACCAAAACAGAGCCAATACGCCCGCACATCCCAAGAAAATGAACAACGTGAGCATGAAGCGCTTAAGCCCACTAGTTTCGTGGGATCGACGAGGCGGGGAGGACTTCTTCAAATGAACCATAAATAAATTGGAGCTGGCACTGTAAAAACGGTCTGCCTAAATGAACCCGCCGCCTGCACTGCCGCAAGGCTAAAGGCGTAACTTGTTGCTTGTTGCTTGTTGCTTGTTGAACGCAAAGCGCCAGCGCGCACAATCAATAATCAACAACTGCATCTCGCGACTTTGCGCCCAACGGACAATTGACAAGACTCGACTGTCAACTGACAACTAATAAACAACAACCAACAACAACGCGTCCATGTTTCAACAGATCACGATACTCGGCCCAGGCCTCCTCGGAGCCTCTTTAGCGATGGCGGTCAAAGAGCGCGGACTTGCCGCACGAATTGTCACATGGTCGCGCCGGCCCGAAACTCGAGCGAAATGCCACAACCGCAGCTGGTGCGACGCCGTGCTCGAAACCCCTGAAGAAGCCGTTGCAGGCAGTGACCTGATAATCATCTGCACCCCGGTGCAAACCATCGTGCCACTCCTAGAGCAGATCCGCCCCGCACTCGCCGAAGGCGCACTCGTCTCCGACGTCGGCAGCACCAAGAGCCTCATCTGCCGCACCGCGCGCAGCGCACTCGAAGGGCACTCCGCAACTTTCCTCGGCGCACATCCCATGGCCGGCTCTGAACAAGCAGGCCTCGAACACGCCCAAGCGGATCTCTTCGAAAATGCGGCCTGTATCCTCACCCCACTCGACGATGCGCCTACTGAAGTCATCGCGAAACTCGACGCTTTCTGGGAAGCACTCGGCATGGTCGTCACCACCGTATCGCCCGAAAAGCACGACGAGATCGTCGCCCACGTCAGCCATTTACCGCACCTGCTCGCCTCGTCCCTGTGCAGCTACCTCGCCACGCAAGACAACACTTGGCGCGCGCTCGCAGGCGGCGGACTACGTGACAACACACGTATCGCATCCGGAGATCCACAGCTCTGGCGACAGATTCTCGAGCAAAACAGCGACGAAGTGCTACGCGCCATCGAAGGGTTTGAACAGCAACTCCACACGCTCAAAGCAGCACTGCTCAACCAAGACTCACCCAGCGTGATCGCACACCTGCAACGCGGCAAAACCTACCGCGACCAATTGTAAGCCGATCAGTATCCACACTTTAAACTCTCAGCATTGATCCGGTTCGCTTCGCGCCCGGTCTTGTCGTCACTCCGTTCCTCGGAACAGTTTTTCAAAATTTCAGATTTTCAGCATTTCAAAAAGATGACCGATCCATTCCCAATCACCCCCTTCACCAAAACACTCGACAACCACATCCAGCTGCCCGGCTCAAAAAGCATCACCAACCGCGCCCTGATCCTCGCGGCACTCGGCGACGGCGAGACACGTCTCGAAGGCGCACTCTTCAGTCGCGATACACGGATCATGCTCGAGGCGCTCAACACGCTCGGGTTCCAATGCTCTGCCGATCAGTCCGCGCAAACCATCACCGTCAAAGGCGAAGGCGGCACGATCCCCAATACCGAAGCTGAGCTACACGTGGGCAACGCCGGCACAGCCGCACGCTTCCTCACTGCCTTCCTAGCGCTGCAAGCCGGCGGCACCTACCAACTTGATGGCGACCCCGCCATGCGCGAACGCCCCATGTCCGGTCTGCTCGATGCCCTGGTTGCACTCGACGCCGCCGAATTTGAATTCCACGGCAAACCAGGACATTTCCCATTTACGCTCAAAGCAAAAGGCTACAACGGCGGCAGTGCCACAGTCGATGCCAGCGCCAGCAGCCAAATTCTGTCCGCGCTCCTGCTCTCTGCACCGGCAGGCTCAGGCGACACTCAACTCGCCTGCCCCGGCGTGCGACCGTCCTATGTTGCGATCACGTTGAAAATGCGCGAAGCCTTTGGCGCTGCACCCGTCACTAGCGATGCGGACGGCAACTATACACTGCCAGCACTTGCCTACACCGCTCCCAGTGACGGCATCTACCGGATCGAGCCAGATATCTCCGCCGCCAGCTACTTGCTCGCACTCACATTGATTCAAGGCGGCCAACTCACCATTCCCAACCTCAGCGCCGATCCGCTCCAAGGCGACGCCCACTTCATTGAAGTGCT
The DNA here is from genome assembly GCF_902728235.1 of Lentimonas sp. CC4. Classification (NCBI taxonomy): domain Bacteria; kingdom Pseudomonadati; phylum Verrucomicrobiota; genus Lentimonas; species Lentimonas sp. CC4. The sequence goes on from NZ_CACVBO010000001.1 coordinate 954,344, forward strand.
CGCCCACCACGGACTGCGTGTGGATGCCGAAAAGAATGAATGGGTCGCCGCCTGCAGCGCCCCCGAAGCAATCGGCCGCGGACACCGCGAGATCGACTTCAACCCATTCTCCGACACTTTCCTGACCTACGCTGCAATCGCGCCGCTACTCGATGGCTCGGTTCGCATCACCGGCATCGGGCACACACGCCACCAAGAGACGGATCGTATCGCAGGCATGGCCAACGAGCTCTCCAAGCTCGGCCAGCTCGTTAAAGAAGAGGACGACGCACTCACCATCAGCACCAAACCGAACGAGCTCCGCGCCCGCGCCATCAAAGCGCGCCACGCAGGTAAACTCATCGAGATCGACACCTACGAAGACCACCGCTTCGCCATGAGTTTTGGCATCCTAGGCAGCTTCGACCTCATCGGCGACGGCATGCCTTGGCTCGCCATCAAAGATCCCGAGTGCTGCGGTAAGACCTTCCCCGACTTCTTCGAAGCCTTGGATAAACTACGGGGTTAAAATCGCAGAAGCGACACTCAACGTTTCAGCGTTTCCCCATTTCAGCTTTCAGCGTTTCATAAAGCTGTCGCCGTCTGCTCCGCCCACAAGCCGAGTTGACTTGCGGTAGCCGAAACCGCCGCAACGCATGCTGTCTCAGCACGCAGCACATGAGCCCCCAGATGCGCGAGCTTCCAGCCGTTTTTGCGAAAGATATCACGCTCGTTCGGCGACCACCCACGTTCGGAGCCGAGCGCAATCACAGCACTTGATCCGAATTGAGGCAACACAGCACCAAGCGCTCCACTTGCCTCGTAATTATCCAATGCGACGTGCACATCTGCGCCATGTAACGCACTGATTGCAGACTGCAAATCAGCATGCATCGCGACTTGCGGTAGATGCGTGCCAAAGGCCTGCTCGGTGCCGAGGCGAATGCGATCGCGCCACTCATCTGTCTGCCAGAGACTGCTTTGCGCATACGAAGGCTCGCTCCGTTCGGATTCGAAGAAATGAATGCCCGTGACGCCTAGGCTTGCCGCCTCAAATAAGATACGCTTCGCGGTATGCGGGCGCGGCAGCCCGATCAACAAATTAATTGGCAACGGCGCAGGTGCTGGCTCGGTGCCAACCACCTCCAACTCAAAACCGCCATCTGGCTCCGCAGTCACCACTTTGGCACGTGCCCGCGGTCCATTGACAAAGCCCAAGAAAACTAGGGTGCCCACCTCTGCGCGCAGCACTTTGCGTAAATGCTGCGCCCGAGGATCTGCACTTTCGAGCCGAACCGACTCAAACACATCATCAAAAAGCATTAAGTTCATAAGTAATCAGACCTTTCCGGCTTTCAGATTCCCGTAGGGGCTTTGCTTGCGAAGCCCGCGAACACACTGTTGCTCTCAGAAACTGCCGAAACATCTCCCTACGCCCGCGGGTAATTTTCAGCAATTTCAGTGTTTCAAGATTTCAGCTTTTCCGACGATTACCGGCGACGACCGAAACGGCTCGAAGCGGAGTTACGCTTACGACGCTTAGGCGGCGCAGCAGACTCGCTACGGATGACCGGTTCGTGGAAATAGTTAAAGTCGTCGAGCTTGCGCTGCTTGATCGGCTGATCGATGAATTTCTCAATCGCATCGAGTTTCGCCTGCTCATCGGGAGCGACCAAAGTCATCGCATCGCCTTCGCGTTGCGCACGACCAGTGCGGCCGATACGGTGCACGTAGTCTTCTGCATGCTCGGGCACATCGTAGTTGATGACGTGCGTCACATTCGCGATGTCCAAGCCACGCGAAGCAATGTCGGTCGCCACGAGGATCTTGATTTTTCCGTCTTTAAACTGCTCCAGTGCCTTGGTGCGGGCCTTTTGCTGCAAGTTCGAGTGCATCGCGGCACAACTGTAATTACGCTCCTGCAACCAACGGGCGATACGATCCGCGCCTACCTTCATGCGGCAGAAAATAATCATGCTATCTACTTCCATGCTTTCGATCAAAGCGATCAACAGGTCAAACTTTTGCATCGCCCCGACAGGATACACTTCGTGCGTCACCGTTTCAGCAGGCGTCAGCTTGATGCCAATCGAAACTTCGACTGGATCTTTCAAGCTCTTCGCTACGAGGCGCTTGATGTCATCTGACACCGTCGCAGAAAACAACAGGGTCTGACGATTCGCATTACACATCTTGATGATGCGTTGCACATCGTCGATGAACCCCATGTCGAGCATGCGATCGACCTCGTCGAGCACGAGCACTTCAATCGAACGAAGGTCAAAATTGCCCTGCTGCAGGTGATCGAGTAAGCGCCCTGGAGTCGCGATGACGACGTCCGCACCTTCTTTGAGCTCGTCGAGTTGCTTGCCGTAACCGACGCCACCGTGAATCAGGCAGCACTTCGGCGCGCAGTATTTACCATACGATGTAAATTGATCTTCGACCTGAGCTGCGAGCTCACGTGTTGGCCCGAGCACGAGGCAACGAGGTGGAGCGCCCTTTTTATGCCCGCCGAGGCGGTGTAGAATCGGCAGCGCATACGCGGCGGTTTTACCAGTGCCGGTTTGAGCCGAGCCGATAACATCCTTGCCTGCAAGAATGTGCGGAATGGAGCCCGCTTGAATAGGAGTCGGCGTAGTGAAGCCGAACTCGTCGATAGATTTAAGAATAGACTCGTCGAGTGCTAGATCGTGAAACGTCATTTGATGTGTTGTCCTGGGTGAAATGCCCGGCCAACTTACGCATCCGGGTCCAATTAAGAAGTCGCGTAGCGTGCGCGTATTTCTTTGAGAATCAAGGAGAAAGCGTAGCAGCGAAATATCCTCAATCTTACTCCGAATCCTACTCCTACTCTTAATGCCTCAAACAAATGCCTCAAAACCAAGGACTGAGTCAGATTAGGATTAAGACACAAAACCAACCGAACCGACTAAAACGGAAACCCAACCGAGAGGTGTAGGGTGCCTTGCGTATCATGCTTTCTCGGATCAGGATTATGCCCATACTCCAAGCGCAGGGGTCCCACCACGGTTTTATAGTTCAGGCCCAATCCCACCGAATAGACATACTCGGTGCCGTCCTCATAGAAGCCGTCTTGCGAATTATAGAGACCGTCATAAAAGACCACGAGCGAGAGATCCGAATAGAGGCGCTGCTCTAGCTCGATATTGGTCAAAAGATAGGCCTGTGCGCCAATCTCGTCGCCATTGCGATCCAGCGGCGCTGCTTTGCCTTCGCGATAGCCACGCACGGTGTCTTCCCCGCCCATAAAGAAGCGCTCCACAAACGGCACATTACTGCTGGCATCGTCTGTCGACAGAATCGCGCCAGTGCGCATCCCTAGGTGCAGAACCAAACTCTCCGTCAAGGGCAAATGGTATGCACCGTCCAGCTCAACCTTATGGAAGCTGACGTTACCGCCAAAGATTTGATTCGCCAGCTTGTAGCTCGCGGACAATTGATACCCGTGGGTCGGATTCAATGCACTGTCCACCCGGTCATAACTCGCGCGCATCATTAGGCTGGCCACAGTGGCCGAGTCTTTTGAATCAAACAGGTCGGGATTATCACGATCCGCATCTTCATCAGTGAATCCATATTCGGCGGTCAATAAAACCCCTGGATGATTGAGATACGTGGTCGCACCGACGCGCACACCTTGAGTCGTATAATCATAAGAGATCTCCTCACGCTCAAGATGCTCAGCGCGGGCATACCCCGTCACATCGGTGCCGAAAACATAGGGCACCGCATACGTCGCATTCGCTTCGGTGGATTTCATACTCTGCTTCACATTCGCATCATAGCGCTGCGCCGTGCCCCACAGGTTACGCTGTTCCCAGTTCGCACCGACCCGTGCCTGCTCGTAGCTTCCCCAACCAAGCAATAGCCGAAGTTCTTTACGCCGGCTCGCTTCCAATGAAAACACCACCTCTCGCTCGGCTCCCTGCTCCGGCTCATACGCCACATCCACTTCATTAAAAACCCCTAAGCCCATCAAGGCGCGGCGTGTCTCACGCACTTCGAGTAAATTCAAAGGCTTGCCTTCCTGCATCTCGACACGTGGCTCCAACACCGTGCGCCGAACATCCTCCCCCCCCTGAAAACGCACCCCAGTATAGGTCACCTTTTCCCCGCGATTGACCTTAAAAGTAATGTCTCGCACCAATCCCCCCTTCGCATTCACGTCTCCAACGCTAACATCCGCCGTCACGCGCGCATCCGGATATCCCGCCGCATAGGCTTCATTACGTAAATCCCGCAGCTGATCTTGCTCCCAATCTTGAGTCAACAGCGCCCCCGCAGCATCCAATTTCCGTGTTTCACCATCCGAGCCATCCACATTCAATAACACAACGCTCACCTGCCCCACTAGGTGCAATTTCCCCTGATCGATAACAACCGAGGCCTGCACTCCACCGGTCACGTCATCAAGCTCGACATTCGAGCTGACCTGCTTCGCATCTCGATACCCCAGATCCTCCAATGCACCTAGCACACGCCCGATACGTCGTTCAAAATTCGCATGTGTAAACACCCGTGCCGACTCACGATAATACAAGGCACCGCCTGCCATGAAGTAACGATCCACCTCGTTTTTAGGCATCGCATCCACCCCTTCGACCGAAATCGATTCGTAATAATAGCCGATACCGGGCAGCAAATTGTAAACTGCATGCTGCGCAGTAAAACCAACTGGAAGCTGAACCGAGTAGTGCATGCCCCAATGCGCAGTCGTCACCACGTCCCCGGAAGTAAAAGAGCCAGCGACGGCAGGCTTCAGATAGCCCTCACGCTTCATCTGCTCCAGAATTAAAAACGCACAATCTTCCAACGCCGAGACATCCAGCTCATCTCCAGGAATCACATCACGCAAGAAGGCCAAACGCCGCATCAAACTACGATCCTTAAAATACCCTAACCCCTTAACCTCGACATCCTTATGCGCATGCAGTGACAACCCTTGCCCGAGGAGCACGATCAACAGCAGCGGATATAGAACGTATTGCCTCATCGCTTAAACACACTCCACATCAAATCGAGATTATAGGCTTCATGAATATCATAGCCGCCATTGATAGACAGGTCATCCGTCAAGCGATATTGCACGCCAAAGGTATTACCACCATCACGGCCACCGGCCTCTCCCACATCGATCGACAGTCGATCCGCGATTCCGGAATCGACCCCACCCGCGCCCACGCCGAGCAAGCCTTTGCCTAAATAGATACCGACCGCACCCACTCCACCGCCGGAACTACTACCAGTGGCCAACAGCTGAACGATTTCACTATTCGGCAATACCGGCGTTGAACTAAAAGTAACACTCGGATCCTGCAACGACTGCTCCACTTCCATAGTGATCACATACGAAGACACCTGGGCAATACCGCTAAAGTTGAGCTGCACTTCATTCGGCCGAGTGCGCTCAATGGTCGCCGAACCATTATCCAGATCCATCTTCACACTCGGAAACAACACATCCCCCTCTGCCACCCGCAGGCTCCCCAGCAACTCAGGCTTAATAAAAGTGCCCCCAAGCGTCAGATTCGCAGACACACGCGCACGACAATACGGACTCCGCACCCGCAAAAACGCATACCCCTTCCCGACCAAGTCAAATGTCCAATCCGCAATCGAAGGCGTCGTGATCGAAAAATAAGGCGGCTGACTACTGCGCCGACCCTTCACACTCGGTGCAAATGGATCAAACTCCACCAACAAAGTGCTCGGCGTAAAATTCAACTCCCCCGATAACTCCGGCACATCCTCGGCATGCAAGCGCTTCGCAGTCAGATCCACATCGCTACGCAAAATTAAATCCGTCGTGCGCACCAGCGGCACATTCGCGCCCTCAACCCTCAACTCCCACAACGGATGCTCAAAATCAGTTCCATCGATCCATCCAGTAAGCGCGACAGGGCTACTACCGATACGGGCGGATGCCTGCGTCACCGTGAGTTTACGATCAACCAGCGTCAGCTCGCCACCCATTCGATCTATAAGCGGAAACACTGAAGTCGGCCGCATCCCGAAATCCTCAAAGCGCAGATTCCCACTCAGATCCAAGCCCGGTTTCAACTCCAAATGACCGTTGACCGCACCACTCTGCCGGAAAACATCGGGGAACAAATGAATCCATTTCTCTAGTCTCCAATCCAAAAAATCCACACGTCCATACGCGTGCTGACCCAAAGGTGCCCAACTCACACCATGATCATTCAACACCTTCAACGCGTCGCCAGCAGTCACTCCGCCGTGGCCTTGCACCTTGCTCTCATTCACTACCAGCTCAAATTGCTGAATCTGCCAGTCATTCTCATCAATGAGCGCCTGCAGCATCAATTCACTGAACACTGGCAACTTTGCCTCGGTAAAATGATCGCCCAAATCAAGCGCATCGACCCGTAAATCCAGCGTCCCGCCGGGATCGCTTAAAGACCCCGTCACATTCAGATCCAGCGTAGCATCACCGACACCAAGGCCGACTTGCCGCGAGAGCCACTCCGTAAACGCAGGGGTCGTCTGCCCCTTGAGCGCGCCCGATAAGTGCCCGCCTTCAACCGCATCCCAAAACCGACCTCCGTTTTTTAGAATTTGCAATCGAAGCGGCAACGCAATCTGCCCCGACAACTGTGGTTCCTGCTCAAATTGCAACGCCAGTTGCTCGAAACGAATACCAGACTGATCAATCTCGCCCTCCAAATCCAAGCGCAGCACCTCCTGCGACTTCACCTCGCACTGCGCATGCACCTTCACGCTCCCCAACACCTGAGGCTCCAACTGAGACAAGCGCAACTCAAACGCATCAATATTAAACTCCGGCAAAGGCTGCTTCAACCAGTGACTAATACGCGCCGCCGTCATCTTGGTGACGGAAAAGACGAAACCGTCCCCCACGCCCCAATCGATCTCGATGGCATGTCCGCCATCCGCTTCCAGATGCACCGGCTCCACCTGCAGGCGATTCAAAATATCCCCCTCCGTCCGATACCGAACCGTCGCAGGCGCTAGCAAGCTAAACTGTGGGAGCGCCGGATCCGACATCACAAACCGCTTGATTTCGACCGAACACACACCATCCCGTCGCTGCGCCTTCAGATCAATCTCGGTCGTCGCCCCATCACATGTGGCAGAACCTTGCGCCTCATACACCCCACCTGGCATCGAACTCAGCTCACCCGCCAGCACAAACGGCTGAAATACAGGATGATTGACCGTCACCGGATCCAACTGCCCCTGTAAATGCGGCTCATCCCAACTCCCCCACACACGTCCCGCACACTTCAATTCGTCCGAAAAATACTTCGCATCCAACTGCGCGTTCAACCAATCCGCTCCCAGCGCCGCCGTATAATTACAATCCAAAGTGCGCGCCTCCCAATCGGCCACGCCTGACAACTCCACGCGCTCTTCCGGCGTATCAGCCAACAGATCCAACACCAGATGATCCAGACGCACCGTTGAGCCTAAAACTCCACCAGAGACGCTCACCCCCGCAAGGCGATAGTGTTCATAGCCCAAATCCTCTCCCGTCAGATCAAAGGTCAAATCCAGCCCCTTCGCCGAATCTGGAACCACCTGCACTTTTCCCTGCAAAACACCCGTCGCTGGAAACTGAGACTGCTTCGATAAATCCAAAGCAGCCGTCAACTCTGCCCGCGCCGTCACCCCCTTCCCCTTTAAATCAATATTCACTGGATTACTTAACACGGCATCCCCCCACTCCGCATGCACCCGTAGTTGCTCAATCTGTAAAGCCTCCAAGTCACCCGACACCGAGACTTCCGCACTCACGGGCATCGCAGCCTCCACCTGCTCCAACGGCACATCCACGCCCAGCTGCAAACTCGCTTGATAACGCCCATCCTCCCACAACGCATTCAAACCAGAGACATTCAACTCATCCGCCTCGAGCGCCTCTATCCCCGCAAACCAATCTGGATCCACGCGAAAGACCTTCGACTCGATACTGACACGCTGCGGCACTAACTGCCCCACGCCCCAAGTTCCACTCGCGCTTATCGCGTCCTTACCATGCGAAATGACGATCAGTGCCTCCAACGCATCCTCCGTCCCGACTAAACGCGACTTCGCATGCAGCCCCAACTTCGCAACCTCCACATCCAGCAACCACTCCGCCTCAGAGCTCAAATCCCCAGTCAATACAATCGTCTGCGGCCAATACGCGGTCTTCACCGAAGCACCCAGCTTCCCTTCATGCACACGCACCTCGCGCGCCACACAAATAGACTTCGCCCCCATAAAAACCTCCGCCTCATCCAGTGTCACTTCAGGCAACCACAGCTCATACAGCGCCAACTGCTGATTCACTTCTCGGTAGATCGCCACCACATCGGGCGCATCCGAATTCGAAGCCACAGTATCAGCCGACTCCAGAATTCGCACCGTCAACCGCCCCGCAGTCAGCGGGAGATCACCCACGCCCGCGCCGAGAGTGCGCTCCCACAAATACACAGACCAAGCCGGCAGCTCCACAGCATCCACCTCCACAGCCACGCTATCCGAGGCATAACCGACCTGAGTCAGTCGTAGACCACCTCCTTCAGTCATGGATACCGAATCGACTTGCACATCGAACCGCGCCAACACTGCCGGCAACACTGCCGGCAACCACCAGCGACTCGTAAACAGCAGCACAGCCAAGCCAAGCAGCCCGATGAGGCTGCCCCGAATCAACAGGCGTCTGTAGCGATTTCCTTTCACAAAGACTCCTAACCTAAATCGAGATTCAAGCATCACAACTCTAGTTTTACATTGAATTTGCACCCGCTAACGCACAGATCGAAACCGATTTGCAGATGCACTACAAAACAAACACAGCAACGTAGCGGACTAGCGCATGCCACTTCGACCGCACACCCCGAGCCAATGCAGATCAACATAAGCCTCCGAAAGCTTGCACTCACCTTAAAATAACCATTAACTGCCTCGCATGAAATCGTCCTATCGAGGCCGCATCGCACCCACACCCACCGGGCACTTACACCTCGGTCATGCGCGCACCTTTTGGATCGCCATGGAGCGCGCCCGCGAAGCCGGCGGCACACTCATTTATCGAGACGAAGACCTCGACCCCGATCGCTGCAAACCAGAATACGCCGAAGCCGCGATCGAAGACCTACACTGGTTTGGCTGCGAGTGGGACGAAGGCCCTGACGTTGGCGGCTCCGTCGGACCGTATCAGCAAAGCCAACGCATGCCTCTGTTCCTCGACGCATGGGAATACCTGAAAGAAGCCGGCTTCATTTATCCCTGCGATAAGTCCCGCAAAGACGTGACATGGGCCACACAAGCACCACACGGTGACAAAAAAGGCAGCGAAGCCATTTACCCCGAGAATTTACGTCCCCCGATTGGCACAGGAAAAACCGCCACGACCCCTGGCGAAACAAACTGGCGCTTCCGCGTGCCCGACGACCGCAAGATCGAATTCAACGACCTCAGCCTCGGCCCCTGCTCATTCGAGTGCCTACGTGATTTCGGCGATTTCTTAGTGTGGCGCAAAGACGGGCAGCCCGCTTACGAACTAGCCGTCGTCGTCGACGATGCCGCAATGGGCATTACTGAAGTCGTCCGCGGCGAAGACCTCCTCATCTCCACCGCCCGCCAACTGCTCATCTACGAAGCCCTCGGCAAGCCAGCACCCGCATTTTACCACGCCCCTCTACTCTGCGACGCCAACGGACAACGGCTCGCCAAGCGCCACCGCTCCCTAAGCCTACGCGAACTCCGCGAAGCTGGACAAACACCTGAAGCACTCCGCAAGTCCGCCGACTGGTGGTCTGGGTTGGACGACTGACAGACAAAATCCGCTAATTCTGCCGAACGAATGCATTTTCAACTACGAATCCAAGAGCACAGTAAATCACTTCACAGCAGACACTCCGATTCGCGCAGATCCGCGAGATTCGTAGTTAACAGCAGAGCCACAGTGCCGAACACGTGTATTTTCAACTACGAATAACACGAATCTTCACGAATCCAAGAGCACAGTAAATCACTCAACAACAGTCCCCAGATTCGCGCAGATCCGCGAGATTCGTAGTTAACAGCAGAGCCACAGTGCCGAACACGTGTATTTTCTACTACGAATAACACGAATCTTCACGAATCCAAAAGCACAGCAAATCACTCCACAACAGACCCCAAGATTCGCGGAGATCCGTGAGATTCGTAGTTAACTGCAGAGCAACAGCGTTGAATACTACGCTACCTGTTTAATTTGGATTTCAGACTTTTCGCGTTTCAGTCTTTCAGACTCTCAATTTTTCAGCTTTCATAAGTGCCATGCCTACCGAACAACTCGAAGAGATCAATGCACTGAAAGATAAAATCATTCTCTACCTAGTGGAGAACGGCACCTCCATCGCCGTTCAGATACTCGTCGCCGCTCTGATAATCGCGATCGGGTTTTGGTTAGCTAAAAAAATCGCGGGGCTCATCATTAAAGTCTGCGACAAACGCAATATCGACGTCACACTCGCGCGCTTCTTTGCCGGATTCAGCAAATTGATCATCATCGCATTCGCAGTGATCATCTCGCTCAGTCAGATCGGATTCGAGATCACCCCCTTTGTTGCACTCCTTGGTGCCAGTGCCTTCGGCCTCAGTCTCGCGGTTCAAGGCCCCGTATCCAATTACGGTGCTGGTATCGTGCTCATCATTACTCGTCCCTTTGTTGTCGGTGACACCCTCACCATCAACGGCCTCACTGGCATCGTCGATTGCGTGAACCTCGGCAACACACAGCTCATCAACGAAGACGAAGAGCGCACCACCATCCCGAATCGCTGTGTGCTCGGCGAGATCTTCACCAACTCTTACAATTACAGCATTGTCGAAGCCGTCGTCGGTATCGACTACGCTGCGGATCCAGAAGCTGCCATCCAATGCATCACCAAGGCGGTGCAATCCGTCAAAGGCATCTCGCCCGACCGTGCGCCCGACGTCGGCATCGAAGACTTCGGCGACTCCTCCATCAATATCGGCTACCGCGTCTGGGTGCCCACCAACAGCTACCACCGCACCCGCTATACCGTGAACATGGCCGTATTCAAAGCGCTACAAAAGGCAAACATCACCATCCCGTTCCCACAACGCGATGTGCATCTTATTCAGCCTAAGGCTGAATAAGAAATGAATGATAGCTAATGACTGATGGCTAAAATTAAATCCTCGGATCATCACCGATTAGCCATCACTCATTAACCATCACCCATTAGCTATTAGCTATTAGCCATCAATAATCCATGTCAGCCAGTTCCGCATTTAAAATCATCGCCGTCGACGGCGGCGCCGCCACAGGAAAGTCCTCCACCTCCCGTGCGATCGCCGAGCGTCTCAACCTCATGCACGTCGATACCGGCGCGCACTACCGCACGCTCACTTACGCACTACTCGACGCCGGTGCCAATTCCGAGTCCCCCGAAGCAATTCCTGCCCTGCTGGAGTCACTCAAACTCGACACCACCATCAAAGGGCGCAGCGCACTGCTCAGTATTAATGGCCACGTGCCAGCTGATGCCGAGATTCGTTCCCCCGAGGTGAATGGCAACGTCTCTAAATTCGCCGCGATCGAATCTGTCCGTGAATTTCTGTTCAACTATCAGCGTAGCCAGGCCGACGTCGCCCGCGAGCACCCCGAGTTCTCCGGTCTCATCATGGAAGGCCGCGACATTGGATCCATCATTTTCCCCAACGCCGAGTTCCGCTTCTTTCTGTTTGCCGACGAAGCCACCCGCGCCGCCCGCCGCGCCAAAGATGGCCAGACCGACTCCATCGCCGAGCGTGACAAGCGCGACAGCCAGCGTAAGACCGCGCCACTCGTCTGCCCCGAAGGAGCCACACGTGTCGACACCGGCCCGCTACCACTCGAAGGCGTCGTCGATCACATTTGCGGCATCATCACAGAAAATAGAGTCTGAACCGTTAATAAACGTGAATGGACGTTAATCAGACAAAAGAAATAGTGTTTAAAATCGTTGGCGCTGCGATGACCGTCCACAACGCGATTGGGCACGGCCTACGCGAAAAGACCTACGAACGGGCGCTCGTTGTTGAATTTCAGCACGTGGGCATCAACTACGACCAGCAGCACAGATACCCAGTGCTTTACCGAGACGTAAAGGTCGACGAATACATTCCCGACCTAGAAGTGGAAGATTTCATTGTCGTAGATACAAAGGTCGTCACGAAAATCCATGATGACGACATCGGCCAAATCATCAACTACCTCAAGATCACAGGCAAAAGCACTGGTCTCATCTTAAATTTCAAACATCCGAAATTAGAGTGGCGCAAAGTCACCTACAACCCATCATCGCCGTCATAAATTAACGTTTATTAACGTCCATTAACGGTTTAAAAAACAACATTAGCATTTCAGCGTTTCCTAATTTGCTTTGCCATCTACGGCAGACCTCCGTCAGCTTTTCAAAAAATGTCACAACCACGTCCTAAAATTCCGTTTTTTTATGAATGCGTCCGCGTTACCGCAGACTGGTTTTTCAGCACCTTCTACGACTACTCGACGTCAGGCATGCGCAACGTGCCGCTGACAGGAAGCGCGATCTTCGCGGCCAATCACATCAGCTTCTACGATCCACCCGCAATTGGCGCGCAAGTGTATCGTCCGTTTAATTATTTCGCCCGCGACACGCTCTACAAAGGGCTCTTCGGCAAAGCGCTCCTCAAGCTCGAGACGATTCCCGTCGCCCGCAACAACGCCGACGTCAAATCACTCAAAGCTCTTTTCAAAGCACTCAAGAAGCAAGGCGCCGTTGCCATGTATCCGGAAGGCACCCGCTCGGTAGACGGCAAACTCGCCGAGCCCAAGCCCGGCGCGGGCATGATTGCCTGCAAATCAAGAGCGACAGTCATCCCGACCCGCATCTTCGGCACTTTCGAAGCCTACGGCCGCAACCACAAGTTGCCCACTCTCGGCGGTCCGATCCATATCGCCTACGGCAAGCCAATGACCACCGCCGAAATCGACCCCGGCAAAGACCACCCCGAGCGCTACCTAGAAGCCTCCCGCCGCATCATGGCACGCATTGCCGAACTGCAACCTCCCGTTCAAACTATAGTTTGAGGAGCTCACAGGTCGGCAATGCGAATTTCTAATAGCTGATGGCTAATAGCTAAAAACATGAGTAATTTGAAGGACTTTGAAGACATGAAAGTATGGCAAGATGCTCAAGCTCTTGCTTGTGAAGTGTATCAAGACTTCCGCCACACCAAGGACTTCTCCTTTAAAGATCAAATTACACGCGCGGCGGTTTCGGTCTCAAATAATGTAGCAGAGGGAGCCGAACGAAGCACCGCTACCGAGTTTTCTAGGTTTTTAGATATCGCCAAAGGCTCGACAGGAGAAGTTCGCAGCATGTATAGACTCGCCCAACGCCTAAAACTACTTTCACCTGAGATTGTCGAGCAACGAGCGGAACTCTGCTTGGAAATTTCAAAGCAACTCGCAGGCTTTGCAAAATATCTCCGCAAAAAGTAAGCACTTTCAAACAAATCATTTAGCCATTACCTATTAGCCATGAGCAATTTAAACGATCGCTACGCCCAACGCGGCGTCTCCTCCTCCAAGTCCGAAGTCCACGCAGTCGTGGATAAGCTCGACCGCGGCGTCTTTCCCGGTGCGTTCTGCAAGATCGGTGCCGACATCCTCACTGGCAACCCTGAGAAGTGTAACATCATCCACTCCGACGGCTCTGGCACGAAATCGACCCTCGCTTACTTGCACTACAAGGAAACAGGCGATCCGACAGGCTTCCGCAAGACCGCTCAAGACAGCCTCGTCATGAACATCGACGACCTGCTCTGTGTCGGCGCGATCAACGGCATCCTCATTTCCAGCACCGTCAACCGCAATGCCCGCGCCATCCCAGGCGAAGCACTCGGCCAACTCATCTCCGGCACCGAAGACTTTCTCGCCACCATGCGCGACTACGGCGTCGGCGTCCACAGTGGCGGCGGCGAAACAGCTGACGTCGGCGACCTCACTGGCACCGTCACCGTAGATTCCTGCGCAGTCGTCGTCATGGATCGCAAAGACGTAGTCGATAATGCCAACGTCAAGCCAGGCCTCGCCATCGTCGGCCTCGCATCCGCGGGACAAGCCACTTACGAAACATTTGAAAACTCCGGTATCGGCAGCAATGGCCTGACCAGCGCGCGCCACGACTTGCTCAGTCCCTACTACCTCGAGAAATATCCCGAGACCGTCGATCCAACAACCGACAAGCAATACCTTTACTGCGGTCCTTACAAGATGACCGACATGCTGCCCGACTCCGACATGACTGTTGGTGACGCCATCATGAGCCCGACCCGCACCTACGCACCGATCATCAAGCAGCTCCTCGAAGAAGACCGCGAAAGCATCTACGGCATGGTGCACTGCTCCGGCGGCGGTCAAACCAAGTGCATCCGCTTCGGCACCGGCGTCCACCACATCAAGGACAACTTCCTGCCAATTCCTCCGATCTTCAAAGCGATCCAGAAGGCCAGTGGCACTAGCACCGAAGAGATGTTCCGCGTATACAACATGGGGCACCGTATGGAAATTTTCTGCGATCCAGAAGCCGCAGCTGGCATCATCGCCAAGAGCGAAGCCTTCGGCATTCCCGCGCAAATCATCGGACGCACCGAAGCCACACAAAAAGCCGACGGCCAAAACCACGTCACCATCGTCCACGACGGCGAGACGCTGGAATACGAATTAAACCACTAGGCTCCTCCACTATCCAGTATTAGGCCGCTACCCACTGGCCTCTATCGTCTAGTCTCAGGTCTACCCGCCTTGAACTTGCTCACCTTCATACGCCGACTCGGTCGGCTGCTACTACTCCTCTGCAGTTGCTTGCTCCTCACAGGGCCTCAGCTACTGCTGCAGCTTGGGGCATGGAGTTGGATGGTCGCGAGCTACTCGCAGGAAAGCAGCATCGAGCAAGCCTTTGCCGATACCTTTGGCGGCGAGCGCCCCTGTGAACTCTGTAAGCTGATTACAGCAGTTGATGCCGAGCAGGAGACCACCCCGATCAAAGAGTCAACCGAGGTAAAAAGCCTCAAACTACTCCTCGGCCAAGCTGAGCGCCTCAGCCTCGCTCCCACATATTTTATCGCCGCCAAGCGCGGCAACAGTGATCAATCCGGCCGACTGCGGCACTCAGATGTGCCCATTCCGCCGCCGCGACTCGTTTAGCGAGCAATCGCTACTGCCGCGTATTCAGCTTTGTGTTTTTTAGGGCATCGGAGCAAAAACCTGAGATCGTAGGTGGCTTCCTTTAGGTGGCCACCCGCTTGGAGAAAATGCTACCCATCGCCGTGTCGATCGAGCACCTAAAGGAACTCGACTACCCTTTTCACAAACCATCATACGCGTCGAAAATCAGACACTTCCGCCCCAGAGCGAGCTTGCGGATCTAATTCAATAAGTAGGGGCTTTGCTTGCGAAGACCGCGACCACTCCAAGCTGGATCGCCCCTGAGTAACGCCAGCCCCCTTCGTTAGCTCCGAAAAGCGATCAGCTACTCAGCAATCAGCCGATCAATCACTACCCAACCATCGGCACAGCCGATCATACAATGAACACATTTATACAAACTACACTACTACTCACCACACTCACTGCGGCCACCAGCGCCGCCTACGCCGCGCCAGCATTCAGCTGTTGCGCCACCGATGAGAACCATGTCGGACGTCCCGATGACCACGCACCCATTTCAGTGATGGGCGATCACACGCATGCCAAAGGCGGCTGGATGATGTCCTACCGCTACATGCATATGGATATGGACGGCATGCGCCACGGGAACGATCGCGTTTCCTCTCAAGATGTCTTCGATGCTGGCTACACTGTAACTCCTGAATCGATGTCGATGGACATGCACATGCTCGGGTTCATGTATGCGCCGACTGACAAACTAACACTCATGCTCATGGGCAACTACACAGAGACCGAAATGGATCATAAAATCGTCAATCAAATGGCGGCGAATATGATGAACAACGGCAACCGTAAGTTCACCACAAACACCAGCGGCATCGGCGACGTCAAAGTCGGCGGCCTCTATCGTTTCTATCTCGAAGAAAACCGTAAAGCACACGCAGGCCTCAGCTTGAGCCTACCAACCGGCTCGATCGACAAGAAAGACAAGACCCCTGCCATGGGTGGCGGCGCCAACCAACAATTGCCCGCCCCAATGCAACTCGGCTCCGGCACCTACGACCTGCTCCCCTCGCTCACCTACGTGCAGCAATTTGAGAGCTGGTCCTACGGGGCACAGGCCAACGCTGTCATCCGCCTCGAAAGCGAGAACGACAACGGCTACCGCCTCGGCAATGTCTTCGGTGCGACCACATGGGCAGGCACTAACCTCAACGAATGGGTCGGCCTCAACACTGGCCTGAGCTACACCTACACCAGCAAGCTCAAAGGCGACCAAGACGACATCAACCAAGGTCCAATGATGGGCCGTGACACCGTCACCACCGCATATGAAGACAACTACGGTGGCGAGCGCCTCGACGCGATCTTCGGCATCAACTTCTACGTGCCCTCCGGCACCTTGAAAGGTCAACGCATCGCCCTCGATCTACGCCTCCCGCTCTGGCAGGACCTCAATGGTTACCAACTGGAGACAGACACCGTGCTCACGCTAGGCTGGCAGATGGCATTCTAGGGTCGCTTCGCGACAATGAATGATCCTAGATTCAGGAGTTAGAAGTTAGGAGTCAGACGGAGGTCTGCCGTAGATGGCGCAGCAAGTTAGTCCTTGGTGATGAAACTCTTACGAACGTATTCGCTGCCGCCTACCGAGCGCAGCGACACTTATTATGCCCTTGGGTGCAACCGAAGGGCGAAGCCATTTGGCGAACCCTAGGATTCTTCATAAAACACTGATATTCAGCTCTTAACTACTGCCTTCTAGCTTCTAACTACTCTTTTTAGGATGATGGCTAATTCGTAATAGCTAAAAAACAGAACGGGCATCGTGCATACACGATGCCCGTTTTTTCGCTTCATTGTAGCGGACTGGCGAAGCCATTTCGACAACATCAACCTAAGCCAACGCACGGATCGAAACCGCTTCGCGGATTCCGCTACAAAACAAACACAGCGCCCGTAGCGGACTGGCGAAGCCATTTCGACAACATCAACCTAAGCCAACGCACAGATCGAAACCGCTTCGCGGATTCCGCTACAAAAAACGATTCCACCACCGATCAACCAGTTTTCCAGTTTTCCAAGTTTCCAAGTTTCAAAATTTCCGTGTTTCAGGTTTCAGCTTTTCAACTCTCTGGTCCACGCAGGATCAGGCGCACGCCGTCGAGTCGAAGATGCGCCTTCGCAATATGCTTGGTCACATCCGCCACCACGTTCTCGGCGATCTTGATCTCCTGATCACGCACATTCGGATTCACCTTACTCAGTTCCTTCAAACGAGTTGCCTCGCCATCGAGTCGCGCATGCGCCTCCGTCATTGCGGTTTGCAGTAAGACAGACTTCTGCTCACGAGCATGCCCGCGCGCCGCCTTCAGCATTTCTGGCACGAGCGCCTGTAACAATTCAGGATTCTGCTTCAAGCGGAAGGCCTCTTCATCGCGCGCGTGCTTGTTGACCAAGGCATGCCCATACTCCTCTGAGCAGTCTTGCCCGGCCATATCGACGACGATGCGCACCGGCGTCGGCGGCAAAAAGCGATCCACGTGCAAACGCGCAGGTGCGACACTTTCTAGAACAAATACCGCCTCGATCAAAATCGGCGGCGCATCAACCGTGTTATTCGCCCACACCACAATCGAGCTATTACCCTTCTCCGAGCTGAGCACCAAATCCACCGAACCACGCACCATCGGGTGATCCCACGTTAAGAAGCCCACGTCCTCGCGTCCCAAGGCACGCTTACGCTCACAGGTCACCATCAAGCCTTCATCCGGCAAGCCTGGAAAGGCGTCGGTAAACATCTGCCCGGGCGACAGGTGATAGCTACGGTCATCAATGTCTTCAACCGTCACACCGAAGTGATCAAAAATACGGTTCATAAACTGATCCAGCGTGCGATCCCCATCCTGCACACGAATCTGATCGACCAGTTCACTGGCCACATCCTCACGGAACGAGTTCAAGGCAATCAAGCGATCCTGGCCTTGGCCTAACTTCGCCTCCAAGTCTTTACGGAACGCGCGACTCGCATCAATCAACTCATCCGCCTCCTTCAAAATGGACGGATCCCCCTCGTGATAAACGGGACCGAGTTTACGAAGCGCCGCTCCAAACTGATCCAAATACGCGTATCCGCCCTTCAGCGAATGCTCCACGCCATCAATGCCCTCATGATGCCAGCGCATCAGCAACTCCGTGCAACTATGCTCCAAATACGGCAAATGCACCTTAATCGTTTCTGTCTGTCCGATACGGTCGAGACGACCAATACGCTGCTCCAGCAACTCAGGATTCATCGGTAAATCAAACAGCACGAGATGATGCGCAAACTGGAAATTACGCCCCTCACTACCAATCTCAGAACACAGTAAAATACGCGCACCGTCCGCCTCTGCAAACCACGCCGCATTACGATCGCGCTGCAGCAGCGTCAGTTCCTCGTGGAAGACCGCGGCCTTCACGTTAATCTCTTCGCTCAATGCATCAAAGATCGCCTGCACCTTTTCCTTGGTGCGACAGATCAACAAGATCTTCTCTTCGCCCAACTCACGGAGCAAATCCGCCAGCCATTTGATCCGCGGCCCTTGGCGGTAGTCAATCGGCTCAGCGTCTTCATCCGGCGTCGCATCCAAATCGAACTCACGCAATAAACGCGCCTGCAACTCTTCTTCAGAGAGCGTCTTGCGCGGCTCCAACTTCTGCGGCAATCCCTGCCGCTCGGGGAACCCCGTCAACGAATCACGCGAGTTCCTAAAGATCACACGGCCCGTGCCATGGCGATCCACTAACTCGTCGAGCATCGCCTTGCGATCCTTCAAGCGCGCTTCAAACTCCGCACCCGAACAATCTTCAAACACCTCACGCAAGAACACGTTCTCGTCCTCTAACAATTTGTCACCACCCAGCAACTTATTGGCAACTGCAGCGACCTCAGTATAGCCCGCTTGCTCTTCTTTAAACTTTTCTAGATCTGGGTAACGCTCTGGATCGAGCAGGCGCAGACGCGCAAAGTGCCCCTCCGCTCCCAATTGCTCCGGCGTCGCCGTCAACAGTAGCAAGCCATGGCTCCGACGCGTCAGCGCCTCCACTAATTGATACTCAGGACTCACTTCCTCTGGCGTCCATTCGAGGTGATGCGCCTCATCAACGACCAACATGTCCCACTTCGCATCCGTGGCATGCTTCGCCAATTGCTCGTCTCCCAGTAAAGTGCTGAGGCTGCAAATCACCAGTTGCTCCGACATAAACGGATTCTCATCCGGCTCGGACTTCAGAATCGACTGACAACGATCGGTATCAAAGAGATGAAACCACAGGTTAAAGCGACGCAGTAGCTCAATAAACCACTGATGCACCAACGACTCCGGCAACACGATCAACATACGCTCCGCACGCCCAGTCAGGTGCAAGCGGTGCAAAATCAAACAAGCCTCAATGGTCTTACCGAGCCCTACTTCATCGGCCAACAAGACACGCGGCATGTAGCGATTCGCCACCTCAGCCGCGATATAGAGCTGATGCGGAATCAGGTCGATACGTCCACCCGTAAACCCCGCCACATCCGACTTACGCATCGCATGTTGGCGCTCAATGGTCTCATAACGCAGTGCAAACGCCACAGATTGATCAATCTGCCCGCCGATCAAGCGATCCTCTGGCTTACTAAAGCTGATCGTATCCGCCAGCTCTGCCTCTGCCACTTCAACGCCGCCACCGACATACGTCAGCAGGCCATCGTCATCGCGCACTGACTCAATCAGCACCGTCGCGCCACCTTGAGAATTGATCGTATCGCCCGCGCGAAACTCCACCCGCTTGATCGGTGCATTCGCCGGTGCATACAGGCGCGCCTCACTCGCTGCCGTAAAAATGAGCCGTATTTGATGCCGCGAAACCGACTCCAAAATACCAAGTCCGAGTTCCGGTTCTGTCTCGCTGATCCAGCGCTGTCCGATCTTAAAATCTGCCATTTCGGAAACGTCGACCAGCAGCGAGCCCTTGTCAAAGCGAAGATACACCCAAATCCACCATAACGTCTTTAACCATTAAAAACGCCACTTCTGTAGCGGGCTGGCGAAGCCATTTCGACCACAGCAACCTGGGCTGGAGACTGACCCAGTAGAAGCGGCATCCTGCCGCTTTTGATTCCGCAGATCCACTGTCACCCCTTACGCAACGCGCGAGGCCTCGGTGGAGGAGTCAATAATCGACAGCTTAAAAATAACCGCGGCAGTGCAACCGGTGCCATCATCGGCGCGCACGATTAAGCGCGTTTGGCTACCCGCTTCGGCATAGACACCAGCGGACAAAGCGATCTTCGCCGGGTTTGCTGTTTTATGCACTCGCACGAGACCATAAGATTCAAGCGCGACGGTATAGCGAAGACCGACCGCCCCAAAGATCTGATTCAGATCGAGTGGAATCGGTTGATACATGTCAGTGATGTCTAATTCAATAGTCTCGTAGGTAGGTGTAGCTGTGTCGGTGTTCATCGGTAGGAATTTGGTTAGTGGTTTTGGTTAATTCTGGAGCCACTTTACCATTTCGAACCTGAACCGAAGATGAATGCGCAAAGAAATTGCGAAACTCTTCACAAATCCCCCGCTACCCGAAGCACTGCCACGTAAGTGTAACAGCACCACACAGCACCACACCGACTACCGTCGGCAACACTGCAGCCCATACGGTCCAACGCACGCTACCCGTTTCTTTATAAATCGTATATAGCGCAGTGGAACACGGGTTATGGCACAAGCTGAACAGCATCAAACAGGTTGCGGTCAATAAGGTCCAACCTCCCGCAGCGAGCAACGGCTGCAAAATCCCACTCTGATTCGTTTCGAATAACACACCGTTCCCAGCAAAACCATCCACGGCTTGCCCAGTCATCATCACGGTCAGCATCAAGATCGTCGGCACCACGATTTCGTTGGCAGGAATCGCAATGATATAGGCCAACAAGATCACACCGTTTAAACCAATCAACACGGCAACAGGATTGAGCCACTCAATCATCCAAGCTGCTGCGCTCGCATCGCCGATCTGCCAATTTGCAGCCACCCAAATGACAGCACCCGCCGGTGCCGCAAAGATGATAGCACGCCACAACACAAAGATCGTGCGGTCGATCAACGACGTATAAAGCGTGCGCCAGAAATTCGGCGGACGTAGTGGCGGCATCTCTAGCGTAAAAGCCGATGCCTCGCCCTTGAGCAGGGTTTTCGACAGTAGCCAGGAGCTCACAAATGTCAGCAGCACTCCTAGAATACCGACAATAAACACCGCCGCCGTCGCACTCAGGTTCGCATACTTCGGCCCCACGATTCCCCCAAAGAAGATCGAGGCAATCAAGATCTGCGTCGGCCAACGCCCATTGCAGAGCGCAAAATTATTTGTCAGAATCGCAATCAGGCGCTCGCGCGGACTTTCAATGATACGGGTCGCAATGATCCCAGCCGCATTACAGCCGTAGCCCATCGCCATCGTCAGCGCTTGCTTACCATGCGCCCCAGACTTCTGAAACAGCGGATCGAGATTGAAAGCCACCCGCGGCAAATACCCAAAGTCCTCCAGCAAAGTGAACAGCGGGAAGAAAATCGCCATCGGCGGCAGCATCACACTCACCACCCAAGCCAGTGTTAAATAAACGCCATCCACACTGAGCCCCACGAGCCACTCCGGTAAGCCGACACCCAAACACGTTTCGCGCAACCAAGGATGCACCGTATCCAGTAGCAGTGTCCCCAACATCGCCGAAGGCACATTCGCCCCTGTAATCGTCAACCACAGCACAAATGCCATGACCAGCGCCATGATCGGAAAGCCCGTCAACGGATGCGTCAGCCAATGATCCAAATGATCCTGCCAGATGCGCCGATCTTTACCGCTCTGCGTGACAAATTGCTCCGCGAGTTCCGACGCCGTCTCGTGATGATGGTGCAACTCGGCATCGGGATCGACCACGCCCGCGTCGTCACGCTCCTCCGCGCAACGACTCGCAATCGCTGCTTTCAAAGCTTCAAAGCCTTTACCACGACGCGCTTCCATCGAAATCACTGGTAAACCCAATGCCTCCGAGAGCCCTGCCACATCTACCGTCAATCCGCGTGCACGGGCTTCATCCAACAAATTCAGCGCAACCACCACACGCGGTGTGCGCTCACGAATCTGCAACAAATAGGCGAGGTTTCGCTCCAACGCCGTCGCATCCAGCACGACGACGGTCGCCGCAGGTCGCACTTCAGCCAGAAAATCAGCTGCTACGCTCTCATCACGCGACACACCATGCAGTGAATAGGCACCGGGTAGATCGACGATTTTGAACTGCTGCCCTGCATGCGAAAAACTCCCCTCGGCGCGCGACACCGTCTTACCCGGCCAGTTGCCCGTATGTTGATGCAGCCCAGTCAGCCCGTTAAAAATGGTGCTTTTCCCAGTATTGGGATTACCCGCCAGCGCGATCAAGTGATCCCAATCGTCAGGCTTGAGCGCGTATTCTTCGACACTGCTGCGCATGTGCGCCGGACAGGAAGAACATCCGGAACTGCTACACTGACTCACACTACAGCCTCCACGTGAATCCGGCTCGCTTGCGCATGACGCAGGCCCAGCACCGTTCCCCGCAGCTTATAAGCACGCAGTCCGCCCATCGCCGACGCATTGCGCACAGTCACCTGTGTGCCTGGCACCACACCGAGATCAATCAAGCGTTGGCGTTCGTAGCTTTCAAACCCATCCGCCAATTCGAGCACACGTGCCTGACCTCCGGAAGGAATGTCCGCCAGCGTGCATGCATACTTTGAAGCTATGTTTACCATAATATGGCCCTTAAAAGACTAAACTTTGAGTCTTCAAAATGAATCGCCTCAGTTCGGATGTAAAGCCTTGGTATCGGTGAGCATACAGCTATTAGCTGTCATTTATAGACGCATTAAACATGCACACACTCATCAAAAAGTGCGAATGGGATGCTACATAAAACTGAGTAAGAGGCATTCAGCCGTAGGTGGCTTCCTTTAACTTAAAAAGAGTAGTTAGAAGCTAGAAGTAAGAAGTTAGGAGCTGAATATCAGTGCTTTACGAAAAATCCTCGATTCGCCAATTTGGCGGTAGTGAATACACTCGTAAGAGTTTAACCTAAATACGGCAGTTGGCATGGGCTCTGATTCTTAAACCGTTCAACTCATCTTTTTAGGTTTAATGACCAAAGACTAACTTCTGACTCCTTACTTCTATACTCACGCGCATCAAATATTGTGACTTTGTCAAATCGAAGAATCTGGCGTAGGGGTGCTGCTTGCGGCACCCGCGAAGGCAGCTAAAGTTTTACAACTTCCTATGCGTGTGGCCTTTGCGCGGTCTTCGCAAGCAAAGCCCCTACAGCAAGATAGCGAAATAGCATGAATGCACTTTTCACAAATCATGATGCGCGTGAATATAACTCCTGAATATATGGCCACCCGCCTGCAACCAAGGGTGCCATTAGCCATGTCGGTCGAACCCCTAAAGGAACTCGACTACACTTTTCAGAAATCATGATGCGTGCAGGTATAACAACCCATGAATCCGGGCACAAAAAAGCACAGGCGCGACGGCCTGTGCTTTTGAAAAAGAAAGATAGAATCGACGGTCTGCTACTTCAAATCATTGGCAATCGTCTGTGCCATATCGATCAGCAATCGCTTTTCAGCGGCCACCAGCGCTTCGTAGCCAGGCTCCTGCAATGGAAGGCTTCGAACATATTGATACTCTGCGGCTTTGCCATCCTGCGTCAGGCTCCAGTAAGCGACCAGCACTGCATTGCCATCCATATCACCATGCAGTTGATCGATCTTCACATCGAGACGGCGTGTATGCTCCTGGCTAATCCGCGAAATCGCGATATCAGCTCCTAAGCCCGCCGAAATCTCGGTGTTTAAAAACTGACGCAAACTCGTGCGCAGAGGCTCGGCCCACTGGTGATACTTCGCCGTGTGGATCGTATTCGAAGCGCCTTCAAGCACTAAACCAGGCTGATCGATGTAGCCCGCGATGATCACTTCACCCAAATATAGATCGGCCGAAGTCTGTAGGGCTCGAGTTTCTAAGCCGTGATCCGAGCGTAGCAAATACGTGCTACGGCTAATAGGCTGAGTCGAACAAGCCGCCAGCAATAGAGTCAAAGTAAGGATAAATAGTGGTCTCATTAGTTATTAGCTCCTGGTTGTGGGTCTTCTGGATAGTTCATTGGTAGCACGAGGGCATTCGGCGTATCGTTCAACGTGCGTGTCAGCGCTTCGACATTATAAAGCGTCTCATTGAGTTTGTTCATACTGCCCTCAATTGATTGATAGGCAGAACTACCAGGGCCAAATGAACGCAGAATACGCTGAGTATCCTCCAGCGTCTTGACCAGTTCAGCCCCCACCTTCTGATCATGGATATCCTGCACCAGTGAATCCATCGAATTCAGTGTATCGGTCATCGCAGTCATCGTGCCATTAATCGCACTCATTGTTTCGTCCAGCGGTAGACTATTTATCTTCGTCAAGAATGATGAAATCTGTTCTTCCAACTTATCTAGGCCCACCTGCACTGTCGGAATCGTCGCATAGCCCATGGTCGCCCCGAGGGAGGCAGGAGCGGCATCCGTGCGGTAATCAATATTAATAAATAGGCTCCCCGTAATCATGCTCCCAGTCTCCAAGCTGCCGCGCATGCCAGCCTCAACATTACGAGCGATACTCGCTTTCATAATTTCAACCGACTCTTTGGTGTCAGGCAACCCTACGCGACCAGGCTCAACCCTGATCAAAACCGGAATCGGACGATTGTCTTCAGAATCACTAGCCTCCTCCGCCATCACTTCATCAAACAGGATGTCTTTAACATATCCAACAGGAATACCGCGATACTCAACTGGAGCTCCAGGAAGCAGCCCGCGCAAAGATTGCTCAAACTCCATCACATAATTGAGATGATGATAGAAAGGCTGCTCTTGCATATCAGAATACGTATCGAACAGCTTAAATTCCGCGTCATTATCAACCGGCCCCCCGTCCTCCAAACCATCTGGAATACCAAAGGCAACACCACCTAACAGCACGGTATCCAGAGAACCAGTCAAGACCTCGATCCCGCTGGCAGATGCGTTGATCTCCACTCCGCTGACATTCCAAAAACGCACAGAGCTGTTCACCAACTGATCAAACGGCGCATCGATAAAAACGTCATAATGCACTTGTTTACGCTGCTCATCAAAGCCCATGCCTTCAACGCGGCCAACCTTATAGCCATTATACAGAACCACATCACCGGCACTCACAGACCCGGCCTTGTCACTATACAAATTCAGCTTTAAGCCCGGCGCTCCAGTCGGCGTCAACGGAGGCGTTTCCAATCCAGAGAACGCATCATGCTTCCCTATCGCCTTTTCACCAGGAGAGAGCTCAATGTAAGCACCGCCTAGCAAAGTGCCGAGCCCACTCACACTACCACCGCCGACACGGGCACGCACCACCCAAAAATCGGTGTCTTCTCGAAGCAAATGCTTCGCCTCAGGGTCGAGCTGCACAGTTAAAAGGACTCCATCCATATCCTGATTGAGCGTCACGTCCTCAACCTGGCCCATGTTCACATTGAGATACTTGATCTTGGTCTTCCCTGCAACCACACCCTCGGCGGTCTCAAAGCTAATCGTGATCACTGGCCCCTTCGACATCTTCGTGTGCACGACCATCCAGATTCCGATGACCAGCGCCACGATAGGCAGTATCCAAATCACCGAGAGGCGTTTTTTAGTCTCTATTTTAGGTTTCATATCAGTCATCCTGTTCCTCCTGTTGGTCCCAGAATACTCTGGGGTCAAAACTTTCTGCGGCGATCATAGTCACGATCACCAACAGCGCAAACGATACGGCGGCGATTCCCGGCCGTATTACTAAAAGTTGGCCGAGGTTCACCAGTGCCACCAAAATAGTCACCACAAACACATCGATCATCGACCACTTACCAATCAACTCAGTGATTCGATACGCCACAGTCAATTGCTTGGGTGTCGCCGCACGGCCCTTGTGCATCGTCCAGCACAAGTAAAACATCATAAAGATCTTCCCCAAGGGCACCATCACACTTGCAATAAAAATAATCGCCGCAACTGGATACGACTTCATCTGGATCAACAACACCACACCGCCCAAAATCGTGCTCTCCAACGAGCTCCCCAACTGATCCGTAATCATAATCGGATAAATATTCGCAGGGATATACAATAAACTCGCCGTGCACAAAAGCGCCACTGTGCGTGGCAAAGTATTCGGCTTACGCAGGTGCATCGACGACCCACAGCGTGGACAGTGATGCACGTCGCTCGGCGCCAACTTCAAACATAGGTGGCATGAGGACAGACCCTTCGAGGCTGCGGACTGGCGGCTCATGCTTCCAACTCCTCCAAGCGTTTCCATGTTTGATAACGATCCAAACTAGCAATCGTCATTGTAAAGGTAATCGTAAAAATGGCATAGGCCCAAAACGAGATACCGATCACAACCGTGGCCATGTGCACGATCTTCACATAGCTCACGAGCACCCCAATAAAGAAGACCTCCACCATACTCCAGTTCTTCAGGTGAAAAATAATTTTCGCACAGTCCTTTGCCCAGTGATTACGCCAACCACAACCCAGCGATAAACTAACAGCAAAACTCAACACCAACAGCACTGCCGGAATCACTAAAATAAAACATACCACTAATAGCGCCAAGTCTGTCATCCCCTCATCATGTAGCCTTTGAATCGCCTGCGGCAAAGTCATCACACTCTCCAACCCGCTCGCCTTAAACGCCAAAAAAGGAAAACTGCAGGACATGACCATCAAAATGAGCGAACAGAGTGAAAACGCCTGGACTCGCGAAAAGATGTCAGTCCGATGCGCACTCAAAGCCGCATTACAACCGGAGCAATACGCCTTCTCCTCATGCTGCATCTCTGACATATCAAATAGCTGATCGCAGGAAGGGCAGGCCAGCCAGTCGTCGTTATATTTAGGAGCGCACATGCAAGGTTAGGAGAAGTGACGCCAATAAGTAATGAATCTATAAGAAAGGCAAGGATTCGATGGCGTTAGAGAGAACTTCAGAAGTAGAGCCCCAAGGACCAGCTGCTTTCCTGACCTGAGCGTTCCGAAGCATCGCTGACGCCGAAGCCACGCTCACACCCCAGCCAACCGTTTTCCAATTGCCGCCTCTCTCAACACTCGATTCCCTTTCCAAGCATGACAATCTGGGAACAACTCAAAGCGTATTTTATCAAATCGGTTCAAACCGACTACACTTTTAAAGACGAATGGCTCCCCATGCTTGAGGCCAACCTGCCGCTCTACCGCAAGCTCCCCGACGACCTCAAACAGCGCCTGCACCAAAAGATCGGCCAATTTATCGCCACCACTTATTTCGAAGGCTGCGGCGAGCTCGAACTCACCGAAGAAATGATTCTCACCGTCGCCGGCCAAGCCTGCCTGCTCGTCGTCAACCACCAGGGCGCACCTTACCCGCGGCTCAACTCCGTCCTCCTCTACCCCAGCACCTTTAAATCCATCGTCAAAGACACTGGATCCTTCGGCATCACCACCGAGCAAACAATCTCTCGACTCGGAGAGTCGTGGAGCAATGGCACCGTCGTGCTCGCATGGGACTCCGTCAAACACGGCGCGCGTAATATTCATGACGGCCACAACGTCACCCTGCACGAATTTGCCCACCAGCTCGATTCCGAAAGCGGCAGCACCAATGGCACCCCCCGCCTATCCGACCGCGAAGCCTTCCAAACCTGGGCCACCGTGCTTGGCCCCGCCTACGAGACCCTAGTCGACAACGCCGAACACGGGCGTAAAACCGTCCTCGACTACTACGGCGCGACCAACATCGCCGAATATTTTGCCGTCGCCACCGAAGCCTTCTTTGAAAAGCCGCGCCAACTAAAAAAGAAACGCCCCGAACTCTACGCCGAACTACAAAGCTACTATCAAGTCGACCCGCTTGCATGGATGCATCCAAAGCACACAGCGACAACCGACTAAGTATTCAACATGGCGATACAACTCCAAGAATTTGCCAAACAGGTGCTCTTCGGCACCACCATCGAAGAAAAACTCAGCTTCCCACGCGAGGCGATCATCGATACTCAACCAGGCAGCGCATTCACCACGCCTCGCGAACTCACCCGCCCCAAGCACCTCATGTTACGCGACGACGGCGTAAGCGCGAAACACCCCAGCCAAGCCAAACTCGTCGACGAGCGCGAACGCGGCAAACTGCTACATTTCTTCGGTAACCACGAGTTGCTCGCCACCGAGCTCATGGCGCTCGCCATCCTCAAATTCCCCGACGCGCCCGCCAGCTTTCGGCGCGGCTTACTCGAAACCCTAAAAGACGAGCAAATCCACACCCGCCTCTACATGCACCGCATGCAACAGTGCGGTGTCGAATTTGGAGAGTTACCACTTAGTGACTATTTTTGGAAAAGTGTCTCCTCGATGGAAGATCCACTGGACTACGTCACCCGCCTCTCGCTCACCTTCGAGCAGGCCAACCTCGATTACTCCCGTGAATATGCCAAAGTCTTCAACACCGTCGGCGACCTCGCGACCGCCAAGATCCTCGATAAGATCTACCACGACGAAATCGACCACGTCGGCTTCGGCCTCAAATGGTTTCGAAAATGGAAAGCATCCGGCAAGACCGACTGGGAGGCCTATCGCGAGCGCCTCGTATTTCCCCTCTCTCCTGCCCGCGCCAAGGGCAACGACTTCAATAGCACTGGACGCCTCGAAGCGGGGCTAGACTCGGACTTCATTCAAGACCTAGAAATCTTTCAGCAGTCCCGTGGTCGCACCCCCTCTGTCCACTGGTTCAACCCGCAGGCCGAGCAAACCGCCGCCGCAAATGCCTCAACGCACGCCGAGACGCCACTGCAAAGCGACCTCGCCTATCTGCCCGCCTACCTTTCACGCCAAGACGACCTGCTCATCATGTCAGCGCAGCCGACGCCCGAGTTTCTACGTCAAATCCAAAGCTACGGCTTTCACCTACCCGAGATCTTACTCACTCGAAAGAACCACGCGCCCGTCATCACCCGTAAAATCAACGATCTACGCCCCTGGGCCTGGACGCCCGATAGCGTCGCTTTCTTTCAACCACACCTCGATACCGTCACCCAACCCCGTCCAGCCGATGCACTCTGGAACGACGGCATCCGCGAACTTTTTTCCAAGAGCTGGAGTGCCAACTGGGCATCCAAATTCACCGACGACTCGCCAGCCGATTGGCTCGCCCCCTGCGAAGTTTACGGCAAGCCAGCCAACAACCTCGACGAACTGCTCTCCCTGCGCGCTCACTACGCCGCACTCGGCTACGCCAACATCGTCTGCAAAGCCCCCTTTGGCACCGCCGCCAATGGCATCCGTTGCCTACTCGAAGGCGAATCCATCGGTGCTGCCCTAGACAAATGGCTCCACACAATCTGGGCCGAGCAAGGCTCCGTCCTCATCGAGCCATGGCTCGAGCGCGTCTATGATTTCTCCGTGCAATTCGAGCAACGCGACGCCGGGCTCAAACCGCTCGCCTTCACCCGCATGGTCAACAACCGGCGCGGCCAGTTCAGCGGCATCATCACCAACGGCTTCACTAAAGGCCTCGCGCCTGAGCTCACCCGCTTCCTGATGACCCGCGCCGCCAACGGACGTCCCCGCACCTTTGAGCACTACGAAAGCCAAATCGCGCCCGCACTCGCAGCCGAACTCTCAACTAAACAATTCCAAGGCCCGCTCGGAATCGACGCCTTCATCTATCGCGACGCCGAGCAGCAGCTACGACTCAAGCCCGTCGTCGAGATCAACCCACGCACCACCATGGGGCGCATCGCCCACGCACTCGAGCAGCACAACGCCGCAGGCACCGTCGGCTTCTTCCAAATCATCACCCGCGCTCAACTCAAGAAAAGCACTGCCAGCAACTTCGCCGAATGGGCAAAGCAACTCACCGCGACACATCCCATCCAGCTCACCGACGAACCGAAACCGCGCATTCGCAGCGGCTCCTTCCCGCTGACCGACCCACTGCAGGCCAAACAATTCCTTGCAGTCTATCACGTGCGTGAATCCGTTGATCGCCTGCCGCTGTAGAGGAATACTTGGCTATGGACCACGTTAGGCCAGAGCCCTACAACATGGAGCGTGGGCGTCTCGCCCAACGCAGCGGACCGAAGCCCCGCCCTCCCTACCCCGAGAAGCACGTAGCCATTCACTCCAGCAACGAAGCCCCGACGACGATCGCGGTAAAATTTCAATATTAGTTTGATTTGATCGCCATCTGCACTTACTTCGGCGCGCTTTGAATCACCGGAGATTTCGTGCACCTACCACTTTGGCACCTCCCGTGCTCTGAAAGCGACACCCACATACGATCCAATGACCACACGCACCGTTCGCCCTTCCACGGGCCCAATTCTTGAGAATCCTGACATCGTCTTAATCGGCGGAGGCATCATGAGCGCCACACTCGGCATCATGCTCAAGAAGCTGAACCCAGACTTCACGATTCAAATCGTCGAATCCCTGCCACGTGTCGCACTCGAAAGCTCGCACGCATGGAACAACGCCGGCACCGGACACGCCGCACTCTGCGAGCTCAACTATACGCCACAACGTTCCGATGGCAGCGTCGATGTGTCCAAAGCGATCGAGATCAACGAGCAGTTCGAGCACTCCAAGCACTTCTGGGCTCACCTGGTCGAGCAAGGCGTGATCGCAGACCCGAGCGTCTTCATCAAACGCGTGCCACACATGAGCTTCGTCCACGGCGAAGCCGACATCGAATTCCTACGTAAGCGCTACGAAGCGCTCAGCGCACAGCACTTGTTCGGTGAAATGACTTTCTCCGATGATCCCGCAACCGTGGCAGAGTGGGCACCGCTCCTCGGGCAAGGACGCTCGGCAGACGAGCCCGTCGCCGTCACTCGCGTAGAGTCTGGCACCGACATCAACTTCGGTGCGCTCACTCAGCAACTTATCGACTACCTGATCTCACTTGAGGGCGTGGAACTCGCAATGCAGGCACGCGTCACGGATATTGATCAGAAAACCGACGGTCGCTGGCGCTTAAAAATCGACAGCGAAACCGAAGGCAAGCGGAAGCTTCGTGCCCAATTCGCCTTCATCGGCGCAGGTGGTGGCTCGCTACACCTCTTACAAAAGTCCGGTATTCCCGAGGGCAAAGGCTTCGGTGGCTTCCCCGTCAGTGGACAATTCCTCGTCTGCAAGAATCACGACGTCATCGAGCAGCACGCCGCGAAGATTTACGGCAAAGCCGCCGTTGGCGCACCACCGATGTCCGTGCCACACCTCGACACTCGCGTGATCGATGGCAAAAAGGCACTCCTCTTCGGCCCGTATGCAGGCTTCTCGCCCAAGTTCCTCAAAGAAGGCTCGATGCTCGACCTGATCAAATCTGTGAAGCTCGACAACATCTTGCCACTACTTGCAGTCGGCCGTGATAACATGTCGCTCACTCAGTATTTGATCAACGAATGCCGCAAATCACACAGTGACCGTGTTGAAGGTCTGCGTGAATTCTTCCCCGATGCCAAAGAAGAGGATTGGATGCTAGTCACCGCCGGCCAACGCGTGCAGATAATCAAGAAGAGCGCTGACAGCACCGGTAAGCTAGAATTCGGCACCGAAGTCGTCGCCGCCCAAGACGGCAGCATCGCCGCGCTACTAGGCGCCTCACCTGGGGCCTCCACCTCGGTATCGATCATCGTCGAAGTGCTCAAAAAATGCTTCCCCGATGACATGCAAACTGTCGACTGGCAGAGCAAGCTCACAGAGATGCTACCCGCACATGGTAAATCATTGGCCACATGCGAAGCGACCTACCGCACACTTCGCGAGCGCGCCGACGCCGCACTGGCCATTACAGCGTCACCTAACTGCGAGACATACACAGAATGCACCCCCAAGGACAGACCGCTGCAGCGGCCTGTCCTTGGAGTATAGCTCAAAGTTGCATTAAGTTAACAGCGATAACGCGGTCTCAATGCTACATCTCTAAATCACGATCCGATGGGTGGACGACTCCCTTATAGGCCACTTTGTGCACCCGCATCGTCGATGGCTTCGGAAGATGGCTCAGGCGATGCAATGCTTCAGCTGCGTCGTCAGTCGCATCAACGCTGACTTGAAGAATATTTCGGTCAAAATCTTCAAAACGTTCAGCCTCCAGCGTGACGAATTGCATCTTATTCAAATAATTGAGCAAGATATGATGCGCACTTTCCACAGTCTTATAGTAGAGTTGCTCACGCTCTCGGGTGGCCGCTTCAAGCTTACGAGAGTGCCTTCGAACCAGAACCCAAATCAATGCAGTGGTGGTGGTGATAAAAAAACACCCTTTCAAAGTTTGAAACTGAGTGGCGTGGCTGAGTGTCGGTGCAATGAAATGAACGACTCTGTCAGACAGTGCTACCCAGCACGATCCAACAATAAAATAAATTAGCGGTATTTTTTTGTAAGTGCTCATTTCTTAATGAATTTACGCAAGAAAACATACTATACATTACTTCGCTATTTTTCAACATTCGAGAATACTAATACCGTAGAATAAATCTACATATATATATATATACAAGTTACTTAATCGAATTCAACCACTTCTAACATGACCACTGCTGATGCAGCTCGCGAAAGCAAGGGCACTGAGCGCGAGCACCGCCGAGGCTGGAGTTACGCACTTCTGTCGTTTAGAAGTTCAAGTGATGAATCGCAATATAGAAACTCCGTAAAGGAACCTGCGCTTCGAAGGTTGAATTTCAGACAACAATCCGCTTCTCTGTCCCGCATGGAAGCTTATCCGAACAACCACCGATCACATCTGTGGTCATTGCTTATTGGATTAGCGACTGGCATCAGTGCCTGTTGGGTATGGCAAAAGTGCCAAACGACCGATCAAGAACCGCCAAGCATCAGTCATAACACCACGGAGAGGCCGGATGCTTCCATTCAGTCCACTTATCAGGAGCACATCACTCTCCAAGATGTCGAGCAGGCAAACACTCCACTACAAAGAGGATTATCCATCTTAAAACTCATCGCAAACTGCGAACCCTCAGAGTATCCCGAACTCTGGGACAATGCCAATCAACTGGGAAAATACAGACGACGTGATTTGAGATCAGCACTCCTCCAAGAGTGGGCGAGTCAAACTCCGCATTCAGCACTAGACTTCCTAATGCGCCAGTCGAATGGCTTCAATCCAGAGTCCATGCTCGTTTATCAACTCTACGAAGGATGGGCACTCAAAGATGCCAATGAGGCATTTGAAAACGTATCCAGCCAACTTTCAAAGAGTAACCAGAAAACAGCCTATCAGGCGATTCTAGATATCACAGCACGGCATGACCCTTATCGCGCCGCAGAGCTCTACCAACAATTAGCCAGAGACGATTACAAAGTCATGTGCCAAGTAATCGGCCAAGAAATGGCAGCTCGGTCTCCTTCCGACGCGATTCAATTCGTCGAAGAAATGCCAAACGGGCACCATCGAAATTCAATGCTACTTCGAATCGCTCAAGCCATCAGCATCGATGATCCGAATAAAGCCGTCGACCTTACCAGCCAAATTTCCCACCTAGGCGAACGTAATAAAGCCCTCTCGATCATTCTCGGCCGAGTCGCAGTCAATAACCCTCAACAGGCCTTTCAAGTCTATCAAAACCTCGCCCCGGAACTACAGGATGATAGCCACCTTTACCCGATCATCGGCGAGTGGGCCAAACAAGACATTCACGCAACACTCGATTATTTTGATAATCGCGATTTAAGTTCAGCTGAATGGCTCCTCTTACGACACGCTTACAACACATGGAGCAATACGCGAGGTAGCGACCGCCAGATCATTTTACAATCAGCCCTCGAACTGGGAAACTCTACCAAAGCCATCGACATCCAAGTCAGGTGTATCCATGCGCAAATCGGATCCGACATCAATCAAGCTAAATATCTAATAGAATCTCTAGATCCTGGGCCGCTTCAAGAACAAGCACGTCGCAAACTCATCCTCTACCTACCAAGAAAGCACGGAAACGACGCGACAATCGAATATGCCCAGAGCACTGAAGATCCAACCCTGCTGAAAGATGCCGTGACTGCCATTGCCAATTCCATGATGTATGAGAATCCCGAAGCAGGGGCAGAATATTTTAAAACCAAGGACCTGAACGACCCAAACCTAAATACCCAAGGGCTAACCAGAATCATGGACCACTGGACCAAGGAGGCTCCACAAGCAGCCATTCCATGGATCGCGAATCAAGAGGATCTAGCAAATTACGATGCCATATTGAACCGAAGCCTGCGAGTTAGCTCAGGAATTGATCCACGCTGGACTGCTGAAGTCCTAGAAACACTGAACACCTCCGAAGAAACTGAAAAACTGATCCACGCCCAAATTGCTCATCAATGGGCACTCAACAACCCTCAGGCAGCGCTCGACTGGGCAGTGCAACAAGAGCGCAATCGAGAGGACAGCATACGCGCGATTGCCAGAATATGGTCAGAAAACGATCCAGAAGCTGCAACTGCTGCACTGGAGAAAGCGAATGTTAAACCGTAGCATCTATAGTTGAATTCCACGCAGGAATCCGCTTCTCTGTCCCACATGGAAGCAAATGCGAACAACGCCGTCGTCGGAATCATCATGGGCAGTCACTCAGACTGGTCCACTATGGGTGAGGCTGCCGCCCTACTCAAACAGCTCGAAATTCCTTTCGAAACCAAAATCGTCAGCGCGCACCGCACACCAGGGCTGCTCTACTCCTACGCAGAAACCGCAGAGGCGCGCGGTATTCAAATCATCATCGCAGGTGCAGGCGGCGCAGCGCATCTTCCTGGTATGACTGCGGCCATGACCCACCTGCCCGTGCTCGGCGTGCCGGTGCAATCCAAAGCGCTCAGCGGCCAAGACTCCCTCCTTTCCATCGTGCAAATGCCAGCGGGCATCCCTGTGATGACCCTCGCCATCGGCGTCGCAGGTGCGAAAAACGCGGCACTCTCGGCCGCATCTATCCTTTCGCTCAACGACGCGGACGTCCGCGATCGCCTCAAAGCCTTCCGCGAAAACCAAACCAACACCGTGCTCTCCATGGAGCTCCCAGAAGCTTAATTCAACTTTCCTACGGAAGTGACGGCCTTCGCGTCGTCCGCAACAAACCCGTTACGATGAAACGGACGAGGCAGAGCTCGTCCCTCCTAATTTTTCAAAATGATCACTCCAGGTAGCACTATTGGTATTCTAGGCGGCGGCCAACTCGGCCGTATGCTCATTCTCGCAGGCCGTGCGCTCGGCTATCGCTTCCACGTGTTCGAGCCATCCGGCCCATGCCCGGCTGGCCATGTAGCTGACAAAGAGGTGAATGCGCCCTACTCCGACGAAGCCGCGCTGCGTGCCTTTGCTGAAGGCGTCGACGTCATCACGCTAGAATTCGAAAACATCCCCGCCGAGGTGCTCGACATGCTCAGCGCCATCAAGCCCGTGCTCCCTGGCCGTCAAGTGCTGCACATTTGCCAACACCGTCAGCGCGAAAAGGACTTTCTCAAAGAAAGCGGCTTACCCTGTGTGCCCTTTGAGTATGCCGACTCCGCCGAAAGCCTGAAAGTCGCAATCGACGCCATCGGCTTCCCATGTGTGATCAAAACCGCAGCCTTCGGCTACGACGGCAAGGGGCAGATAAAGCTCAACAACGCCAGCGAAGCCGAAGACACTGAATATCTTTGGAATTTCCTCGAGCGCCCACCACGTGTCGTCGTAGAGAAATGGATCCATCACATCGGTGAGTTCTCCGTGATCTGCGCCCGTCAGGCAGACGGCACTAAAAGCACCTTCCCGATGTCCGAGAACGTGCATGTGAACCATATTTTACACGCGTCTATCGTGCCTGCACGCATCACTGATGCCACCCGCCAAGCGGGTAAAGCCCTCGCTTGCGAAATTGCAGACAAACTCGACGTCGTCGGATTGATCGCAGTGGAGCTCTTTCTACACGAAGACGGCCACCTGATCATCAACGAGATGGCACCACGCCCGCACAATTCTGGACACTACACCATCGACGGCTGCCTGACCTCTCAATTCGAGCAACACATCCGCGCCGTCACCGACCTACCTTTCGGCTCGACCGAGCTACACAACGCCACGGTGATGATCAATCTCCTCGGCGACGTATGGAACAACGGCGAGCCTGATTGGGCAGGACTGCTCAGCGACCCACGAGTGAAACTACACCTTTACGACAAAGGCGAACCACGCCCTGGCCGCAAGATGGGACACTTCACCATCGTCGGCAGCGAGGTCGAAGCGGTCTTAGCCGACGCTGAGGCACACTTTGCGCGCCTTACAGGCGCTTGAACGTCGAACGCTCAACTTCGAACGTTGAACTTCGAATGTTCAGAGCATCATCAAGGACCGGCTGCTTTCCTGACCTGAGCGCGCCGAAGCGTAGCTGCCGCCGAGACTAAGAGCCCTGATCGAACGTAAGGCAGCTAACGACAGCCGGTCCCAAGCAGAGCAAAGCCCATTCAAAAATCCGCACTTCCAAAAGTTAGTCACTGAAAATTTATTCGACGTTCAGCGTTCGAAGTTCAACGTTCGGCGTTCAACGTTTTCCTATCATGAATATCCAACCTTCCAGATCCGTATTCGAAGCCCTCGCTAAGCAAGGAAACACCGTGCCGGTGTATCTTGACCTGACCGCAGACTGCGAGACGCCCTTGGGAGCGTATTCAAAGATCCGCGAAGACGGCCCGGCTTTTTTATTCGAATCCATCGTCGGTGGTGAGCGCATCAGCCGCTTCTCCTTTCTTGGTAGCAATCCGCGCAAAGTCATTCGCGTGTTTGAGGACGAAGTCACCATCACCCACAAAAGCGGCCAAGTCGAAACCCTCCCGACTCCGGAAGATCCACTTAAGATCATCGAAGCCGAGATGGCACGCTATGAGCCAGTGCGCCTGCCCGGAATGCCACCGTTTACCGGTGGAGCCGTCGGATTTGTCGGCCATGAGTATGTCCACTACGTCGAGCCGACGATTCCGAAGCCGGAAGAAAATCCGCTCGAAGTGCCGATCCTTTACTACCTGATCACCGACTCAGTCGTCATCTTCGACCACGTGCGCCAAGTGCTGCGTGTCTGTGTCAATGCCCACATCGAAGGTGATGCCGGTGCTGCTTATGACCAAGCTGTCGCAGAAATTGTGAATATCTGTGAACAACTCGAAAAGCCCCAACCGCTGAGCCACCGCGAGCTCTCAGAACCGGGCGAAATCACCGTGCCTGATGGCAACTTCACAAAAGACCGATTTGAGGCTGCAGTGGACAGCGTCAAAGAATACGTTCGCTCCGGAGATGTCATCCAAACCGTTCTATCTCAAAGATTTAAGAAGGCTTTCAAACCAAGCCCCGTCGACCTCTACCGGGCCCTCCGCACAGTGAACCCTTCTCCCTATATGTTTTTAATGGAAGATCCCGATTTTGCAGTGGTCGGTGCTTCCCCAGAGGTGCATGTTCGCCTCACTGAAGATAAGGTAGAAATCCGCCCGATCGCAGGCACAAGACACCGTGGAAAAGATGAAGCGGAAGATCTAGCGTTAGAAAAAGACCTCCTCGACGACGAAAAGGAACGCGCTGAACACCTGATGTTGGTCGATTTAGCGCGAAATGACATTGGACGCGTCTGTGAATACGGCTCCATCCACGTTCCGGATTACATGACGATCGAACGTTATTCACACGTTATGCACATCGTCTCACAGGTGGTGGGAACTATAGCGAAAGATAAGACTGCATACGATCTCATGCGCGCCACATTTCCAGCAGGCACTCTCAGCGGGGCGCCAAAGGTCAGAGCGCTGCAAATCATCGCCGAACTCGAACAAAGCCAGCGCGGCGTCTATGGCGGTGCACTTGGTTATTTCGGCTACGAAGGTAATCACGACTCCTGCATCGGCATCCGCACCGCCGTGATTAAGGATGGTAACATCTACATCCAGTCTGGCGCTGGGATTGTCGCCGATTCAGTTCCAGAAAGCGAGTTCATGGAGACTGTGAACAAGGCGAAAGGCATGTTGAAAGCCGTCAAAGTAGCCGAAGAGATGCAAAATAATTAGAATAATTGTAATTATTTTGTAAGGCAGTCCGGATAAAACCGATCTTTCTGTTGTAAACGGGGAATAACTCACCCGAGCTCGGCTCTTAACAAAGTCGCGCAGACAGAAATATTAACCTATCCTAACTACCCTACTATGCACAAGAAACTGGTAAAATCGAGCTCTCGTAACCGTTTAACTCAAACCAGCTCACGAGTCCCAAGGGCTCAAACAGAGGAAGTAGAAGCAGTTACCGATGTGCGCGCACTGCCTTCCAATGATCGAAACGTCATGCGCACTTACATGCAGGAGATCGGCAAAACACCGCTCCTGACTGCGAAAGAAGAAGTCACTCTTGCTGGTCGCATTCAAAAAGGCGACAAATCTGCCCGCGATCACATGATCTCGGCAAACCTACGACTCGTCGTAAAAATCGCCCACGACTACAATAATTTTGGCCTGCCACTGCTCGATTTAATCAGCGAAGGCAACATCGGCTTGATCAAGGCAGTCGAACGCTTTGACCCTGCAAAGGGAGGCAAACTCAGCACTTACGCCGCATGGTGGATCAAACAGTCCATCAAACGCGCCCTCGCGAATCAAAGTAAGACCATCCGCCTGCCGGTGCACTTGGTCGACAAGATCGCTAAAATGCGCCGCATCACCGCAGCCTTAGCAGACGAACTCGACCGCGAGCCCTCAGACGAAGAGATCGGCTACGAAATGGGCATGCCAGTCAACAAAGTGGCACACCTGAAGTCAGTCAGCGTCCGCCCCTCCTCGCTCGATGCACCCGTCGGCGAAGACGGCGATACCAGCTTCGGCGAACTCGTAGGCGACGAAAACCAGACGACTCCGCTGGAAAACCTCCAGCAGAAGTCCATTCACAACGACATTC
The DNA here is from genome assembly GCF_902728235.1 of Lentimonas sp. CC4. Classification (NCBI taxonomy): domain Bacteria; kingdom Pseudomonadati; phylum Verrucomicrobiota; genus Lentimonas; species Lentimonas sp. CC4. The sequence goes on from NZ_CACVBO010000001.1 coordinate 993,590, forward strand.
AATCCGTCATCAGCCTACTCGATAAGCGCGAAGGTGAAATCATCCGCCTGCGCTTCGGCCTTGATGGCAACCTCCCGCTCACCCTCGAAGAAGTGGGTGAGGTATTCGACATCACTCGCGAGCGCGTGCGCCAGATTCAGACAATCGCCATCCACAAGATGCGTCGCATCATGACGGAGAATGAACGTCAACGCAGTAAAACTGAAGTGCATCAAGAGCACATCCAGCAAAAGCGTATGGAAGTCCTACAGGAGTTCTTCGCCGAGCAAGCCGCAAGCAACTAGTTTTTTTCAGTTAGGTAAGTTGTTGTTAAATGAAGCCTCTCGGTCCTTTTTCAGCCGAGGGGCTTTTTTGTGGGCGCATGAGCCGAACTTCCGGCGGCAGCTTATCCCAGTGCTAGTAAAGGATCGGCTGCTTTAGCTGCCGTTTTTCTTAAGCAACAATCCAAGCGCCATCGCAGCCAAGACAAATCCACCGCTCAGCGCGACAAACCAATCGCCATGTCGCGTGTAGAAGCTCTGCTGCCGCATCCACTGCTCGTAGTGCACCACTGTATAAGCGCCGCCGCCGCGAAAATAGACGCTATTATTCTCATCAACCAGCACATCGCGGATCGTGCCGAAACAGTCAATCCAACCACTCCAGCCTCCATTGCCACAACGCATCACTGGTCGACGATTCTCCACCGCGCGCAATACAGAGTGCGCCGCATGTTGAGGCGCCCCCCCCTCTTCACCATACCACGCATTATTCGTTGCAACGAAAAATACCTGCGCGCCCGCTTGCGCACTTTCCCGAGCCAACGAAGGAAATACATCTTCATAGCAGACTAATGAGCCTATCTTGACTGTATTCTCACCAAAAGTCATCTCGATCAGCCCAGGCTCAGTGCCTGGCACAAAGCTGCCACCGACTGGCACCACCTTTTGGATAAAGCTCAAATACGACGGCACAAACTCACCAAATGGCACCAGTTCACGCTTCACGTAAAATACATCTGAGAGTCCCGTCTCTGGCTCGACCAAAAACGCCCCATTATACCAGAGCTCGGTCTCGCGATCGACCGCCAGATTCCCCATCAAAATCGGCTTATCTATATCATTTACCAGCGCTTCGACACGCCGTTGTAGGTGAGCATTCCCCATGACTGGCCACGGTGTCGCCGCCTCTGGCCACAGCACTAGATCACTCTCAAGGCTGGCAACAAATTGAGTCTGCCGCTCCAGAATCTCCAGATTCTCAACCTCTCGATCCTCATCCCACTTTAGCTCTGGCGTAATATAAGGCTGCACCACTGCGGCGGTGAATAAAGTAACATCAGAGCCCCGCTGCGGCAGCGACTTGAGAAACACAAAGATACACAAACCCAGCAGCGCCATCGCCACATACAAATCCAGACTAAACCAGCCCGACCACAGCTTACGCTTCTTAACCACCACCCGATTGCGCAAGGTCTGAGCGATGCAGAAATTGAAATAGACTAGCAAAAACGATAGACCATATGCTCCCGTCCATGCTGCGATCTGCAGCACCACCGGACGCTCCCACTGACTGAGCGACAGCGGCGCCCACGGAAATCCCCACAAAAGCCACGTGCGTGACCACTCCAGCACGACCCAAGCGCCCGCCATCCCAGCAAATGCCAAAGCTCGAACCAGGAACGAACGGTCAGCAATCAACGGCAATAGCCAGTGCACCAGCAAGACCCATAGTGTGAAAATAGCAGCAAGAATCGCAGAAAGCCCCACGGTGCCAAAGAACGTAACATGACGCAGCCAAACCAAGATCGCGAACCAAGCCACCCAGCCAGTGCCCATCGCCACCACCACGCACAACCGCCGTGAAGGGTGCGTGTAGAGCCACAAGATCAGCGGGATAAACGCGATATACGCCGCCTCCGCGAATTCAAACGGTGGTATTGAGAGCACCCATAGCACAACGGATAGCAAGCCGGCCAATAGGCCCCAAAGTGGTGAACGCTGAACGACAGGGATCTCATCCAATTCCTCAACGGGGGATTCATCGGTTTGCTCTGGAAATTTAATCATACGGTCTAACCTCAATTATGCGTAACGCCTTGATTGAGCAGGATTCTAAATCTGCCCGAGATGACAACACTCATAAAAAATCACTGTTAGAAAATTGTTTTCAATTCATGCATTCTACGCATCGTTGCAGCTTCATACACTCAACCTCCCCACCCAAAAAAACTCATGATGCGTTTCGTCTCACTCATTCTCTTCTTAGCCACTGCCGCGCTCTGCTTTTTTGCCGGCTATAAATTAGGCAAGGAGTCTCAACCTTCAGCACCTGCAGTGAGCGAAGCCATTGCAGAAGAAGCACCGATCGCCACTCTCTCCGATACCACTAACCCGCCACAAGTCATCGTAGAGCAAGCGCCACAGCCAGAATCAATCGAAGACCCGCTCGCACTGCGCGCGAAGGAGACCGTCCAAACATTTTTCGACAACAATGACCGTAAGCTCGTGGCCGAAGTCCTAGAGGTAAAGGCAGATTCACTAAAAGTCCGGCGCCAAGCAGACGGCGTAGAGCTCAACGTGCCCGTCAGTATGCTCTCGGCAGAGGATCAAGCCTTTGCCGCCTACCTCTATGAGCAGCAGCCAGCTATTAGTGCACCAGCACCAAGCAAAGCGCCTGGAAAAACCAGCGGCTCAATGGAAGACATGGTCTGGGATGAGCTCTTTAAGTAGACTGCACCTGCTCGGGTAGAAGCGCCTTCTAGGCGCTTGCGCAACATCGCTCAAAGCGGCGATACTGCCGCGCATGATAAATTGTGATTGGTGAAATTGAAGAATCTAGCGTAGGGGTGCTGCTTGCCGTTTCGACAGGCTCAAGGCCCAGAGCTTGTCGAAGGGCGGCACCCGCGAAGGCAGCTAAAGTTTTACAACTTCCTATGTGTGTGGCCTTTGCGCGGTCTTCGCAAGCAAAGCCCCTACAGCAAGATAGCGAAATAGCATGAAGGCGCTTTTCACAAATCATGCTGCGCGTGAGTATAGAAGCCGCTTCTACGGCACAACACAGGCTCTCTTCGAGAAGCCCGTGCCACAACACAGTTGGGCTTCGTTCCATCTCAGTGATTCACTGCCCAACGAGTCCGCTCCCGGTCTTCGACGATGAGCCCAAAAAAAGCCACCAAGGTGAAATCACCTCGGTGGCTTTTTGATAAAACAATACGAATACTTCGTGCGCTTACTTCTGCACGAGATCCCAACCGTCGTTGAGGATCATCGCCTCGGCCTTCTTGAATTTCAGCTCCTTCGTCTCGCCGTTCTTACGGATAGTGACGGTGTCATTACGACCAAGCTTTGGCAATTCACGGCGAACCGGCTGCACCTTGGGCAGCTCGACTTGCTTACGCGGCGCGGGTTGAGCGGGTTGAGCGGCCTGTGCTTGTGCAGCAGCGCCTGCGAGTGCACCAACCTGCGGTTGCCCGGTTCCTGGACCCGCGACTTGAGCGGTTTGCGACATACGAGCGAGCATGTTTTGGAACGCATCTTGATTGGTCGCAGTGCGGAACACGGCATTACAAATCTCAGTGCGGACATTATTCATCAACTCTTCGAAGAAGCCATACGCCTCGCTCTTGTATTCGCTTAGCGGATCTTTCTGACCGTAGCTGCGAAGGTTCACACTACGGCGAAGCTCTTCCATCTCGGTCAAGTGATCTTGCCAACGGCGATCCAGCGAACGAATCACAATGTAACGTTCCAGTCCAACAAGCGCTTCCTTCGACTCAAACTCTTCACGTTGCTTATATGCATCTTGGATGCGCTCCAGAATAAATGCCTGCTGCGCTTCTGAGTCCTTGTCCACGATTTCTTCGGCCTTCAATGCGACAGGGAAGTAAGCATTCAACCAAGTCAGGAAGTTCTCAACTGCCTCACCATCCTTATCCCCATCGATCCCTTCTAAGCGAATATCGAGCTCCTCTTCGATCATTTCATAAATGATGTCACGCGGTGTGTCCGACTGAATCGCTTCGTTACGGATACCGTAAATCACTTCACGCTGTGTGTTGAGCACATCGTCGAATTGTAGCAAACGCTTACGCATCGAGAAGTTCTGCTGCTCCACCTTCTTCTGCGCATTCTCAATCGACCAGTTCAAAGCCGGATGCTCCAGCTCTTCGCCTTCGCTCATTGACTTCTCAAGGATACGGGAAATCGGTCCAGCATTTGCAAACAAACGCATGAGATCATCCTCCAGCGACACGAAGCATTTCGACATACCTGGATCACCCTGACGCGCGCAACGGCCACGTAGCTGACGGTCAATACGGCGTGATTCGTGACGCTCGGTGCCAACGACGAACAAGCCGCCAAGCTCCGGCACACCTTCAGCCAGTTTAATATCGGTGCCGCGCCCCGCCATATTTGTAGCGATCGTCACGCCGCCTTTACGACCAGCGTTCGCGACAATCTCAGCCTCCTGCGCGTGAAACTTTGCATTCAACACACTGTGCCCGATGTTTGATCGCTTCAACATACGGCTCAATACTTCAGAGGCTTCAACCGATGCGGTGCCCACAAGGACGGGTTGCCCTTTCTTGTGCGCTGCTTCGACCTCTTTAATTACTGCATTAAACTTCTCACGACGTGTCTTAAAGATCACGTCGTTCATATCGATGCGGATACACGGCTTGTTAGTTGGGATAACCATCACCTTAAGCCCATAAATTTCGTGAAACTCGGAAGCTTCAGTTTCCGCGGTGCCAGTCATACCAGACAACTTCTCATACATACGGAAGTAATTCTGAATTGTGACGGTCGCGTAAGTCTTTGTCTCCTTCTCGATCGTGCAATTTTCCTTCGACTCGATCGCTTGGTGCAGACCATCCGACCAGCGGCGACCTGGCATCACACGGCCTGTGTTTTGGTCGACGATGTTTACCTTACCCTCTTGCACGACGTATTCCTTGTCGCGGTCATAGAGACTGTAAGCACGAAGCAACTGGCTGATGCAATGGATACGCTCGCTAGTTTGCTGGAAGACGGTCTCCGCGGCCAGCTTGGCCTCATGCTTCACCTCTGGTGTCGCCAACTTTTCGTTCTTATCGATTTCGATAAACATCTCTGGAAGATCCGGGAGCATAAAGGCATCTGGATCGTCCGGGCTCATGAGCATACGGCCATTCTCGGTAAGGTCGGCCTGCTGATTCTTCTCGTCGATCACGTAGAAGAGCGCTTCCTTCAGGGCGTAGCGCTCCTTCTTATTGAAATCGCTATTCATCTCGAGGTCGAACTTGTCGATCGCGCGGCGGATCGCGGGCACCTCGTTAAGACGGTGAAACTGCTTGTTCTTCGGCATGCCAAGCTTCACTTGAAAGAGCTTCGCGGTGGCTGCATACTTCGCATCTGCGTCCGCACCTTCGGTTTCGAGGGTCTCTTTTGCTTCGGCGACCAGTTGGTTACAGAACGCCTGCTGCTTCGCGACTAGTTGCTGAATGGTCGGCTTAATTTCACCAAATGGTAGTGGATTATCATCCTGCATCGGCCCGGAAATGATCAACGGCGTGCGAGCTTCATCGACGAGAATCGAGTCAACTTCGTCAATAATACAGAAATAGTGATCACGTTGCACCTGATCTTCCTTGTTGCTGGTCATACCATTGTCACGTAGGTAATCGAAGCCAAACTCCGAGGCGGTGCCATAGGTAATATTGCAGTCATACATCTCGCGACGAACCTGCGGCGGCTGACTATTCTGAATACAACCGACCGTTAACCCCAGCATGCGGAAGAGATGGCCCATCCACTCGGAGTCACGACGAGCAAGGTAGTCATTGACCGTCACCAACTGACAGTTGCGACCTGTGAGTGCATTGAGATACAATGGGCAGGTCGAAACGAGCGTCTTACCCTCACCCGTCGCCATTTCCGCAATATGCTTCTCGTGAATCGCGATGCCGCCAATAAACTGCACATCGTAGTGCACCATATTCCAAGGCAACATGTGATCACACACGTCAAACTCTTTACCAGACATACGGCGCGCCGCATTTTTCACTGTAGCAAAGGCTTCAGGCAACAAATCATCGAGCGACTCACCATCTTGGTGGCGCTTCATGAACTCTGCAGTCTTAGCGCGCAGCTGCTCTTCCGTAAGCGACTGGTATTCAACTTCAAATGCGTTAATACGTTCAATAATTGGCTGACACTTTTTAAGGAACTTCTTATAGTGACGTCCGGAGAACTTTTTGAGAATGGCTGAGATCATGAGATCTAATTATATACGGTTACTGAATGAAAATTTTGGCGACAACAGCTCACAGAGGACACCGAAACCGCGAAAAAGGTCAGAAAATGGTGAAACTCCTGCCCGCTGGCAAGTGTGTTTCCTGCACTATATACACAGGGCCACAAATGTATGAGGGTGAGCAGGCTGAGTCGATCCAGGTCAGAATTGAACGTTGCATAAATTACGTAATGCTAGACAGTCATTGCAGTTACCGCCTCTATGCGAAAAATCCCGTCAAAGTATCGACAATGGCTACTCCAAGAGCTTCCCGCGCTGGAGGACGAAGGCATTCTCTCTACAGACGCACGGCAGCGGCTCGAGAACTACTACAGCACACAGCTCGAAATCCGCACGCACTGGGCAACCATCGCCTTCGCTGTGCTCGGGGCGCTACTGATCGGCGGTGGCATTATTCTACTCTTCGCGCACAACTGGGAGGCTCTATCTCGCCCCACCCGAGCCGTGCTCTCGTTCTGCCCGCTCATCATCGGGGCAGCGCTCAGCGCGCTCGCGCTCCGACGCGGTGGCACTGGGCTACGCGAATCCGCAGGCATCTTTCATAGCTTAGCCGTCGGAGCCTGCATCGCACTGATCGGGCAAACGTATCACCTGCCGAGCAACACTCCGGGGTTTCTACTTGTCTGGGCACTGCTAGTGATGCCACTCATGTTCCTATTGCCCTCCACCGGCGCGTATTTGTTTTATATCGCGCTGATTTGCAGCTGGAGCGGCGTAGCTCAGGACGAATACGGGCACGCTGTCGGATTTTGGCTGCTACTCATTCCTGCGCTGGTGCATGTCGTCCGACTCATTCGCCAACAAGCCCACGACGGTCTGCTCTCACTCTGGGGCTTGATACTCATGCTGCCGATTGCACTAGGAATCGTCCTCGAACGCACCATTCCAGGCATGTGGATCGTAGCTTACGCGTTCTTCCTCAGCCTGTCAGGGCTGCTTGGCCTGCGACTTTTCCCGAGCGAATCTGGCTGGCGCAATCCATTGCTCACCGTCGGACTCGCGGGCATTACCGTGCTGACCTACATCTTCACCTGGCATGACGTCTGGCATGACATCGGTTGGCACTATACGCGCCATTACAGGGGCCACCAAGAGTGGGGCATCTGGTGCGACTCGGCCCTAGTCCTAGGGCTAGCAATCGCATGGGGACTCACCGCAGTCAAAGCCCTCCGCCGCGACTCGTTGCCCATCATAATTCTGTGCTCCTTCCCGCTATTTGCACTAGCTAGCTTCGCCCTCGCAGCATTCAGCGAAGCCGAGCTAATCAACGCCCTGCTCTTCAACGCCTACATGCTGGCACTCGGCCTCGCTTACCTCGTGCAAGGCTGCCGCCACACGCAACTGCGCCTCGTCAACTACGGCATGGCCGTGCTCGGGCTACTACTCATTACACGCTTTTTCGATAGCGACTTCGGCTTTCTCGCCCGCGGCATCGCCTTCATCCTCATGGGCAGCGCCTTCCTCGCCACGAATCTCGTCATGGCTCGCAAAAAGCAGCAACTGAAGGGCACACACCCATGAAGCTTAGAGTCATACTCCTCGGCCTGTTGATTCTGGCTCAGATCGCGGTGCCGTTTCGTATGATTCAGCAACGCGAGACCGTGCTACGCGAAGGTGAACTTTTCCGCTTCAAAACCGAACCCATCGACCCCGCCGATCCGTTTCAAGGTCGCTACGTGTGGTTGGGCATCGAACAAGACTATGTGCGACTAACAGAACAAGAGGCCGACGCGATTGACTACAAAACCCATGGTTATGCGACGGTCAGCATCGACGACCAAGGCTTTGCACAATTCAGCCACTGGTCCGACGACAAACCAAGCGACACCGAAGCCTACCTAAACACCCGCGCGCTTGGGCGATCCATCCGTTGGGAAGAACTAGACGATGATCCAGATAACGAGCGCAAGCGCATCTATAAAGGCCTACGCATCGACATCCCCTTCACACGCTTCTACATGGACGAGGCCAAAGCACCCCGCGCCGAGCGCATCGCCCGCGATGCCTCACGAGCCGACACCTGCTGGGTCGCAGTCCGTATCCTCAACGGCCAAGCCGTGATCGAAGACGTCCTGATCGAAGGCCAGTCGATACGGGATCTAGCGACAGTCGAATAACGTCAAAGCGACTCAGCCCGGTAGTGAGAGCTCGAAAGGGCTTGAGCATGCTAACTACTTGGGTTTTAGCTGCGATGAAATTGGACCTCTCTCGGATTACTTGGATTGACCAGAAGAGAGCAAGAAGCGATGCTGTTACCGTCCTCCAAAATGAATTCTCGTTTCCATCCTTCGCCTTTATTCTCAGGCCAAGTGATTTCTGGAGTGCATTGTATTTCCTCTCCATCGATCTCAAATTTACATAGAGCTCGAAGAGCCCATAAATGAGCGTTTTGAGGCGTTCGCCCAAGTTTAGTTTCGTGATCAATACATGTGGCTTCCACAGTTACCCAACCTTTTTTTTTATTTTGCTGTGCAAAATCGATCCCAATGCCGCCATTATAAACCCGACCACGCATGCTGATAATGGAGTCGTAAAATCAGACACTGATCCTCTTTTAATCATAATGTATCCAAAACCACCGATGAAAAGAAACATGCCAATAAGTGAGATTACTCCCGCTGGATTGTCTATTCCATTGACCATTGGTTTATTCTCTTCCGCATGTGAGATGAAGTTGATTCGCCAGTTCCGATTACTTGACCAGTCTTGAACCTCACGCAGTTTGCTCTGAATGTTCATTTTTTTAATTCGCACGCAAAAACAGGAACTCACACATTCACCAAAATTCCAGAACCGCCGCGCGGCTCGCCCGTGTTCAGGGTTATCTTGCCCTTGCTCTTCAAAGTCGCCTGCAGATCTAACAGCTCAAACAGCACCTCAGCGACTTCCTGATTCTGACGAATTTCAGACAAAGCTTCGCCGACAATCTGCGGGCGCACTGCTTGCGCTTTACCTAAGCGGCGCGAGGCCTCCTTTTCGGCATTCGACCGAATAATGGCGACACGATTCTCCCCTTCTTGGCGCATGGAAGCCGTCACCTGTCGTAGTCGATTCACGACCTTGCGCTCAATCTCCTTAATCATGCCCTCGTCGCGAAACGCCACTTTACGAATATAAGTCGAACCCAACGTAAAGCCCCATTGCTGCGAGGTCGGTGAGACTTCTGCCCGCACTTTACGTGAAAGCGCATCGCGATCTTCCAATAGAACATCGAGGTTCAAGTTCGACAGCTGCTTGATCACTGCGGTCGACACATTGGCTGAAAGCGAACGCACCGGCTCCGAATTTTCAAACAGATAGGCCGTCGGATTACTCACGTAACATTCATACCAGATACCAACGCCCATCGGTGCGCCCTCCTCGGAGTTCACCAATTGATTACGTAAATAATACTGATGAATGCTAGTTGAAACGGTATAGACCTTGCCGAAATACGGCACCAACAAGCTGCGTGGCCCGAACTTTCGAATTGGAAAGTTCACACCGGCTTCTTCCATCGTGCCGATGACTTTCCCAAACAAAGTATACACCAATACCGTCTTCTCTGGGACGATTCGCCACAACTGCAACCCTCCCCCAATTCGATAGACAGAAGGCACTGCAATCAGCGCAATGAAGAAACCGGCAATAAGATAAGCAATAATTTCCATCAGATTATGAGTTGGTTGAATTTAATGTGACAATGGTTTGGGACGCCTTTTCGCGTAGCGGTAAGGACGCATTTCTGAGATACGAATCGAGTGCCTCGCGACCCCCGTTCGCATACATGCCTGTCAGTGTTTCTGACAATTCCAGCAATGGCGCGGCTTCGGCATTCGCCTGATTTTCAGCAATCTGCACTGCCTGCTCTGCCATCTTGAGCGTCTGATCCGCCTCCGCTTTTGCCTGAGAAATTTCGGCTGCCACGTTGTTGCTCGTCGTGTTGATCGAAGCCAATGCTTCATCCACCTCCGATGGCGGATCAATCGTGGTAATTAATGCCGCATCCAGCTCAATCCCATAACGCACTGCAGTTTTCACGCAGCTTTCCTCCATGTATTGGTTGATGCTCGATAGGTTCTTACGCAGATCATTGATCGAAATCCCCTCAGCCACTTCAACGCCCACAGCGATTTCACTCTCGTTGCTAAAGGTCGCAATACGATCTCTCAGCACCGAAATAAAGTAGCCCATAATATGCGCCCGTGGAGCGCGCACCCCAAAGACATACGCATATAAATTACGCTCACAGGGGCGCCAACGAATCTGCCCAGAGATTTCAACCGTTAGATTGTCCTTGGTCACCGAATCAATCGCATCCTGATCAATATCTGGATCCCAAATGATGTCCGTGGTTTGAATCGTCATGTCGACCTTCGTCAGCTTTTGCCAAGGCCATTTAAAATAGGGCCCACCCGGCTTGATCACACGCACAACCGGCCAATCATAGCGTTTCTTCTCCTCCTCAGTCAGTAACGGCCCTAACTCAGGATCATCACCGATCCGCTCATTGCCGATGCGCTGTGCACGCCCAAAAGACGTCAACACAGCACGCTCAGTCGGACCGACCGTATATACGCCCAAGGCCAGCACTAAAGCCGCCGCGAGCGCAATTCCTACCACTATCATCACAATTTCCATAAAAAGTCCTAGGGTTAAGGTTCAGCCAGCACCCTGACAACAAATACAATAATGTCAAAACAAACGTTAAATTGAACATACAAAAAGGCAGCACAGCCACAGCGCATTCGTCACTCAGAATCGAGATCGATCGACTCCGTGCCACCGCGAACAAGCGTCTCGACGATAGAAAGCGGCAAGTAAACCACTTCCACATATCCATTCATTTGGTTCTTCAGCTGCCCTCTTGCATTCGTCCGAATATCAAACCCACGATCAACCTCCCTGACGCGCAATCGTTCTTCTTTCAAAAGATACTCTGTCATCACAAGGCACTTTCGCTCTCTGACAATCCCGTATCCTAAGACATAACAGGCAGCCACTAAGCACGAAATCGCGATGAGCCTCTTTTTCATATCAAAGAAAACAGAGCCTCACTTCAGCCAAGCAATCGTCGCGCCCCAGCCGCCCTCATTACCGCCAGCAAGTTCGAAGCGCTCCACTCGCGGATCGCGCTCCAAGAGCTTATGCACCGTCGTGCGTAAAGTGCCAATGCCCTTACCATGAATGATGCGCACACGCTTAAACCCTTTCTCCAGAGCCAGCTCAATGTAGTCCGGCACCAAGTCTCCCACATCCGAAGGGCGGAAAGTATGCAAATCGAGCTCATCATTGATCTCGAATTCAACTGGATCTGGTTCGTTGTTGGGCACGCAATCAGTCCAGTTTGAGCCGAGTATAAGTCAAGCCACGAACTAGACTTACAATGATCGGCTCTCCCCCAAGCCTGCGTGCTCATTACGCACGATGTGAATCATTACAAAAGGTTCATTTTACCACCTACTCTGCTGTCATCTTCATATGCATAATTGAATACATCAACATGCATGCCTAGCAGCAAAACGTTACTAAAATAAAACCCAATAATCCAATGGTCATTCCCCCGAGCAGCACCCGCGTCCTCTTACTTTATGATGAACTCGAATCCGGTGTCTATGCCACCGAGTTCTTCGACCACATTACGCAAATTATACACCAGGAAATTCCACTAAAATTCGATATATGGAATTTCGAATCCATTCACCTCAAAATGTTAAGCGATTCTGTATATCATTCTGCTCTCGGTGCAGACATCATCGCTTTCGCCATCAAGGAGGGGCACCCCATCGCAGACTGGATACTAGAATGGTGCCACACCTAGCTGCCACTAAAGGAAGCCCATTCCTGCGCCGTTGTCGGCATACTCGTCAACGAGAATGACTGGCCAACGATCACCGCCGACAGCTCGAACCTAAAGCAACTGCGTGATCTCGCGGAAGACGCTCAACTCGACTTCTTCACTCACAAAACATTCCTCACCGATCCAATCGCGATCTAGAGCCACGAACGCCATCGTTCAAGCGCCCCAGCTGCACCCCCAAAAACAGTGAATCAAAAAGAGATCATCATGACAAAACGAATACTCATCCTCCCCCTACTCGCCTTGCTCACGCTCTCTGCCTGTAAAGGCACGAAGCCATCAAAGGGGCGCGGTAAAGGCAAGCACCTCACTGCTGCAGAATTTATGACGACACTAGACAAAGACGGAGATGGTCGTGTCTCCAAAGAAGAGTTCGACGGACCAGACCAACATTTCGCTCAGAGCGATACTAACCAGGACGGCTACATCAGCGTCGACGAAGTCCCTTCTGGCCCACCACCACGCAGATAAGATCGGCGTCGCACTCCGCCATCACCCCCCAACCACAACCTAGACACCGGATAAAAATATGAGACAGAAAACAGCATTAAGCACCTCAGCCAAGAATGACTCACAGAAACCCTTTGCAGCGAGAGCTTGGATCGTAACAGGCATCGCCTGCGCAAGCCTTACTTCAGCTACCTACGCAGAACTGACTTACCCGATTGTCGACACGAACCAAGGTCTCACCTACGACAACATTCAACGAATGAGGCCACCCGCCGAAGAGGAAGCGTTCTATGGCCAGGATGCCCAATACACTGGCAACCTACCAAGTTACACCGACAACCGTGACGGCACGATCACGGACAACGTCACTGGCCTCACATGGGCTCGAGACTTATCCACTTCCGACCATTCGTGGTCAGATGCCGCGACCTACTGCGAAGATCTAGAACTTGGCGGCTATGATGACTGGCGCTTGCCAACCGTTAAAGAATTATGGTCGATTCGTGATTTTTCACAAGGTTGGCCCTGGGTCGACACACACTACTTTAAGTTGGTAGGCAATGGTTCCGACAAACGTCAGCACCACTCATGGACGAGCAACCGCTATCTAGTCGAAAGCGAATATCAGAACCAGCAGATCCAAGGCGATCCATCTTTTATCGTGAACGATTGGACCGGCCATATCAAAGCGATGGATGGCAACCGATTCGTGCGTGCGGTTCGCGGCAATACATCTTACGGCATCAACGACTTCGTCGACAACGGCGACCGCACGATAACCGATAACGCGACTGGCTTGATGTGGAGCCAGAATGACAATGGTGAAGCCATCAGCTGGGAGGCAGCACTGGCCTATGCCGAAGCAGCCACCACTGCGGATTACGATGACTGGCGTTTACCCAATGCTAAGGAATTACAAAGTATTGCCGATTACTCAGGCACCTTCCCCGCCATGGACACCACGATGTTTCAGCTAACTCAGCTCACCAATATAAGAGATCAAATAGATTATCCTTTTTACTGGTCGAGCACCTCCAACCCAATTGAAGGCAGTGATGGTGCCGTCGAGATCGGCTCCGTCTATGCGTGGGTTCTGGCGGCAGGCTACAACACTGACCCCGATGGCAACGACCTACATGGAGCAGGATCCGTCGTTTTTGTGCCGAAGTCAGAGGCGTATTTTACAGAGCGGGATCCCGAAATTCACCGCTACAACTATGTGCGCCTAGTGCGTGGCGGTTCTGTCACCGAAACGCCGGATGGTGATCCTAGCTGCATCGACCCACACCGTATCGTCGCGTTCAAGGACGGCGAAACGAGCAGGGGCGGCCCTGGCGGAGGCCGCGGCCCAAGACCCGACTTTGCCGCCGCCGCTGAAAAACTGGGCGTCACAGAAAACGCACTGATGATCGCTCTAGGATCCCCCGATCAAGGCCCACCCGATTTCGCACAAGCCGCAGCCACACTTGGCGTCACTGAAGCCGAGCTTTTAGAGGCTCTGGAAGTTTCAGAAGACGGGAAGCCGCCGAAAGGGTAAGGCTCCGACCAGCAAGGATCCGGGGGCCTAGTCATTTTGAATCCTTCAATAGCAGCTTTAAATAGGACTTATGGATGAACAACTTTTCTCTTCCAACTTTCTCCTCAGAGAGTAGCCCCACATCCACCAATTGCTTTAAATAAGTCGCAGCAGCCTGACGCTTTGCGACCCCCGCATTTACCAAATCGGCGATCCGACAATATGGCTGATGAAACAACACATCCAGCAATTCTGCCGAGTAAATTTTCGGCAACTCAGCCTTCAAACGCGCCTTCGTAAGCACACGCAAATCACGAATCGCACGAATCTTGCGATTCGTCCAAATCGCAGACTCTTCAACCACTTCCAGTATATAGATGATCCACGATTCCCAATCGTTTTGAAACGTCACACCACGCAGGTTTTCATAATACTCTGACTTTCGTCTCATAATACCACGGCTGTGATAAAGAATCGGAGTCGAAAGCAAACCTGCCTGCGCTAGATACAATAAATTGAGCACACGCCCCGTTCGACCATTGCCATCCGTAAACGGATGAATCGCTTCGAACTGATAGTGAGCCACCGCCATCACCACCAAAGGATCTAAATCTGTAGGCAGATTAACAAAATGCTCCCAATTGCTCAATTTATCTCGAATCACATCCTCACCCACTGGGGGTGTATAGACAATCGTGCCAGTCGCATCATTGCCGAGCGCCGTGCCCGGTAACTTACGCACCGCCATTTCCTTGCCTTTGATTACCGAGCAAACCAACTCAGCAGTTGCAGTGCACAGTGGTCGTGACGCCAAACTCTGAAATCCCTCGTATAAGGACTGACGATAATTTAGAGCCTCCTTCGTTGCAGAATCAGTCGCTTGCTCAAGCAAAGAACCACGAAACAATTGGTCCGTCGTCGTCACGATGTTCTCGATCTCAGAACTAGCTCGCGCCTCCAACAAAGGCATTATGTTGATCAACAAAGCCTTATTAGGCAAAAAGTCGCCAGCCTGCTCCAACTCAGCCAGCACAGCACGCGAACGTATACACTGCTTCAGCACACGCGTCGTTTCCAACTCCAGAGCGGGCGGAAGCGGCGGCAAATCATTAAAGGGAACATTAGGATCACAAGACATGATTATAAAATAGAATTACATCGACACGTCTAAAACATGTGTCGATGCAAACGACACGTCAACCCGATATGCTTATGTTTTACAGTTTCATAAACACATCAAACTAATCAGTCGCTGAAACAGTATATAAGTGACACAACAATATGGTTGTATTGTTGTTGAGAAGCGAGAGATGACGGGGATCAACGCTTCTCCCCATGATCCGTCCACTATTCGTCAACCGGTGCCACTTCCTTCGGCAACGCTGGCAACTTCTCGATACCTTTCACTTCCGGCAGTGCATCTGCCGACGCACTATCCAGCGCCTCAAACTTCTTCGCGGTCACCAACAGGCGACTTTCCACGGAGTTGACCGCCTTGTTGTAGTGGTCGACTGACTGCCCGAGGCTTTTACCTACCTTAGCAAAATGCCCCGCCACCACGCCGATGCGCTCATAGAGCTCTTTGCCGAGCGCAGCGATCTCCTTGGCCTCACGAGCCACGGCCTCTTGTTGCCAGCCGTAGGCGATGGCTTTGAGCAAGGCGATCAGTGTGGTCGGCGTCGCAAGGATCACCTTGTTCAACACGCCTAGTTCGATCAGCTGCGGGTCTTGCTCTAGAGCGGCGCTAAAGATCGTTTCGTTCGGAATAAACAGCACCACAAACTCGGGCGCGTTGTCGAACTGCGTCCAATACGACTTCGCCGACAGGCCTTTGATATGCTCACGAATGTGACGTGCGTGTGCCACCATTCGCTCTTTCTGAACATCCGGATCTTCCGATTGTAGCGCATCGAGATACGCAGCGAGCGGCACTTTCGAGTCCACCACCACTACGCGCTCGTTGGGCAAGCGAATCAGCATGTCAGGGCGTTGGCGTTGCCCCTCATCGGTCTCAACCGAGGCCTGCTCTTCAAAATCGCAATAGTTGATCATGCCCGCCATCTCGACCGTGCGGCGCAGCTGCATCTCCCCCCACTGCCCACGCACTTGCGGTGCACGCAAGGCCTGCACCAGACTGCCCGTCGTGCGGCTGAGTTGCACCTGCGACTCAGCCAAATGCTTGAGCTGCTGCTGCAAACTCGCATCCGTTTCGGTGCGACGCTGCTCGATCTTCGCCACCCGCTCATTAAATACTTTAAGCGCCTCGCCGACAGGCTCCACCGTTTTGTTGATCGCCTCCTGACGTTTCGCCAAATCACTCTTCGCGCCTTCCTGATATTTCTCAAGTGTGGTCTTAGCCAAATTCAGAAAGGATTCGTTGTTTTTAGAAAGCGCCTCCGAAGAGAGCGCCTTGAAACTATCTTGCAGATTCGCCTTCGCCTCTTCCAAAAGAGCCAGCTTTTCAGCCGCCGCCTTAAGTTCAGCGTCATACTGAGCCTCCGTTCGAGCAAGCGCTTCCCGAACGGACGAGCATTCCGCACGCAAAGCCTGTAACTCGTCCTGTGCGGCATCCGCGGCCGACTCCGAACGCTGAAAACCACTCCGCAACAATACAAATACTAGACCTGCGCCCACTAAAACTCCAACCACAAGTGCAACCATCAATTCCATGCCCACAAATTCACGCCAGTTCTGCCGCGCTGGCAACGGCGGAATGCACAGAAAGCCGTCCCGACTTCAACGCTGACAGTTCAGCCATACTGCCGCTCATCGAGAATTGTGATTTCTAGCTCAATCCATTGGGGAGGGACGAGCTCCGCCTCGTCTTGCGGTGTGCTGGTGCTTTGGTTGAGTGCTTTGGTTCTGTGCTGAGGCTCGGCTGACGGCAGCGTAGAACGCGGCAAACGCGGAGGCCGTCCCTCCCCGAGTAACCCCCACATACAACAGGTTCGTATGAGGCATGTCACTTTTCACAAAATATGATGCGCGCGACCGCCAAACCTCCCTGTAAGGTCAAAGCAGCAAACACAGATATTTTAGTATGAAAATACTCCTCGCTCTCTGCATCTGCCTACTACCACTCCACATTATGTCCGCCTACGAAAGCGCCTTCGACAAAACGCCTGTCGGCACCATCGAAGTCAAAACACTCCCTGCTGCTCGACTCATTGCCACGCACGGCGAAGGCAATTACTTCCAAGAAAACAACGGCCTGTTTCGCCCGCTCTTTCGCTATATTCAAGACAACGACATCGCGATGACGATCCCCGTCGAAGCCGAAATCGAGCCCGGCATTATGTATTTCTACCTCGGAGCAGACTACAATGACAGCGAACTCTCTGATACAGAGCGCGTGCAAGTCACCGAACTGCCCGAACGCACCGTGCTCAGCCTCGGAGTGCGCGGTAGTTACAGCGCAAAGAATTTCGAAGCAGCCAAAGCCGAATTACTCACGTGGCTATCCGAGCAAGACCAATGGATCGCAACAGGTGCTGCACGCGGGATCTACTGGAACGGCCCCTTTACCATAGGATTCCTGAAACGCGCCGAAGTGCACATTCCTGTTGAAGCGGCTAAAGTAACGAACACCACACCTAGCTCCGAGGAATCAGAACGATAAAAGTTCGATGTTCAGAGTTGGAAGTTTGAAGTTCGACGTTCAAGCTCCGCGCCATGACTGACCAAGATCTCGGACCCACAGGCGAAATTTGCTTCGACCTGCCCTCTCCTTTCGAAGCCCACCCCTGCGGGCTACTTCACTTGCCGCGCTTCATCGCCAAGTGCCGCAAACACCTCGCTGGCGAATTGCCAAAGTCCTATCAGAAAAACTTCTGCCGTGGCTTTGACCGCTTCCTTTCTATGCACCTCGGCATCGACCCGAAGCAAGTGCTTGCTGCCGTCGAAGCCGCTGGCGAGGACGAGATCGAACTCGACCGACTGCTCGGTGAATTCTTCCCCGAAAATCTCAACGCTGTGGAGTGGAACCGCGAAGTCACCCACAAGGGACAAACTGAAATGGGCCGCGAATTCTTAGCCGAATCGCTCACCAATATGGGACATCCCGAAATGATCGGCGTCGTCGACAGCGTCATGGACATGATCGACTTCGACGAAGGCCGCATTGCCGGCTTCTCTGATGAACGCCGTAAGGCGTGGGAAGCGGAGCAGGCGTAATAGCGGGAGGGACGATCCTCGTCCGCTCAGTGTGCAAGTGCTCATTATCGGTGCTAAGGCTCGGCTGACGGCAGCGTAGAACGCAGCAGGCAGCGGAGGCCATCCCTCCCAACTTAACACAGTAGTCGCGGCATCCTGCCGCGTTGCATACCCAAAGGCAAAACGGCTAGAAGCCGTAGCTACTGTCAGCCGTAGCGCGGTGCTTTAGCCCGCGTGCCGAGCCTCAGCAAAGAACTGCGGCTAAAGCACACAGCTACGGTCCGAAACCTTCAACTCATCGGCCTGATACCAACATGCGACTAAAACTGGTAAAAAGGTTTAACCGCAGAGATCGCTGAGTGCGCCGAGGAGATGGGGAGGGCTGCGTGAAATGCTCTGCGTCAGCTCTCAGCGTGCTCTGCGATCTCTAGCGTAGCGGGCGGTTAACAAATACAGCTGAAAAGTATTCACAGTCGTCTTCCCTTCGATGGCTACATACTACCAGAAAATGTCAAAGGATAGTATTACCCCACCCAATAAACACAGACACAACACTGCGACTCTAAGTTTTCCTTAGCAAACCCGTTGACAGAATCAATCGACTCCATACTCAAAAGTCGTGCGCACACACTTCCAGCAAAACAGACAAACCCCAGCAGGATACCGCTACCAAGCGATTTCAGCTGCGTTGGCGATGCTGGTATTGCTACTCTCATTCGCCAGTGCGAGCCCGACGTTGCACAGCTGGTTACACGCAGACGCCGGATGCGAACATCATCACGATGACCACGACCATGCCCCTGAGCATTCGAAGTCATCCGAAGAGTCCGGTGACCATTACTGCGCCGTTACGCTCCTCCACTCCGGAGCCACGCTTTCCATACCAGTCGAACTACCACAGCTCGGCGATTCACTGCTTGCCGTCCTATCGATCCATCAGGAATCCATCCGGTATGAGCACCCCAGCCTCCCTTACTCTGCACGAGGCCCCCCGACTCTAATCGTTGTTTAAAACCACTCTGTCACCGCTCGATGCGGTGACGCGTAACAACTTTTACAGTCCAATTAATGAATCACTTTTTTATCAAAAGTGGCGCTTTGCTATGCGCCACAACACTCTTTTACTCGGCGAACGCCGAAGACACTGAAACCACCTACGAACTCGAGGACTATGTCGTCTTCTCCGGTTCAAGTATCAATCCCCTCGAGGACTATGCGGCACCCGTTAGTGTAATCGATGAGCAAACACTGCAACGCGATACTGGCGGCACACTTGCCAGCGCACTCGATTGGCAACCCGGCGTCAGCACCAGCGCATTTAGCAGCGGTGCCAGCCGGCCCATCCTCCGCGGCTTTGACGGCCCGCGCGTGCGTATCCTCAACTCCGGCATCGAATCACTCGATGCCTCCAGCATTAGCCCCGACCACGGCACGACGATCGAGCCACTGCTCACCGACAGTGTCGAAATCCTACGCGGTCCCTCGACCTTACTTTATGGCAGCTCCGCGATTGGCGGCGCAGTCAACGTCATCGGTAAGGAGATGCCACGCGAGCGCTTAGATCCTGACAAGAACATCGAAGGAGCCGTCGAAGCGCGCCACAGCACCGTGTCCGACGGCGACACCTACCTAGGCTACGCCACCGTGGGTGAAGGCGACTGGGCGGTCTCAGTCACCGGTCTCAAGCGTAATGACGACGACTACGAGATCCCCAGCGATGCTCAGGAAGACGGCGAAGGCGACACACTCGACAACAGCTTTTTCGAATCCGAGTCTTATTCAATCGGCGGCAGCTGGTTCTTTGGTGAGACCAGCCGCATCGGCTTTGCCTATTCACACTACGACTCGAAGTATGGCGTGCCTGGGCACGAACACCATGACCACGGAGGAGGAGGACA
Source organism: Lentimonas sp. CC4 (assembly GCF_902728235.1). NCBI lineage: Bacteria > Pseudomonadati > Verrucomicrobiota > Lentimonas > Lentimonas sp. CC4. The sequence continues at coordinate 1,013,721 of NZ_CACVBO010000001.1, forward strand.
TCACGATGATGATGAGAACGTGCACATCGATCTCGACAGCGATCAATACGATATGGACTTTGAGGTCGCTGAGCCATTCGAAGGTATCGAGGCCCTTCGTGTGCGACTCGGTTACACCGATTATCAGCACAAAGAAATTGAAGGTTCAGAGGTCGGCACAAAATTCGAAAACGAAGGTTGGGAGCTCCGCACCGAAGCAGTGCATAGCCCATGGTCCATCATCGATGAAGGTATGATCGGTATTCAATTATCAGATACCGATTTTTCAGCGAAGGGCGAAGAAGCCTTCACGCCTCCAGCAACCACGAAGACACAGGCCCTCTTCTTCAGTGAGCACATTCATGGCGATGTCATGCGCTACGAATTTGGAGGCCGCGTTGAGCGCTCCGACATTACCGCGAAAGGCGTCCATGATGACTACGACGACCTCGCGCTCAGCGTAGCGATTGCAGCCACTTGGCAGATTAACCCGAGCAATGAACTCTCTTTGGTGTTACAACGCTCTCAGCGCAACCCGAACTCGACAGAGCTCTATGCCGACGGACCACACCTGGCCACTCAGCAATACGAAATCGGCGATACGGATCTTGAACAAGAGACCGCCTATGGAATCGACCTAACCTACTTAACGCGGCAAGATCGATGGAAGGCAGAGTTCTCGGTGTTCTACACCTACTTCGACGATTATATATTTGCGGAAGACCTCGGCTACGAGACCGATCACCTCGACACCTATCAATTCGTTGCCGTCGATGCACAATTCTACGGCTTTGAAACAAGCGTTGACACCACCCTATTTGAATCATCAGAGAGCTCCGTCGTGCTGAGCCTGATGAGTGATTACGTGCGCGCACTCAACGACGATGACGACGATGACCTACCACGCACCCCGCCACTACGTGTCGGCTCTAGACTAGGAATGACTCATGGACTATGGGATGCTGGCATCGAACTACGCTATGCCTTCAAGCAAAACAATGTCGCAGATAATGAAACCGAGACCGACGGCTACACCCAGCTCAACGTCGACCTCAGCCGCCGCGTCGAATTCAAAAACAACATCGCAGCCGTCTTCTTTGTCCGCGGAGAAAACCTGCTCGATGAAGAAATTCGCTACAGCACGTCCTACCTCAAAGACGAGGCACCACTGCCTGGGATCAACTTCACCATGGGCAGCCGCATCGAGTTCTAAGCTGAAACGTAGGAGCGAGGCTTCAGGATATTAATCATTCGCGTAGATTCGTGGGATTCGTAGTTAGAATACATCGGTTCGGTGCAGTTGCTCTGCATTTTTCAACTACGAATCGCGCGAATTTCCGCGAATAGAGGACGCGATTCGTGGATCATTTGATGATCTGGACTACAGAATCGGATCGATCGCATACTTCAGCTCCTCGACCAGTTCCGGATCCATAAACTTGTAGCGGTCTTCAATCTCGAGGACATGCACCTCGCAGCCACGCAACGCTTGCCGATACTCCGCGGCAAGTTGTTGCTTGTGCTTCGATTCCATCACGATCACCAGATCCGCCCACTGTAAATCCTTGAGCGAAACATGCCGACGTGCCTTTGAGCTCGTGCCAGCAGAGCGGACATTCATCAAAGGCACCTTACTGTAGAGCTTTTCCGCAGTCGGACTGCGCCACTGATTCATGGAGCAGACAAAGAGGACATTCATCGTTTCAGATTCCATGTTTAAGCCTCCACTAATTTCCAGACGAGAGCATTGCCTCGCTTCTCTCTACGCTCCAACCCGATCTCAACTTCAAGCCGTGCGATCCACTCCGGACAAGGCTGTTGATAAGACAAATTCAAATCACGCTTTAGCTCTTTCCAAGTCTTGCCAACTGGATCTGCCTTCAAATCAGCTACGATGGCATCTCTAAACTCAGTGTATTTCATGATTAACTCTAATGTGTAGGGGTGCTGCTTGCGGCACCCGCGAGCGTTCGAAACATAACAAACTTCTTACGGTTATGGCCTTTGCGCGGTCTTCGCGAGCAAAGCCCCTACCCTCGCCCAGGATCCTTACTGAATCCGCCCCAACTGTGCCCGAACCAACTCCGCAATCTTCTGCATCGCACCGACGGGTGCTAACTCGCTGAACGGTGCCACGGCATCCGTTGCTTTCGCCAGCTCGCCTTCAAAGGTAGCAACCACTTCGTCAAAAATCGGAAAGTCGTGCAGGCGTGACGTGAAGTCAGCCGACACCGTCTTGTCGCCCGCCTTGAAGCGTGCCATCAAGCTGTCGCGCTCGTCTTCAGGTAATTTCTCAAGCAGCAACAAGAGCGGCAGTGTGAACTTGCCCTTATCGAGGTCGGTGCCGAGCGTCTTGCCGATCATCGATTCGTCGGCATACAGATCTACCAGATCGTCAAAGATTTGATACGCAATGCCCACGTGACGTCCGAACAAGCCGGCAGCTTCGCTGAACGCATCCGAATACCCCGCAATCTTCGCACCCAAACGGCACGACACTTCAAAGAGCTCAGCCGTCTTGAGCTGAATCACACGAAAGTAAAACTCACGACTGTAGTTCACCTCGCCGCGTTGGTAGGTCTGGGCGATTTCACCGGCACACACGCGCGACGTCGCATGTGCAACCGTGCGGCAGACTTCGTTGGTCTCGAACTCAGACGCCAACTTGAGCGCATGCGAAAACAGCACATCCCCGATCAATACCGCAGCCGCTGGGCCGTATTTTTTAGCAGCTGTCTCCTGTCGGTGACGTGTATCTGCTTCATCTAAAATATCGTCGTGCACCAGCGTTGCCAAATGCACGAGCTCGATGACCGAGCCCAGCGTCACCAGATCCGCCGCAGCGTTTTCCGCCGGCCCCTGCCAGCCACTGTAAGCCACGAGCATAGGGCGCAAGCGCTTGCCACTGTGACCGAACACATAGCGCACATGCTCCTGCACTTCCGGCTCGAGCTGCTCCACCTGCGACTGCAGGAAGACATCAAGATCATCCAGGTAAGATTTTACCGGTTGGTAAACTTCGGAAAAACCGGCGGCGGCCACTGCATCGGCCTCGGACTGTGAGCGGGTAGTCATGTTGGTGAGTAAAACGTTGTTCGTTAAAAGTTAGTGGTTGGTAGCTGTAACCAACAACGCGCAACGCGCAACATTCAACGAACAACAATCAACGAACAACGCTCCTACGCCCACTTCTTCAGCGCTTCAATAAAGCCCTGACGGTCGTCGACGTGCACGTTGTGCCCTGCCTTCGGTAGTGTCACGAGCTTCACTTGAGGTAGCCACTGCTTCATTTCTTTGACGTCGCCGTCTTTGATAAAGTCAGACTTTCCACCTGCGATCAGGAGTGTCGGCTTATTGAAATTATCCAGCCCACTGAGCGAGTTCTGGCGGATGATTGGCAAACTACTGTGCAGCACTTCAAGATTACACTGCCACTCGAGGCCAAACTCACCGCGCACGAGGTTGGTCATGATAAACTGGCGTAGCCCCCAGTCCGGAATGTTTTGCTTGAGCACCTCTTCGGCTTCACGGCGATTCGTGAATGCACCGGCAGGCACACGCTTCATCGCACGAAATTCATTGTCGTGATACGGAGGATACGACTTCGCAGCGATATCTACGATGACCAACTTCTTCACCACCGCTGGGTGATCACAGGCAAACTTCATCGCGATCTTGCCGCCGAGGCTATGTCCCATCAGCACCACATCCATCAAATCATTGGCTCGCAAATAAGCGGACAGGTCAGACGTCAGCTCCGACCAGCGCATATTATTTGTGTGTGGCGAACCGCCATGATTACGCAGATCCAAGATGTGCACATCAAAGCGATCTTTCAGCGCCTTACCGATCGTCGTCCAATTGCGCGAGCCGCCCAACAAGCCATGCAAGATGACCAATGCGGGTGCCTTAGGATTTTCGAAACGAAGAGAATTGAGCTTAACTGGTGGCATACAAAGGAACTACAGAATGAATCTGCCCACGAATTGCACGAACAATCAGTGCATCGTAGGGGCTTTGCTTCGCGAAGACCGCGGATAGGCCACAGGCACACGAAGCTCCATAACGTCTCCCAAACCCGATGGAGCCGCAAGGAGAGGTTGCTCAAACACAGATCCTTCCCCATTATCAAAAGTCACAATTCTTGGGGGTAGCAACATAAGCAAGCGGCTGGAAGCACGCTTCTACTTTCCTGCAACTTTCACGGAATTAAGACGTTAACAAGCTTATGACCTTACGAACCCTCTGCACCCTTCTCTGCGCACTACAGACCTTAAATGCCGCAGACAACCTGACTTACCCCATTGTTGATACCGCGCAAAACCGAGCTTACGGCGAACGCAACGAAATCAGCTATCCTACCCTAGGCGATCCATTCTATGGGCAAGACGCACAATATGCTGGAGCCCAACCGTCTTACAAAGACAACGGCGACGGAACAGTCTCGGACAAGGTAACCGGCCTAATGTGGACGCAAGACCCAGGCAAAAAGATGACTTTCACCGCAGCCAGCAAGGGTGCTTCCAAGTGTAAAGTCGGTGGCCACACCGATTGGCGTCTGCCAACCATCAAAGAGCTCTATTCACTGATCCAGCTCAACGGCACCGACCCCGACCCACAGAGTAGCGACACCTCCAACCTCAAGCCGTTCATTGATGACAGCATCTTCAAGTTCACCTACGGAAAAGAAGAAGATGGCGATCGCATCATCGATTCACAATTTGCCACCTCAACGAAATATGTCAGCACCACCATGCGCGGCGCCGAAACCATGTTTGGAGTGAACTTTGCCGACGGACGAATTAAAGGCTATGGCATTGAAGACCCACGCGGCCGAGGGGAGAAAACCTTTTATGTGCTCTACGTGCGCAACAATCCCGACTACGGCGTCAATCAATTCAAAGACAACGGCGACGGCACCATCACCGATAGTGCGACGGGACTCACTTGGATGCAGGCCGACAGCACCACAGGTATGGATTGGCCAACCGCGCTCGAATATGCCGAAGACCTCGAACTCGCAGGTCACTCGGACTGGCGCCTGCCCAACGCTAAGGAACTTCAGAGTATTATCGACTACACCCGATCACCCGACACCACCGACTCGGCGGCGATCGACCCGATCTTTGAGGCGACCGTCATTCAGAATGAAGGCGGAAAAAAAGATTTCGCTCAATACTGGACGAGCACCACCCATATCAGCACGCGCGGTGCCGATACCGCTGTTTACTTTGCCTTCGGCCGCTCACTCGGTTGGATGGCTGATCGTCGCTCCAAATCTGAGAGTAAAACACTACTGGATGTCCACGGCGCAGGCTCACAGCGTAGCGATCCAAAAGTCGGCGACGCTTCGCGCTTCCCCGAAGGACGCGGCCCTCAAGGCGACGTGATCCGTATCGAGAACATGGTGCGCTGTGTGCGCGGAGGAAATGTTGAAATTTCTACAGAGAGTCCAAAGGTCGAGCAACCAAAGGCATCCGCACGCCGACAGTCCCCTAACAACGAACCGAAGCAACAACCGAAGCGGGGTGACAGCTCAAACAAAGGCTTTATGTCACGTGAGGATAAAAATAATGACGGCAAAGTCGCCAAAGATGAATTCCGCGGCCCCGAGCAGCACTTCGACCATCTCGACAAGAACGGCGATGGCTTCATCACCACAGACGAAGCCCCCACAGGTCCACCCTCTAGCCAGCGCAGACAGTAAAACAACCCATTCGGCGACACCACATTTACAAGATTCTTTAGCCACCTTCGGGAACTATGAAAAAAGCACTCGCTCTCATCCTCATTCTCGCAGCTGGTAACCTCTTCGCGCAGACGATCGTCACGGAGGTCAGCCCCGATCAAGCGGATCCTGGCACAACAGGCCTAACCGTGACCTTTACGCTGCCAGACTCGACGCCGCCGACGCCACCGGTGGGTCAAACGCCTACTAGCGTCACTATCGGCACGATCTCCGGAACATCGATCACGCGGGTAAGCTTTGATACGGTGACAGCGGTGTTCGACATTCCAGCCGATGAGACTGAGGGCTCAAAAGATGTGGCCGTTATCTTCTCGGGACCGACACTCACTAAAACCGCTGGGTTTACTGTGGGCGACGCACCCGCCGAGGATGACTCATACCCCAACGGCCCACCATCGTCGGGCTATAATCTCCTGAGCACGCTCAATTCGAAGAGCACCTATCTGATGGATAATGACGAGAATATCGTCAACACATGGACCAGCAGCTACAATCCCGGCAACGCGGTCTATCTACTTGAAGACGGCACACTGATGCGCACGGCCAATACTGGCAGCACCGACTTCGATACCGGCGGCACAGGCGGACGAGTGGAACAATACGACTGGGAGGGCAATTTGATTTGGGAATACGACTACGACACGTCTACTCATCGTCAGCATCACGATGTCGAAGTGCTGCCGAACGGTAATATTTTGATCATTGCATGGGAGCTGAAGACGCAAGTCGAGGCCGTGGCGGCTGGGCGCGACCCGAGCCTGATCAGCGAAGGCGAACTCTGGCCTGACTCGATTATTGAAGTGGCACCGATCGGCAGCACTGGAGGCACCATCGTCTGGGAATGGCACGCGTGGGATCACTTGGTTCAGGATTACGATGCATCTGCGGACAACTACGGCACCGTGGCCGACCATCCAGAGAAGATCGACCTCAACTACACTCTGAATGGCATCGCAGATTGGCACCACATCAACTCCATCGACTACAACGCGGAACTCGATCAGATCCTTCTGAGTGTTCACAACTTCAGCGAAATCTGGATCATCGATCATAACACCACCACCGCAGAGGCTGCCGGTTCGGCGGGCGATTTGCTTTACCGCTGGGGCAACCCTGCGGCCTACGACTCTGGCGACGCAGACGATCAGCAACTCTTCCTGCAGCACGACGCGAAGTGGATTGAAGCTCATTTGCCAGGCGCAGGTAATATTCTGATTTTCAACAACGGCCAGGGACGCAGCGATGGCGATTACTCCTCTGTCGATGAAATCACCCCTCCAGTCGCAGCCGATGGCAGTTATACCGCAGGCCTGCCACTCGCACCGACTTGGAGCTACACGAATGCGGTGCCAACCGATTTTTATGGGGCCAATATTTCCGGTGCGCAGCGCTTGCCAAATGGAAATACGCTCATTTGCGAAGGCCCTGAAAAATATGCCTTCGAAGTCACCTCCGCAGGCGACTTGGTCTGGGACACCACTAGCAGTGGCAGTATGTTTCGCTTCGAGCGCTACACCCCCGACTTTACAGGATTTGAAAGCACCGAGCTCGCACTGCCCACGACGGCCTACACGATCGTCGATACTGGGCAGGATGGATTCTATAATGACAGTGCCGAGATCACAGAGCCCGGCATCGGTGATGAATTTTACGGGCAGGATGCCACCCATGGCGGCAACCAACCAAAATACGAAATCAGCGCCGACGGTCTCACCGTTTATGATTACAACACGGGACTGACCTGGACACGCTCGCACGATATTAACGACGATGGCTTGCTCAACTACGATGACAAGCTGAGCCAAAGCGATTCCGTCGCCTATGCTGCCACCATCAACGCTAGCACCTACGGTGGCTACTCCGACTGGAGACTCCCCTCCATCAAGGAACTCTATTCACTCATGGATTTTCGCGGCAAGGATCCGTCGCCCACGGCAACCGATGCGACCGATCTCTATCCCTTTATTGACACGAATTATTTTGAAATTGGCCCCGGCGACCTCGATGCAGGCGATCGGATCATTGATGGCCAATTCGCCACCACCACAATCTATGTCGATCAAGTGATGGGCAACCAGGAGGCGGTGTTCGGCCTCAATCTCATTGACGGGCGCATCAAAGGTTATCCCACGCAAACAGGTAAACTCTATTACGTCTATTATTGCCGTGGAAACCCCGCCTATGGCACCAATAACTTCGCCGACAACGGTGACGGCACTGTCACAGACCATGCCACGGGACTGATGTGGGCGCAGGCCGACGACGGCAGCGGCATGGATTGGAGCGACGCTCTGAGCTATGCCGAAGCCTCCGAGTTGGCCGAGCACAGCGACTGGAGATTGCCCAATACCAAGGAGCTTCAAAGTCTGCTGGACTACACACGTTCACCCAGCACAACCGCGTCCGCCGCGATCGATCCCGTTTTTTCAGCCACGCAAATCACCAACATGGCCGGTGATGCCGATTACCCGTGGTATTGGACCGGCACGACACACCTGACCTATACCGACGATGCGTCTGCAGGATCGTATGTGTGCTTCGGACGTGGAACAGGAACCATGGACGAAGGCGTCACCATCATCGACGTCCACGGTGCGGGGTGTCAGCGCAGCGATCCTAAAACTGGCGATGCGGCCGATTATCCGAGCTCCGGTCACGGCCCGCAAGGCGATGTTCAACGCGTGTTTAACCACGTCCGCCTCGTCCGCACGGTGCAAGCGCCCGTGGACAGTGTCGGCGACGGGATCAGTGATGCCTGGCGCAGCGAACACTTCGGAGGCGACGGCACCACCACCGATTCCGACTCGGAGGCTAGCGCCGATCCAGACGGAGACAACTGCGACAACTGGTGCGAATACATGGCCGACACCGATCCAAACGACCCGGACTCACGCTTCACCGCCGAAGGTGTCGTTGATGAAACAACTTTCACAGTGTTCTTCGACTCATCCGCAGAACGCATCTATACCCTCTGGCGCTCCACTGACTTGGGTGAGGAATCGTGGGAGACCGTCACCGATCAAATCGATATTTTCGGTAGCGGTGGCCTCGATAATTTAGTCGATTCCTCAGCGCCGGCCGACCGTTGCTTCTATCGAATCGGCGTCGCATTGCCTTAACACAGGGACATTTTGCAACTTCCGAGACTCCCACGCGTTAACAACACCATGAAACGACCCCTCATTTGCTGCCTACTCGCCCTGTTTTCTTATTTAGATGCAGCACAGCCGAACATCGTCTTCGTGCTCATTGACGACATGGGCTGGTCCGGCACCTCAGTGCAAATCGATCCGAACCTGCCCTCCTCGAAGAGTAGCATCTACCAAACACCACAGCTCGAAAAGCTTGCCGATGCCGGCATGCGTTTCACCAACGCCTATGCGCCCGGGCCGATGTGCTCCCCGAGTCGCGCCGGCATCTTGACCGGTAAAACACCTGCCGAAGTTCAAATGACAACGCCCGGAGGTGGTGGACGCACACAAGACTATCAGAAACTGGCCGGCGGCTCAAAAGATAGCTCGCTCTCCACCGATCTCGATACGATCGCCAAGTCACTGAAATCCGCTGGCTACGCCACCGCACATTTAGGCAAATGGCACATCGGACGCACTGGCCCAGAAGCATACGGCTACGATGTGCACGACGGATCGACAGGTAACGAGCCGCCAGACAGCAGCCCTGAAAACCCCAAAGACATCTTCGGAATCAATCAACGCGCCTTCGATTTCATGGAGCAGCAGAGTCAATCAGACACGCCCTTCTATCTACAACTCTCTCACTACGCTGTGCACTCACCCGTCGAAGCCCGTGCATCCAGCAAAGAGCGGTTTAAAGAGGTGCCCTCTCGCGGTAAAAACGACGCCGCCGGACTCGCTGCCATGACCTACGACATCGACGACAGCATTGGTCAGCTCCGCGCCGAGATCGAAGCACTCGGTATCGCCGACAACACCTACCTCATTGTCATGTCCGACAACGGCGGAACCGGCGGCGGCCCACGCCGAGGCTCCGACGGCCCGCTAAATGCTGGCAAAGGCAGCCTCCTCGAAGGCGGCATCCGCATTCCCTTTTTCGCCGAAGGCCCAGGCATCGCAGCAGGCTCGATTTCGCGGGAAAGCATTACTGGTTGCGACCTCTACCCGACCTTCTGCGAGTGGGCAGGCACTACCATTCCGACTGACCTCGAAGGCGTCTCACTCGCCAGCCTACTCGCCGGCAAGCAAAGCACACTCAATGCACGCTCCCACCTCTTTCACTACCCACACTACGGCCAAGGTCCTAAGCAGAAACCACAATCCGCTCTCATCCTTGGCGACTACAAAGTCCTCTACGATTGGGAAAGCCAAAGCATCCAACTCTTTAATTTGAAAGACGACCTAGGCGAAACGAAGGATCTCTCCAAGAGTATGCCCGACAAAACCCAAGAGATGATCAACTTGCTGCACGATCGCCTCAAAGCAATCGACGCCAGCCTGCCGACACCCAATCCCGACTACGATCCAAGCGCCAAAGCGCCGACTGGGCGGCCAAAGAGATAGATCCCCGAAAGCGCAGGCACCCTGCCATGCCACGGAGCATTTCTCTAAACTAACTTGACCTGCACAGTTACACAGTTACTGTGCAACTGTATGAAGAACATCACATTAAAAGTGGACGATGCGACCTATCGGAAAGCTCGCATACGCGCCGCCGAACAAGGCACCTCAGTCAGCGCAATGGTGCGCGACTTTTTAAACAACCAGGCAAGCGCAAACGACAGTCACGAAAATCCCCGAACAGAGGCACTGGAGGCACTCTACACACTTGCCGAATCGCAAGCAGACTATAACGCCAAGCCTGTGACTCCCTTAAAACGCGATGAGATTTACGATGAGCGCATTCGTTGACACCAATGTATTGATCTACGCGGCTGACCGAGCAGCTCCCACTCCACGCAAAACACAAATTGCACGCGAACTCCTACTCCAACCTAAGTTACATATTTCAGTTCAAGTGCTCAATGAGTTCACCGTGAATGCACGGCACCCAAAGAAGCTTAACCTCAGCCTAAAGGATGAAGTTCGTTGGATCGAAGCCTGGCTCCAGCTAACCGTGCATTCGCTGACTATCGACTGCTTCCTCAAAGCACGCCATCTGCAAGGTAATTATATGCTTAGCCACTGGGATAGCATGATCCTCGCAGCCGCAGAGATCGCAGGTTGTCAAACACTCTACTCCGAGGATCTCAACACAGGTCAACAATATGGCGGCGTCAAAGTGGTCAATCCATTCGCCAAATGCTGAACCTAAGCCCACTCAAGAATTGCGATTCAAACATGAGACTCAGAGATACCGCGCATGCCTGAAGCCGCACAGACCAAGCCCGCGCACAGGTCGGAACCGCTTCACGGACTCCGCTACATCAGACATTCCCCCTGCATTCGTAGCGGACTGGCGAATGCCATTTCGACCGCACAACCCAAGCCACCGCACAGATCGAAACCGCTTCGCGGATTCCGCTACAAAACGCCCCTTTCGGACATAGGAGGCATCACGAAACTTCGTGTGCTTCTCGCCTTTGCGCGGTCTTCGCACAGCAAAGCCCCTACGTCAGAAAGCGACAAATACGACGCACGTCACACAAATCATCACAAATTCCGACCTCAGTTGAGAATACGCTTTTGATTCGTGTGAATTCGTGTTCATTCGTGGGTTCAACTCAGAGACCCACCTATGGCAGCCGAAAAACCAAAGAAAATTACCCCAATGATGCAGCAATGGCACGAGATTCGTGGCCAGCTTGCAGATGATACATTACTCATGTTTCGCCTTGGGGATTTCTATGAGATTTTTCTACAAGATGCCGAACGCGGCGCGCAACTCCTCGGCATCACACTGACCCACCGCCACGGCATGCCGATGGCGGGCATCCCTTTTCACGCCTCAGAGACCTACATTCAGAAGCTCCTCGATCAGGGCGTAAAAGTCGCCATCGTCGACCAAGTTGAGACACCGCAACCTGGCAAACTCGTTAAACGTGCGCTCACCCGCATCATCACGCCTGGCACACGACTGGCCGACACGCAGATCGACGCGCAGCGTAATCATTTCCTGTTGGCGCTCTCACTTGAAAAGAAAAAACTCCATGCCTCATGGCTTGATTTGACCACCGGCGAGTTCGTCGTCGCTTCAGAGACACGCCCTGAAAATTTGTTTGCCGCCTTCGAAGGCGTCGACCCACGCGAAATCATCGTGCCAGAAAATGCCTCATCGAACTGGGGCAACCATCCTGACGCCGGGAAATTCAACGAGCTCTTCACCTATCTGTGCGACGGCCGCGCCGTTACCAAGATCCCCGACTACCACTTCGACGCAGTCGCGGGCGCACAGTCCGTGATGGAAACCCTCGGCGTGCTCAACCTCGAAGGCTTCGGCATCGATCGTAATCACGCAGCGCTCGGCACCGCTGGTGCGCTGGTGCACTACGCCACCGAAACACTCTGTGCTAAACCAGAAAACCTGCGTAAGCTCAGCGAATACAGCACCGAGAAAACACTGCTGCTCGACCCCGCAACGCTGCGCAATCTAGAGATTTTTAAATCTGCTGCCAACACACGCCACGGCTCACTGCTCTCCGCAATGGATGGCACCGTCACCGCACCTGGCGCACGCCTACTCGAACGCTGGCTCTGCGCGCCCGAGCTCAACCTCGACGAAGTCAACCGCCGCCAAAACTGCGTGGGCGAGTTTGTCACCGGACCGGGACTTTCAACTGAGTTGCAAAAACACCTCAAGGGTATTCGCGACATCGAGCGCATCCTAGGGCGCCTGCAAAACCGGATGCGCAACCCGCGCGAGCTCGGTGGCGTGCGCGACACACTCGCCGCACTCCCTGCGATTGCAGGCACGCTGCTCGAATTCCCAGACACGCCTGTCGCCACCATCGCTGAGCGCATTCACGACTTTGAGCCACTCTCGGATCTGCTCAACCGCGGCCTCTCCGACGAATTGCCAGGCAAGATCGACGACGGCGGCACCATCCGCGACCACTTTGACGAAGAGCTCGACCGTATCCGCAGCCTCACTCGCGACAGCCAACAATGGCTCGCCGAGTTCGAACAGTCCGAGCAAGAGCGCACCGGCATCAAAAACCTGCGTATTCGTTTCAACGGCGCCTTCGGCTACTTCATCGAAGTCACCAAGGCCAACGTCGCCCTCGTCCCCGACGACTATGTGCGCAAGCAGACGATGAAAAACGCCGAGCGCTACACCACGACAGTGTTGAAAGAGCGCGAGCGCGAGATCCTGCATGCCGAAGAAACCAGCATCACCCGCGAAGAAGCCCTCTTCAACGGCTTGATTCAGGCCATCCTCGAACATGCCGACGCCCTCAAAGAGACCGCCACCGCACTCGCCGAAATCGACGTGCTCGTCGGTTGGGGCGCACTCGCCCGCGAGTGGGACTACTGCCAGCCGAAGCTCGACAAGTCCGACAAGCTCATCATCGACCAAGGCCGCCACCCCGTCGTCGAGCAAATGATGCGCGAAGAGCGCCTCGGACTCGCGGGCACACATGCCTTCGTGCCCAACGACACCAGCCTCTCTAGCTCGGGAGTCAATGCCGACACCCCACAGATCGCACTGATCACCGGCCCCAACATGGCTGGTAAATCGACTTACATTCGCCAAATCGCACTCATCGTGTTGATGGCACAATCCGGTGCATGGGTGCCCGCGAAGAGCTGCCGCATGGGACTCGTCGATCGCATCTTCTCCCGCGTCGGCGCTAGTGACGAACTCGCCCGCGGCAACTCGACCTTCATGGTCGAGATGAACGAGACCGCCAACATTTTGAACAACGCCACACCGCGCAGCCTCGTCATTCTCGACGAAATCGGCCGCGGCACCAGCACCTACGACGGCCTCTCCATTGCTTGGGCAGTGATCGAGCACCTGCACCCCGCAGACGCCAACGGACCACGCACACTCTTTGCCACCCACTATCACGAACTGACCCAGCTCGCCAAAACGCAGGCTCGTTTAGAGAACTACTCAGTAGCCGTGAAAGAGTGGAACGACGAAATCATCTTCGTGCGCCAAGTAATCAAAGGCGCCGCCGACCGTTCTTATGGTATTCAAGTCGCACGCCTAGCGGGCCTACCAACCACAGTCATCGACCGCGCCAAGACGATACTCGAACGCCTCGAAGCCGACGACTCCTCCCACAATCTCCTGCGCAAGCGCATGAAAAAGGAAAAGTCCGGCGAGAATACCAGCCACGAAGACGAACAGTTGGCGTTGTTTTAGGCAAAAGACCTAGCCTAGATACAACTCCCAAAATCGCGGGGTAAACCCGCTCTCTACAGGGAATTTCAGTAATAGTGACTGGCTTTACGCTAGGACAGATCGGTCTATAGGCCGATCTGTTTGAGAATGCGACAAGAAAGAAAAGCGATAAATTCGGATTCCGTAAACATTGCCTAGAAGTCGTAACGATTTCTTAATCAATCCGCTTCCACATCGTGTAGAGCTCTGATCCGGTAGAAGCTGGAACTACTTGAAGGCATGTAATTAATGAACCATGACATTGGGGCTCCATCGGCAGTTTGATCAGTCTCTTCCATGTCGTGCCAGTTGGCAAGCTCGTCACTTTCTTGAAGCCGGTAGATGTTTCCTTTGACGGAGGAATCCAAACGAATATCCAGCTCATTAGTGCTTTTGCTTAGTGCGACATGATGATTTCGCTGAAAGGATTGCCGTATCGCGATTGAACCAGGAATGATATCATCGCCATTGTATGTAATTTCGGGAGAAACAAAGGTTCCAATTCCTGTTTCTGGTTCAATCAAAACGAGTCTATCCCCGCCATAGGATGGGCTGGCTGATGTGTAAAACGCACCGTCGGCGTAGCATAGCCCAGATCCATGATTTACGCCCCTTAAGCCTAAGTAGGACGGGCCTAATTTGCTGGCAATCAAAGTGCCCCAATCGACCCGATACAGAGAAAACCCTCTGTAGGACGACGAGTTCGTAACCACATAGAGGTCTCCCTTATCATCGACTTCGATTCCGGAGGCATTTCCGATGAATAACGAAGAAGTAATGCTGCCTAGATTAGTGAACTCATTCGCTTCCAGATCATATCTCCAAAGGTCATTTCCAGATGTTCCCAAGCCCAAATAGATACTTTTACCATCGGGCGATACTGAAATCCCACCGATCTGTCCTTCTTGCACCGGTAAATCGGCGAGCAATTCCGTTTCGCCGGTGATTGGGTGAGCAAAACGAACTAATTGATCACTGTCTCGGCTGGCCCCGTAGAGCGTCCCATCTGGTGCAAAATCCAAATCCCAATACCCTGGCGGAGAATCCATTTTAGTAGCAACTCCGGTATTCACTTCGAAGGAATAAAAATTGCTATTCCAACACGTATAACCGAGCATCGCCTGTCTCGCAGGTAATATTATAAAACGCGCAGTAGTGCTGTTCGCTACTCCTGAGGAATTTCGCGCGACAACCCGCCAATACCAAACGCCAGCGTCTAGGGAAACCAGTTCGTCAATATAAGCCCAAGTCTTTGAAGTCGTAGTTATGAGCTGAGAGGGCGTTGAGTTCTCCTTTTCCAGGTAAATATCATACTCTTCGGCGTTGGCCGACGCATACCAGCTTAGGCTATCGGGCGCTTCCCAGATAAAGAGTTCAGTTTCATTGACAGGGTTCCAGAGGTTGAAGCTTTCAGGCTCAGAAAGAGATTCTATAACGGTAAAGGACCGCACGGAGCCAGTTGTTACCCCTCCAGGATTCTTCAGTGATACCTTCCAATACCATGTCCCGTGGTCAAGGTCGGATGGTATTGTCCATTGATTATTCAATTGAGTGGCGACGATGTCCGTCGGATCTGTAACATCCCTTGATAAGTAGACTTCATAGACTCCAGAGAGCTCGCTAGTCCATTCAATAGACGCCGACACCTCGGATTCGTTGAACGAGGTTCCGTCAGAAGGGGAAGTATACTGTATCGATCCCGGCGAAGACAGTGTATCGGATCCTTCACTGACTAAAGTTTGGAACGCCATGTCGTTAACCCCGAGCGGGATAGCCGACAGATTGCTGTAGCTATAAAATTGAGTGCCATAGCTGTAGGGATCTTGATTGCTCATCCCATATTCATTGTATCCGTTCGATCCACCACCACTCGTTTCGAGGATAGTGAATGCTAGGCATTCGCCAGCAGCTTGATCATAGGGCAGGTCAAAGTAAATATCTGCTTCAGTCACCGTGTCTAGTATGAGTCCATCGCGATCAATCGAGCCTTGAGCAATCGGGCTTCCAGTGATGATTCCGTCACTAGCTCGATATAGTGAAACGACCATCTCACTACCGTAAGGATAGCTACCAGACCATTTCTTCGCCTTTACAAATAAGCGTATGCCTACTATTTTTGCGTCGGAGGCAGTGATGAAAGTTTGCCCCGAAACCCCACCCGAATTCAGATCATTGGTAAGGGAATACGTTGATTGGTCTATCTCTATTCTTTCACCAAACAAGCAAGCATGGATAAGTAAGAAGCTTAGAATTCTTACGGTAATTTTTTGTAGGGCACTCATAGGAAATTCGAATTCTCCACAGGTTTATCTCTGGATAGTTGGTAAGTCATGGAAGTATAGTTCCATGACTTACGTATTTTTTTCTGCAATACAAATACTAAGGCTGAAAACCGTTTTCATTTCGTTATGTTTACAATTGTCCTAAATTCGGCTGTGTGCGGGGCTATAAATTGAAGAATTCAGTGAGTCAATTTATAGTTTGAGAGCCCCTCGCCACGCCTGAGAGTAACGGTCGAGTGTTTTAAGGTTTGGATCGAGGTTGCTGTCTGCCTTAGCGACAGGGCGCCTACGCGCTTTGCGAAAAAATCACTTCGCCGGTATCCATACCAGCGTAACCAGGAGACAACATCGCACACGCCCGCTCCTTCATTGCTGAAGAGGCTAAGGCTCGAAGCCGACGACTCCTCGCACAATCTCCTGCGCAAGCGCATGAAAAAGGAGAAGTCCGGCGAAAACACGCAGCACGAAGACGAGCAATTGGCGTTGTTCTAGGTTTCAAAACTCACAGTTTAGCCTTGCAAATCAGGAATACATTCCCCAATTTACAAGGCTAGTGATAAGGAGGACGATAATTAAACAACTACACTCACGGCTTGAAGCAGTGCCCGTGGTTGCATTGCTAGGTTCCCGACAAGTGGGTAAAACGACACTTGCCAAACAGCTCCAACTGGGAAAGCACTGCCACTATCTGGATCTAGAACGTCCATCAGACCTCGCGAAACTTTCAGATCCAGAGCTCTACCTTTCAGGGTTTGAAAATCAACTCGTCATACTGGATGAAATCCAACGAATTCCGGAACTGTTCCCCGTCCTACGCAGCTTAGTAGATGAGCGGCGGCAAAAAGGAGAACGATGCTGCCATTTTCTAATTCTAGGTTCCGCCTCCCCTGAGTTGCTACAGCAAAGCTCTGAAACCCTCGCTGGCCGTATCAGCTATTTGGAACTCACACCACTCAACTTACTGGAGCTACCTCAGCAGGATGACGCAAGCGCGACACACTGGTTTCGTGGCGGCTATCCCGATAGCTATTTAAGTGTAGACGACGCCACCGCGATGCAATGGTGCGACGACTTCATATTGAGCTATACCGAACGCTATCTCCCCCAAATGGGAATCAATTCGACGCCGATTCAACTCCGACGTCTATGCAGCATGTTAGCACATCAGCAAGGAGCGACGCTCAACATCAGCCAACTCGCCAACTCACTTGGGATCAGCGCGAAGACCATTCGCCACTATCTGGACTTACTGGAAGGTCTCTTCCTCATCCGCCGGCTTCCAGCATGGAGCCGAAACGCTGGCAAGCGTCTAGTCAAAGCCCCCAAGCTTTACCTGCGCGACACTGGGCTCTTACACAGCTTGGCGGGACTTTCCGACCTAGAGTCTCTCCTCGGCCATCCGCTCTGCGGCCACTCATGGGAAGGCTACTGCATCGAACAAATCCTACAAAAGCTCCCCAAAGGAACAGGTGCGAGCCACTACCGCACACAAGCAGGAGCAGAAATCGACCTCATGTTGGAGGCACGCGACGGAAGCCGGACCGCCATTGAAATCAAGCGCACACTTTCCCCTAAATTAACACGAGCTTTCCGAGAAAGCATAGAGACTGTAAAAGCGGATCGCGGCTTCTACATCATACCCGAAGGCGAGCGTTACCCGATGGCTGACAATGTAGAGGCGATTAGTTTGAGCGATTACCTTGAGCTGCTTTAAACCCTCAGGACTGAGACGGAGACCCGCCGCAGAGCATTTCACCTAGGCTACGTATATTGCCGCGTATCAAGAACTGTGATTTCTAGCTTAACCCATTAGGGAGGGACGAGCTCCGCCTCGTCCTGCGGTGTGCTGGTGCTTTGGTTGAGTGCTTGGGCTCTGCTAACGGCAGCGTAGACGCGGCAAGCGCAGCGGCCGTCCCTCCCCAAGCAACACACATTCATCAGAGTAAAATTATTCTGCCATTATCACATAGCAATAGCGACACAGCTCACACGATCCCCGGTTCCGAGAACCGAGGCTACTCAGCTCACACGCCCCCCCCCCCCGGTTCCGAAAACCGAGGCCACGCAGCTCCCACGATCCCCGGTTCCGAGAACCGAGGCTACGCAGGCTCAAACCGCCGCCATCGACGCTAGCACCAAGCGAATCTTGCCGTAGCTGATTTGCTCGTCGAGCGCTTCGAAGATCGGTTTCAGGCCCGCTTCGTGGCCGATCTCTTCGATGACGGAACGGATTCGTGGTAACTCCCCCTCATCGACTAAGCGACTCACATCCTTCAAGACGCCTGCCTCCAAACAACGGGCGAGGTGGCTCTCAATCGTGCCCTCTGACAAATTACGCACTTCCGCTATTTCGGCCACGGTTTTGCCAGCCTGCAATAAGCTCAAACTCTCACGAATCGTGCCATTGAGCCCGTCAGGATCCTTGGCTTTACGCGGCGATGGCACGTCCACCGATACATCGTCGGCCATACTCGGAAAATCGCGCGGATCGTTTTCCTGCATCCATTCTTCGATCACCTCGATAAAGGGCTCGCCATATTCACGCAGTTTCTGGCGCCCCACTCCTGGGATCGCTAAGAACGCATCCGGATCACGCGGATAACGCCGCGACATGTAGCGCAACGAAACATCGCCGAAGACAACGTAAGGCGGCACGCCCCGTGCATCCGCCATGCGCTTACGCAGGTCGCGGAGCAACTCGAACAAGCCTTCATCGCAGGTAATTTCCCCCGACCGCACGCGCCGCTCAGGCTTTGCCTTCGTGCGTGGTGGCTTCATGTATATTTCCTGACGCTCACGTAACGCTTGCAGCGCAGCAGGCGTTAAATCCACTGTGCTATAGCCATCATTGGACAGCGCCAGATAGTCGCGTTGAATCAACTGCCGCCCGAGCCCCTGCCAATACGCAGTGGCTTGATCTGCACCGATCCCATAAGTGCTCAGCTGGTCGTGCCCGTTACTGCGAACTTTGGCATTTTTTGAGCCACGCAGCACATCCACCGCGTGATTCAGTCCCATCGGATAGCCGCGCTGGTTAATTCGATACACGCAGCTGAGCAATTTTTGGCACGGCTCAGTCACATCCACCTCTTCGCGTTCATCCAGACAATTATCACAGCTCCCACAATTGTCACCAGGTAGTGTCTCGCCGAAGTAGCGCAGCAGTGCACTTCTACGACATTCCGCAAACTCGGCAAAGTCCGCGATCTGTCGCAACTGTTGATCCGCCACGCGGGCAGCGGCCTCGTCTTCCATCTGCTCGATGAAGTGGCGATATTTCATCACGTCGCCCGCCGAAAAAAACAGCACACACTCGGCTGGCAGGCCATCGCGCCCGGCGCGGCCCGTCTCCTGATAGTAACTCTCGATATTTTTCGGTAGATCCGCATGCAGCACGTAGCGCACATTGGGCTTATTGATACCCATACCGAAAGCCACGGTCGCGCAAATGACAGGCACATCATCGCGAATAAACGCCTCCTGATTGCGAATGCGTTCCTCCTGCGGCAGCCCCGCATGATACGGCAGTGCCTTGATCCCGCACTCCTGAAGCAATGCGGCATAGTCCTCCGTGGCACGACGCGATTGGCAGTAAACAATCCCCGAGGCACCTTCGTTGGCCTGCACATAGTCGCGCACCTGCCGACGCGGCTGATCCTTAGCCTCGATCCGATAGCTCAGGTTGGGACGATTAAAACTGGCGATGTGCACCTCTGGTTCTTGCAGACGCAGTTGCGTCGCAATGTCCGCCCGCACTCGCTCCGTAGCGGTCGCTGTAAGCGCCATCACTGGGATGCCGGGCAACAACTCACGCAGGCTCGCCAAGCGCCGATACTCTGGTCGAAAGTCGTGCCCCCACTCACTGATGCAGTGAGCCTCATCGATCGCCAAAGCCGCGACCTGCCAGCCCTTCAGCTTCTCAATAAAGCCTTCCAGAAACAGTCGCTCGGGCGCCAGATAGAGTAATTTAAACGCTCCCTGCTCCAAGCCATCCAATCGGGCACGCGCCTCTGAATGCGCCAGCGATGAGTTTAAAAACGTCGCCGCCACACCCGCCGCCTGCAATTGATCCACCTGATCCTTCATCAATGCGATCAACGGCGATACGACCACAGTCAGCCCCTCGCGCAGCAAAGCCGGTAACTGATAGCAAAGACTCTTACCTCCACCCGTCGGCAAGATCGTCACGACATCGCGTCCGCTCAACGACGCTTCAATGATTTCACGCTGCAACGGACGAAAATGGTCATAGCCAAAGACCTGCTTCAGCCGCGCCTGTAATTCAGAGCCACTCATAACAAAACAAGTTGCACATAATGAACATTTGAGCAACTGTTTTAATGCAAAGAAACACGCTTGCACCCACTAAGCACTTAAACAACAAACTTTAAACACTATGGCATGGCGCATTGCAGACTACGTCGAACACGGCGAAATTGATAACCGTGAAAAAGGCCGCGTGAGCGGTAAGCTCTGGCTGAACGGGCTCGACCAACCGATCGAACTCGAACTCACGGGCAACCCTTACCGCGACCTTGCGGGACAACGCCTGCGCTTTCGCAACCCTGCGCCAAAGCCGATCCCAGAGCATCTGAGCAACATTGCACTGGAGCAAACTGGCGTGGTCGGCGACATCACAGCCGCTCGTCGAGTCAAGGTTCTGGAAATCGAGGACGACGAACTCGAACACTACTACACCAATAAAATTCCGATGCCTTACCACTGGGGCAATTGCCTCTACCTGGAGTGGCACAGTGTGCGCAACGGCCGCGTAGTGATTGAGGCCACCAATTATGAATTGACCGTCGAACCTGAAGCCAGCTGGCAGATGAGCGAAACCGAGGAAAGCGCTCAACTCGAAGCCAACGGCCGGGCTATGCTCAATTTTATGGATCAACTCGTCGAAGCTGCGGAGGCCATCGACAAAGACGACATCGACGAAGATGCACCACAAAGTGAGATCGAAGCGGATGCAGACGCCGAGGCAGCCACGATCGACCTGATTAACCAACGAGCCATCGAACGCCTTAAGAAAAATCCGCAAGCAACTGCCTACGACTATAAGCGTATTTTAGAGGAAGAGCGCGAGCGCCTGCGACGCGAACGCGGCGAGCCCGAATTCACTCACCCAAAGACCAAAGAACAAGAGGAAGACGAAGAAGACGCGAGAATTGAGGCGCAAAATTCCGACTTCGAAGAAGCCATGGCAAAAGAGGGCGAGCCGGGCGTGCTCGCGCCCCATCCACTCTTCGAACTTTGCCAGGAATTGAACCTACGTGTGGAGGAAACCATTGAGACGAATGGCTGGCTACCGGATGGCGCTCAAGAAGAGCACCCGCTCAATGCGCTCCAGCATGGCATCTGGTCTGCCTCGACCAAACTGGCTGGCGCCCTCAATGGACAGAGCGACGACTGGCCACCCGTGCCACTCTTTGCAGGAAACTGCCTCGTGCGACTCAAGAAAGCCCGCACTTATTTGAAAGATGCACTGGCTGCCCTCGAAGCTGCCGTAAGCGAACACCTAGCCGAGCCTGCGTGGTTATCTACCCTGCTCGAAGAAGTGCAAGGCATCCACCAAACCGTCAACAGCTTGATCAACGAAATCCGCGAAGACCTAAAACCAGACGACGATTGCCCATTCTAGGGCTTTTCCGAACGGCCGATCACGCCAACGAAGAAGTAGACCAACGGAATCATCGCAAAGCCGACCATGACGAGCCAGAAGCCCGTCCAACTGCTGAGCTCATCCGTCACTTGATGCTGATAAACCACCTCACAAAAGAACGCGCCGGTGACGCCTGCGACACTGGTCACTAGCAATTGAAACAAAGCTTGAGCCTGCCCGCGCATCGTCCCTGGCACGCGTTTATCCAGAAACATTCTACCAGCCACCATCATGAAGGTATAAATGGGGCCATGCAGCGCGATGCCCAACCAAATGACTGCCAATACACCCAACTCGCCGGCCAAGGCAAACAGTGCAAAACGCGTCACCCCCAACACCAGACCGACGATCACGAACCAGCGAATACGAGCGCGCCCCGCCACGAAGCTAAGAAAAAACATCGCTCCAATTTCAACCGCCTGCCCGAGCGTCATCTGAGCTGTCGGATGCAGGCTACCGAAGTCCTTTAGCATCGTCGGCACGATCATGAAGAAGGAAATGCAAGGGATCGCGAACAGCATCGATGCGATATAAAACACACGTAACTCACGCACCTTCAGTAGCGAAAACGCATTCAGCCCCAAAGTCGCTTTCCACCCCTTGCTCTCGTGATCGGTCGGCGGGGTCGCAGGTAACAAAAAGCAGAGAAAGCCCATTACGAATCGGACATAGGCAGCCAGTTGCCCGGCATGCGCCGATTGATCCAATGCCAGCCAGCTCACGATACAGCCGCCCGACAGCCAGCCGATCGTGCCCCCCATCGAATAAAGCGGAAAACTCTTAGCCGCATTCGATAGATTCACCAGTTTGACCTTGGTCATCAGCGCAAACATTGGCCCTGAGATCAACGCATTACAGCCCTGAAAAAAGAGATACCAGCCTGGATGCCAGCCCCTGTCTAAAGAAGCAAAGCCCAGCCAAAGAAAGAATGCCCCCACAACGCCCAACACGCCGAGCAACTTCTCCGCATTTACTTTACGATCCGACAACGCACCAAACAGCAGCGCCGAGAAAATCGCCATCAGCGGTGTTAAAGCCGATACATACGGCAACACCCAACGCGCCTCGTAGGTTTCCAAAATATTGGGCAATGACGTCACCCACATCCCTGGCGGCATGAACATCAAAAACATGACCAACCACATGATAATACGGCGGTGAGTGGTGGTGAGTGTCATAAGGCATCGAGATCTAATCCGCGCCTTTCAGAGCGCAAGCGACAAAGATAAATTGGGCATTCACATCAAAATCAGAGGTTCCCGATTTCGCCCGCACCGTAGAAGCGACACTCTTATCGCTTTATCCACTCAGCCCGAAAAAGCGACAAGAGTGTCGCTTCTACAAATATTACACTTTCAAATTATAGTGAACATAATTATACATAAACTAAATGAGCCTTCGCTATCTATTCATCGACTTCGATAGCTTCTTCGCCTCGGTGGAGCAGCAATTTCAACCACACCTACGCGGCAAGCCTGTCGGCGTCGTGCCCTCACTAGGCGTGGAAACCACCTGTTGTATCGCCGCCAGCTACGAAGCTAAAGCCCGCGGAGTCAAGACCGGCACGGGGGTGCGCGAAGCGCGGTATCTCTGCCCAGGCATTCAATTTGTGCAGGCCGACCACACCCGCTACATCCTGACGCACAACAAGATCCATAAGATCATCCACGAAATCATTTACGTCGATGCCGTGCTCTCGATCGACGAAATGTTTGGCCGTCTGCCGCCTCACTGGCAACCGCCCGCCGCCGCCCGCGCCAAAGCTCTGGAGATCAAAGCCGCGCTCAAAGCACAAATCGGCCCCTACATCGGCGCGTCCATCGGCCTCGCGCCCAATCGCTTCCTCGCCAAGCTCGCCAGCAAGCTGGAAAAGCCCGACGGGCTCACCACCCTCGACTTCGACGAACTCCCCGAGAAACTCTACCGCTTTGAGCTCGAAGACATCACCGGCATCGGTCGCCGTATGCAAGAGCGCCTGCGCACCGCTCGAATCACCACGATGGAAGAACTCTGCGATGCGCCGCGCCACACGCTGCACCGCATCTGGAAATCCGTCGAAGGTGACCGCATGTGGTATGCCCTACGTGGCATTGAAATGCCCCTCCCCGAAACAACGCGCCAAACCATCGGCCACTCGCACGTGCTGCCACCAAGCCTGCGCAGTGAACACGGCGCCCACGCCACCCTGCATCGCATGCTACAAAAAGCCTGTCGGCGCCTGCGAGCCATGGAATATTTCGCGGGTCACCTCGACGTGCAGGTTAAATTCGGCTTCGATCTAGGCTGGCACGCCGAAGCAAAATGCTTCCCCACACAAGACAATGTCACCATGCTGAGACTCTTAAATCGACTGTGGGACGATCGTCCCCGCGATCTACCCGACCCCACCAAGGTAGGCATCACATTGACACACCTCGTGCACGCCAACAGCCACACCCCCTCGCTCTTTCGAGAGGACAACCACCCACGCCGCATGCAACTCCAGCACGCGATGGACAAAATCACCAAGGAACACGGCGGCCGCAGTCTCTACTACGCCGACGCTCACCAGGCTCAGCGCTCCAGCGAAGCGGCGCCCATGCGTATTTCCTTCACTCACATCCCCGACTTGGAGCTCGAAAATGAGTAGTGTTTATAGAATCAAAAACGCAAACAGACTTTACAAATAAGCGCTTATTTGTAAAGTCTACTTGCATGATCAGCCGTCCCTTTTGGATTCAACGTATAGAAGATGCCTGGAAGCGCGCCCCCGTCGTCTGGTTAACAGGCGTGCGGCGCGTGGGTAAAACCACGTTATCAAAGCACTGGAAAGATGCAGCGTTCTTCAATTGCGACCTTCCCCGCAACCGCGACCTGCTCAATGACGCTGAATCGGTTTTTAAACAAATCAAGCAAGGCGTCATCATCCTCGATGAAATCCATCAAACAGAAAACCCCAGCGAAATCCTAAAAATTGCAGCCGACGAATTCCCACACTTACGTATTCTAGCCACTGGTTCATCGACCCTAGCAGCCACCAAGAAATTCAAAGATAGCCTAACAGGTCGAAAGCGTGTGGTGCACCTCCCACCAGTGCTCGCGACAGAATTAGACGCCTTTGACATTCACTCTCTCGAACAACGCCTACTACTGGGCGGACTGCCTAACCGACTCATCGACCAAAGCGCTGATCCTGAATTCTACAGCGAATGGCTCGACTCCTATTTCGCTCGCGACATACAAGAGTTATTTCAAGTCGGGAAACGCAAAGAGTTCCTGACACTCTGTGAGCTATTACTGCGACAAAGCGGCGAGCTCTGCTCCATCACCAACATGGCGAAACACTCTGGCGTCTCTAGGCCAACGATTATGAGTTATCTAGAGATATTGGAAACGACGCACTTCATCCATCAGCTGCGCCCCTTTCATGACGGAGGGCGTCGAGAGATCTTAGCTCAGCCCAAAATATACGCCTTCGATACCGGCTTCATTTGCCACTTCCGAGGCTGGGAAACACTTCGCCCCGAAGATTGTGGAAGCTTACTTGAACACCTGACACTCGACCTGCTCAAAGCTCACAATGCCGGGCAACCGATCCATTTTTGGCGAGACAGGCAACAACGTGAAATTGATTTTGTGCTCCCTCAGGTAAATGGAGCGATCACAGCAATCGAATGCAAATGGTCACGCCAACGCAACAGCACACGCAATCTGGATGCCTTTCGAGAACACTACCCCAAAGGCGACAACATCATAGTGACCGCAGATCCCAGTATACCCTACGAATCCAAATTAGGAGCTCACACCGTTCGCACCTGCTCAATGACCGACCTGCCCGAATTGCTCGAAAAAGTCGGAGCCACTTGATTTACGCCCGCCCGTAGAGCGCCTTCACCGAAGGGCGTGAGAGCACGATAATGGTAAACACACCGAGAATCGTGCCAAACGGGAACGCCACACAGGCCAAGCAGGCAAATACAAAGGAGAACATGTAGTTTTTGCGCTGCTTCAGGAATCGCCCCGAAACGATCACCGAGATCGAAAGCGCCTGCCCCAAGGCAAAGAACAACAAGCCTATTCCGATAAACAACCAGCCGAACCACTGAGGTGGCGGCCCGCCATTCGGCTGATTCGCCATCTCCTGTGAGAACTCCCCCACGCCAAAGACAAATATCGCCCCCATCGCCACATGCATCAGCGGGAGACAAGCGAACAGCGCCATCAAGCCGCCGAGCACATAATGCGCAATTGCGAGACTATCGAGATGAGAGTCGTCTGGGTTAATCATCCCTGCGAAATCGCGCCTACATCACATCCAGATCGACGAGGATCTCGCGAGGGCTGGAGCCGTTTTCGGGGCCGACGATACCGCGGTCTTCGAGCACTTCCATGAGGCGAGCCGCACGGTTGTAGCCGATACGCAAGCGACGTTGCAGCATCGAAGTAGAGGCGCGCTTGGTGCTGCGAAGCACGTCAATCGCATCAGGCAGAAGCTCATCAGCCTCTTCGCCACCCGCATCCAGTCCGCCACCTTCGTCGCCACCAGCATCGATTTGCTGCTGCACTTCTTGCGCAATCTCTGGCGGATCGTTGTTTTCCTTGAGGAATTCGACAATGGCCTCGATCTCTTCATCAGAGACGAACGCACCCTGCGCACGCACAAGACTGGACGTGCCCGGAGGGATGAAGAGCATGTCGCCTCGACCGATCAGCGCTTCAGCACCACCGCCATCGAGAATCGTGCGACTATCAATCTTGGAAGCCACCTTGAAAGAAATACGGCTCGGCAAGTTAGCCTTAATCACACCTGTCACGACATTCACCGACGGACGCTGTGTTGCGAGCACCAAGTGAATACCAGCCGCACGCGCGAGCTGTGCGATACGAGCGATACAGGTCTCGATATCCGCAGGCGCCACCATCATCAGATCGGCGAGCTCATCGATCACGCAAACGATATATGGCAACTTCTTCTTGGGAATTTCAAAGGCATCGTCGTCACGCGGCACATCCATCTTACTAATGGCAGCACGCTCTTCCGGAGTCATATCGGCATCCATCGCCTCGGCCTTGGCTTGCTCTTCCTTGTCCTTCAGAATCTTCGCGTTGAAGCCTGCAATATTACGGACATTGGTCTTCGCAAAAATTTGGTAGCGATGCTCCATCTCAGCGATCAACCATTTCAATGCGCCCGGCACCTTCTTGGCCTCGGTCACGACGGGGATCAACATGTGTGGCAGCGCGTTATACATCTGCATTTCCACGACCTTCGGGTCGACCATGATAAAGCGCAGATCCTCTGGACCTGAGTGGTAGAGCAGGGACGCAATAATCGCGTTGATACAGACGGTCTTACCAGAACCAGTGGAACCGGCAATCAAGACGTGCGGCATCTTGGTCAAATCCATCACCATCGGCTTACCCGTCACATCCTTACCCAGCACCACTGGAATCTCGGCATCCGCCTCCGCCCACGCTCTGGACTCGACGATATCACGCATGCAAACCGCCTCAGACACCTTATTCGGCACCTCGATACCGACCGTGCCCTTGCCTGGAACTGGCGCGAGAATACGCACCGACATGGCCTGTAGGCCGAGCGCAATATTCTTATCAAGGTTCACGATCTTTTCAACACGCACACCTGGCGCGGGTTTGACTTCGTAGCGGGTGATCACGGGGCCTGTGTGAATTTCACCGGGGATGACTTTAACACCGAACTCATCGAGCGTGCGCACGAGCGCTTCCATGGTGCCAGCGTGATCTTCCTGATGCAACGCACCTGCCGCCTGCGGCTCTGAAAGTAACTTCAACGGAGGAAACACATAATCACCACGGCGCTCTGGAATCGAAGCCACGGCTTTTTCAGTCTTCTCCTCGGAGACAACCTTAATCATCGAAGGATCAAATTTCGGCTTCGGCGGCTCGACCTCCTGCACTGGCTCGATCGGCGGCTGCGGCTCTTCCATCAGCGGCTTCGGCTGCTTCAACGTCGGTTTCTTTCCTGCCTTCAGACCAGTCGGAGAACTCACCGAAGCAGGTAACAGAGATCCTGGCCGATCATCGTCCTCCTCATCGTCAGGCTCCGCTTCATCCTTCGCCGGTGCCTTGCTCTTATTCGCCGCTTTCTCAGCAGCACGCTCAGCCTTGGCTGCGGCACGGTCGGCCTTGACTTGTGCCTTTGCCGCGGCCGCCTCTTCCTTCTCAAGGCGCTTGGCCTCTGCACGCTCAGCTTTAAGAGTCTTGCGCTCTTCCTTAGAAGCAGCCTGACCTTCGAGGAAGGCTGCGTAGGCATTTTGAATATAATCGAAGAAGCGCCCAAGATTATCAGTGAATACAATCACCGAGCCAATAACGAAGCCCATCAATAGTATGAGGAATGAACCAAAGGGGCCGATGAACGGCTGTAGCACTACCGTCGCAAAAAACTCTCCAAACACGCCACCCACTCCTTGCGAGAGTTGATGCTCAAAAATACCGCCCTGCATCTGAGCCGTGCCGATCGCCTCCATCATTGACGCCAAACCGGACGCACAAATCAACGAAGCTAGCGTCGCCAGCGCACTGACCAGTCGGCGACGCGGACGCTGCTGGAGAATAAAACGAACCCCAGCCCAAAGCAGGTAAAGCGGCACTAACCAAGTCGCCACTCCAATAAAATGAAACGCCCAGAAGCTCATTTCCGCACCAAACACCCCGACGAGGTTCATCTCCGGCTCCGTGGTATGCTGGCGCGACTGCGCGATCTCGAAATCCCAAATCGCTACGAAACTACATACGGCGATAAAAAACGACAATAGTCCCCACACTGGACGAGAGCCGGCTTTACGCGGCTGTGAGACGACTTTCTTCCTCGCTACTTTCTTCTTTGGGTTTCTTGCCATGTAGAATGCTTTAAAAATACGTGTTAAAACTCAGAAACAGAATCCACCTGAGTATCACAATCCAAGGAAACTCCAGCATAGAAGAGAAAAATGCAACTCCTAGAATGCACACCTTTTTAGATCTAGCGCATTTGAACAGTCAAAGCTTCCAATCAGAGCGAAACTGCAGACTGCCAAAGCGCAAAATCTTTGAAAAACAGCAGCCCACTCCCTTAATGAGGCGTGCCACACTTGATTTCGACGCCGTTTTTTAGTCTAAAACTGCGTCCTTGAACTCTGCGAAGTAATCAACACACTTCCGCGCTCAATCTTGGAACAGACCCGCTACTTGCGAATCTACTAGATCTCAAATTTTCCGAAACATGACAGACAAAAACACAGATACACCCGAAGAAATCGACGAAAACACTGAAGCCGCAGCGGCCGAAGTCGTCGAAGAAACTGCAACCGAAGCTGAAACTCCAGTCGTCGAGGCGACGCCTCTAGAAAAAGCCGAGACAGAAGCAGCGGAAATGAAAGCACGCTGGTTACGCTCAGTCGCGGACATGGAGAACTACCGCAAGCGCATTGGCCGCGAGAAGCAGGACATCATCCGCAGCGCAGCCGCCAATGTCGTCGAATCGCTCTTGCCCGTGCTCGATAATATGAAGCTTGGCCTGCAAGCCGCAGAAAATCATCCTGAAGCAAAAGATGTCACCATCGGCTTCAAAATGGTCGACGATCAGCTCAAGCGCTCACTCAGCGAGCAAGGCCTCGAAGAGCTCATCCCTGATGGCGAAACCTTCGACCCGAATCTTCACGAGTGCATCTCGCACCAACCATCCGCTGACGTCGAAGAAGACAAAGTCATCCAGACCGTCCGCGCAGGTTACCGCCTCAACGAACGACTCATTCGCGCAGCGAGTGTGATCGTCTCCAGTGGCCCCGAAAAAGCATAACCCTTTCTTAGACCACTATGTCGCAAGCAGATTTATACGAAACCCTCGGCGTCTCACGTGATGCGACAGCCGACGAACTCAAGAAGGCCTACCGCAAACTCGCAGTGAAGTATCATCCGGACAAAAACCCGGGCGATGCCGCAGCAGAAGCGAAATTCAAGGAGATCTCTTCGGCCTACGACAATCTCAAAGACCCTGATAAGCGTGCTGCCTATGATCGCTACGGACACGCTGCCTTCCAAGGTGGCATGGGCGGCGGCGGTGGCGGCGGCGGCCACGATCCATTCGACATGTTCCGCGAAGCCTTCGGTGGCCGCGGCGGTGGCGGTGGTGGCGGCATCTTCGAAGAATTCTTCGGCGGTGGCGGCGGTGGACAGTCAGCTGGGGGCGCAGCACACGGCTCCGATCTGCGCTATGATCTAGAGATCACTTTAGAAGAAGCGGTTAAAGGCTGCGAAAAAGAAATCCGCTATCGACGCCCAGTTGAGTGTAAGAAATGCCACGGCGAAGGCGCAGAGCCCGGCTCCAAGAAAGTCACTTGCTCGACGTGCGGTGGCGCTGGCCAAGTCTCTTCGAATCGCGGCTTTATTAGTTTCCGTCAAGTCTGCCCAAGCTGCCAAGGCGCGGGGCAAACCATCGAAAAGCCCTGCACCAGCTGTCGCGGTGAAGGCCGTGAGATGGAAACCAGCACCGTCAAGGTGCGTATTCCAGGTGGCGTCTCCACTGGCTCGAAGCTCCGCTCTGCAGGTAAGGGCGAAGCCGGCCAAATGGGCGGCCAAGCAGGCGACCTCTACATTATCGTCCACGTCAAGGAGCACGAACTCTTCGAGCGCCACGACCACGACCTCTTCTGCGAAGTGCCGATTAAGTTCACACTCGCCTCACTCGGTGGCTCAATCAACGTGCCGACGCTCTTTGGCAAGGGCTCACTCAAGATCCCATCCGGCACACAGACAGGCACCACCTTCCGCCTCCGCGGGCAGGGCGTCCCACATCTTCGCGGCAACGGCAAGGGCGACCTGCTGATTCGTGTTCAAGTCGAAGTGCCAACCAAACTCTCCAGCGAACAAAAGAAGAAGCTCGAAGAATTTGCTGAAGCCTGTGGCGACCCTGCAAATCCAATGAGCGAATCCTTCGTCGAAAAAGCGAAGAAGTTCTTCCGCTAGAGTTATACTCTTAATTCCCAATTCCTAATTCTTAATTCGCTTGTGGCTTATCCTATCGTAATTCTCGGCTCTGGCCGCGGCTCCAACGCTGAAGCACTCTTAAAGGCAGAAGCCAGCAAGAAGCTCGGCGCGGCTAAAATCGCTGCGATCATTAGTGATCACGAAGATGTCGGCATCTTAGAACTAGGGCAAAAGTATCACGTGCCCGCGATCTACATCGATCCGAAGCGCAAAGGTGCCCGCCTGAGCGAGGAGGCTCAAGAGACCTACATCGAGCGCATTCAGTCGTTTTCACCGAAGCTAGTGGTGCTGGCGGGATTCATGCGGATTATTGAGCGACGCTTCATCGAAGCCTTTGATGGCAATGTCATCAACCTGCACCCTAGCCTCTTGCCCAGCTTCCCGGGCATGAACGGCATTGGCCAGGCATGGGATCATGGCGTAAAAATCACTGGCTGCACCGTGCACTGGGTCACACCAGCGCTCGATGCCGGCCCGATCATCGACCAGAAAGAGATCCGAGTTGAAGAAAAGGAT
Organism: Lentimonas sp. CC4; assembly: GCF_902728235.1. NCBI lineage: Bacteria > Pseudomonadati > Verrucomicrobiota > Lentimonas > Lentimonas sp. CC4. The sequence goes on from NZ_CACVBO010000001.1 coordinate 1,045,204, forward strand.
ACGCTCGATATGCTTGAGAAGAAGGTGCACATCGTGGAGCATCAACTCCTGCCCGACGTCGTCGCCCGCCTGAGCAAAGGTAAGATCAAGCGACCGTAGATGAGTTGTTTATTCTATTGATGCTTTTTGATCCTCCAAATCGCCTCGGTAAACCGAAGAAGGCTGCTTTAGAGTAAACCCTGCTATAGAACGCATTTCTAGCGCTTTTTTAAAATCATCTAAAGAAAGACCGATCAACACTGCGTCGGTCTCGAGATCAATGATGAAGTAACCAGGGCTAGCACCTAGATCTAGAGCCTCTCTAGGCCGAAGCACCTCTCCTACTATGAATCGACTATTGCTGTTCAACCCGACCACGTTGGGGCCCACCACGATGGACGGCGTCTGGCCGCGATGGTTGATCGTTACTTGATGGCTATTCGCGACCGAGATAAAGTAATCCTCATTAATCGAGAAGCTGCCACCGCCGACACCACAGGCGGAAAGAATAAAAGCGGGAAGAAATATAAGTGCTACAGGGATTCTCATTATATTAACTTTCTATTAGTTTTACATTTCCGCACTAGAGATGCTCACGGTCCAAGACCCGTCAATGCATAGACGATGCCTCTCTGTGAACAGTTACTCACCACTGAGCCTGTTAGAGAATTGATTCCTACTCATTAGAGACAGTCAGTGCTTTTGATGACTAGATAATATCACCGAGATCTTGCATGACCACAACGTCACCAGCCTCTATTTCAAGTTGAGAATTCAAAGCCTCATGGGCAACGAACATATGGATCTCCGTTTTCTTGAACACTTTTATGATAGTAGATGATTTCTTAAAGAATGAACCGAGGCTCTTCTCATTTTGAATTAAATAATTGTTCAAAAAATCAGATAAAACGGTGTCATCCTTTAATTTCTCAGAATTTAAACTGAATAGGCCAGGAGCAAACTTTGCCTTCAGCCGATCCGAATTAATTAAACGAGAAGAATCAATAAAGAAACGCTCTTCAGTCACTCCAGCAGTGACTTGAACACGGGATATGACAGCTTCCCTCAAATCAAACCTTATGCTTGATATGTCCAAAGGTTCGGCCGAAGTGAATGTTGATAGCAGAAAAAGAAGAAAATAAATTTTGTTGAGATTCATAATTTTATATTTCGGCTCATCGAGACAATCGCAGCGGTCGAAATGCCCCCAGTCTAAGCCCACTGAATACCATGGTCAGAATTCCCCAATCACCGACTCAGCACAATGCGGTAGCGTGCCTGACCGCTTTCCAGGCGTTCGATTGCCTCATTCACTTGATCGAAGCGGAAGTGCTCCGTCACAGGCTCAATCTGGTGCAATGCTGCGAACTCCAGCATCTTGGCAATCGTTGCGGGGCTGCCCACTGGCGAACCGGAGACATTGAGCTGCCCCATGATCAAGGACATCGCTCCGAGATCAAGGGGCTCCAAGGTGGCGCCCAGCATGTGCAGGCGCCCCTTCGGCTTCAAAGTGCCCAAGTAGCGATTCCAGTCCAACTTCACATTTACCGTCGAGAGAATCAGGTCAAAGCTGCCCGCCGCCGCGGCCAACTCATCGGCATCGCGAGAGTTCAAAGTATGATGCGCGCCCATTTGTAAGGCCTCCTCACGCTTGGAATCACTGGACGTAAAGGCAGTCACCTCGCAGCCCCATGCGTTGAGAAAGCCCAAGGCCATGTGCCCGAGCCCACCAATGCCGATGACAGCGACCTTAGAGGTCGGCTTAATATCAAACTGAATCAACGGGTTAAATACCGTGATGCCACCACAAAACAGCGGCCCCGCCTTCGCTGGATCGAGCCCATCGGGCAGCGCCACCACGCTGACCGCACTCGCACGCACTTGCTCGGCAAAGCCACCATGCCGCCCAACAATGGTGCCAGTCGCCGTTGGACACAGATTATGATCGCCCTCCAAGCAAGAACCACAGGTGCAGCAATAGTCCGCATGCCAACCTAGGCCCACGCGCTGCCCCACCTTCAAATGCGTCACTCCACTTCCGACCTCGCCGATGGTGCCCACCACTTCATGCCCAGGGACGAAGGGATACTGCGTCATACCCCACTCATTGTTGAGCATGCTCAAATCACTATGACAAATGCCGCAGTGCTCTACCTTGATCTCGACCTCGCTCGCTGCGAGCGGACCGGGATCATATTCAAAAGGTTCAAGTTTTCCTCCTGGAGCGGTTGCGGCGTAAGCTTTAATCATAGGTTCACGAGCCTACAATCGAATCTAGCTTTGTCAAAAAACCACAGTCATTCATCCAAAAGCTTGCGATTTAACAGCGGAACCCTCATCAGCAGTTCTTTTCAATACGCATTCCTATGAGCACACAATTCGAACTCCGCGCCCTCATTCCCGACGAAATGGCTGACATCCTCGACGGCTATTTCTACGAAACTGAATCTTCTCACTGGGGCGTCATGCAGAAAGAGATCGACGATCCCTATGAAGTGTTCGGCATCTTTCCCGATGCTGGAACTGCACACGCTGCCCTCGCAGAACTACGTGCTGAGTTCCCTACACTGCCTGAGACATTTAACGAAACCGTGATCGAAGATGCGGATTGGCAGAATGCCTACAAAGAATTCGTCAAGCCATGGAGCGACCGCCAACTCCACTGGATTCCGCTTTGGGAGCGTGACAACATCAAGACGCCTGCCGATGCGGCCGTCGTCTATCTAGACGCAGGTATGGCCTTTGGCACGGGTGCGCACGAGACGACTCGCCTCTGCGCACGTCGCCTCCAAGACTACCGCGATGCCAATGCGGATAAGCTCGACAGCCTCGAAGTGATCGACGCAGGTTGCGGCTCTGGCGTGCTTGCCCTCTCCGCATCGACGCTCGGCTTTAAGAAGATCCTCGGCTTCGACTTCGACCCTGAAGCGATTGTGGTCTGCCACAGCAACGCCGAAGAGAATGCGCACATTACCAAGCTCGAGTTTGAAGTCGCTGACTTGGAAAAAGGTCTCAACGACCGCCAAGCCGACCTCTTACTCGCCAACATTCAGACCGACGTATTGATCCCGCACTGCAATCCCGTCGTTCACGGCGTCAAGTCTGGCGGCACGCTCGCACTCAGCGGCATCCTCGTGAAAGAGCTCGACCTCGTGCGCTCGCACTACGAAGCCAAATTCGCCGAGCTCCGCCCCGAAGACACGATCACTGTCGATTCACGCCAAGACGGCGAATGGGGTGACTTACAATTCATCCTTTCCTAGGGTGAACACAGGGGTTTTGAAAGATCACGCTGGCAATGTCGTCCGTGTGACTAAATACGCATGATTCCATGCTTGCGGTATAAAACAAGAGCCTTTCAAATGCCGACTAATGCAAAGTATCGGCGAACGATTTGAAGAAGCACGTAAGCGCAAGGGAATTTCTCTGCGTGAGGCAGCCGAGGCGACAAAAATCCGTAGTGATTTTCTCGGAAACATCGAGCAGAACAAATTCGATTTTGAGCTCCCAGAGATCTACAAACGTGGATTCCTGAAGAACTATGCACGTTATCTCAGGCTCGACCCCGAAAGTATCATCACCGATTACAATGCACATGTGTTGAGTAAAACGCGTGGTAATAAAAAGGGCGCTGAACTATTCGGCAGCTTGGAAGTCAAAGGCTCCAAGGAAGAACCGGTTCACTCCAAGGAAGAGCCTTCGTATGGTCGTATTTCACAAGCAACGCCAGTCAGCGAAGCCGAGGGTGAAGACGACACGAACGTAGAGGACGATAGTGACAAGATCTTCTACATCAAAGCGGGGCTCGTTGCGGTGGGCACACTGGCACTTGTCGTTGTCATCTTCAGTCTGATTAAAGCGATTCTAGGTGGCGATTCTGAGGTCGAAAGTCCTGAGCTTCGCGAGCCTCCTGCAATCACAGAGAGCGTGGAATCCACTTCGCCTGATGGAGCGTCTCCTGCAGAAGGCGAAGAAAGCATCACCCTGATTGCCAGTGGTAATGTGTATGTCCTCGTCAAGCAACGTAGCGACAATCAAGAACTCTTCCGCAAGACACTCAGCGGTGGCGAGACTGTCACCATATCAAAGGAAGGCCCAGTAGACATCCTGTTTACTGCAGGTGAAAACCTTGTGATCGTGAATCCAGCCGGTGAAAAACTTCGCCCAGAAGGCGAAGGCACTGCGAAGATCTCGATCCCGTAGTTGAGGTCAATTGGTCGGGGCTTTGCTTGCGAAGCCCGCGCTCTCGGAATGCAGTCAATCTGGCTTCAATCATTCGCCACGCGTGCAGCTAAAGCATACCGAAGCCCCAAAAGGCTTGAGCACTATCCGAACCAATCGCCACGCTCGAATGAGAGCGGCACTAGGAGATCCACGCCCCGTATCCCCATACAAACACATCAAACGACGCGGGCTTCGCAAGCAAAGCCCCTACGCCTGATAAAACGGAACCTAGTTCGCCACACCACTGCCGGACTCACGCACGCCAACGGGCTTGCCTAAGACTTCGCCATAGATAAACGCAGTGCGCGCTGCATCGGGATTGCGCAATACGGAACGCACGGAACCAGAACGTAGGCCTCCACTAACAGTCGATTTACGAGAACTTGTTGTTTCGGAAGATCGGTTCGATGCACTGGCTTGACGCTTCAATGCCTCAGCGCGGCGCTTCGTGAGCTCGATCTGTTGTAAGCGTGCCTGCATTTGTTGCTCGTAAACATTGTCCGACTCATCCCAAGAGAAGCGACCATCCGTCTCATCCTCATGCGGAGTCACTTCCACATGCGGCGCACGTTGATGCGTCTCCTTTTGGCGTTCAGCCACCTGCTTGTGCTGCTCACGATGCTGCGCAACTGGTTGAGCGGGAGCCGGTGGAGTCGCTCCGCCCGCGGCTTGTCGACGCTCCATGATTTTGCGACGAATCGCCTCTTGGATCTCGCGCTGACGCTCGGCAGCTTCATCGTCCTCGCCGCGCTGCCGTGGCAAAGTCGGCGGCCGCTGCTCGTCCTCGTCCTTGCTTTTAAAGATCTGATTCCCAAAGAGGTAGATCGCCCCAAAGACCAGGCCACCTACGACTTTTAAAATCTCTTCTAAATTATCCATTACGGTTTAGGTTTTAAGTAAAATGAGGCGGCCAGCGTTGACCGCCTCACTCATACAAAAACGCTATTTCTTTTCGTCTCCTTTGGAGATCGAATCGCGCATGTCTGTGTCTGCCTTGATGTTATTCATCTTGTAGTAGTCCATGACACCGAGATTTCCTGAGCGGAACGCTTCAGCCAATGCGAGTGGCACTTCGGCCTCTGCTTCGACGACCTTCGCCTGCATCTCTTCGACCTTCGCCTTCATTTCTTGCTCAAGGGCGACCGCTGCAGCACGGCGCATTTCGGCCTTCGCTTGAGCGACGTTCTTATCCGCCTCAGCTTGCGACTCTTGCAACTTCGCGCCGATATTCTCACCAACGTCCACGTCGGCAATATCAATTGAAAGAATCTCGAACGCAGTGCCGACATCGAGACCACGCTCCAGAACGACCTTGGAAATACTATCGGGCGATTCGAGCACGGTCTTATACGAATCGGCCGAACCGATGGTTGTGACAATACCTTCACCCACACGGGCGATAATCGTCTCTTCGAGGGCGCTGCCCACATAGTTATCGAGATTCGAACGCACCGTCACACGGGCACGCGCCTTCACTTGAATGCCGTCTTTGGCGACACCGTCGATCGTCGAACGTCCACCACCGGAGGCAGGGCATTCGATGACCTTGGGGTTAATCGAAGTGCGCACCGCTTCGAGCACCGACTTGCCGGTGCCCTTGGTTGCGAGGTCGATTGCACAGGCACGTTGCCAGTTGAGATTGATGTTGGCCTTATCCGCCGCGATGATCGCCTGCACGGTCTGAATCACATTACCTTCCGCAAGGTAGTGCGCTTCGAGATCGTTCGCACTGATCTCGATCCCGGCTTTAACCGCGGTAATACGTGCGTTCACCACTAAGGACGCTGGCACACCGCGTAGACGCATCGCAATCAAAGTCGCAAACCCTACGGCCGCACCCGAAAGCCGAGCCCGCAACCATGTCATGAAGAAGGTCGCGATAATCAGCACCATAACCAGGACGATCAGTGCCAAGATCGCAGCAGCGCCGAGTTGCCAGCCAGCTAAGGCGAGAGGGAGGAGTAATGTATTCATAGTTTTTTAATGATTAATTTGAAACTGTCTTGAGCCACGACCGCAATTGCCTCGTCGCGCTCGATGTAGCCATCTTGGGAGGAAGCTTCGTAGCTCTTCCCGCCAATCGCAACCTTTCCAGACGGATTTAGGCGAGTTAAAGTAATGCCCTCTTTCCCTATGATCGAATCTTCTGCCACCGCCGCGCGCGTGTGCCCTTCGATTGCAGATTTTAGAAAGAACTTCTGCCCGAGCGAGGTCTTCGCCAGCAACTTGAATTCCACAAACACGAGCACGCCAATCGCGACCAGTGAGCCAAAAAACACTGCCATCGCTCCTAGTGCTCCGTATGCTTCGAAACCGAACCATGTCGCGACCAACACACACAGTGCAGCCAACACTCCGAGCACGCCACCGGGGAGAATGATCTCAAAGAAGACCAACACCAGCGCTGCAGCGATTAAACCAAGTATCATACTCATGCCGACACCTCCTCTACGATTAAATCAAAGTCATTGCTCGACACCACGCGCACCGTCGCGCCGCGCTCAATCATGCCGACCGCACAATGCGCCTCATAGCGCTGCCCCTTAATCTCAACACGCCCGCCAGGATGCAATGGCGTGAGTGCCACGCCCTCGCTGCCAACGTTGGGTAGCTTCGATTCGCGCACTTCACGAATGGTCTGACTATCGCCACCCGCCGCAGTTTCCAGCACCAGTTGCCGCTCGAACCACGAACCCTTAAAGAATCGGCCCACCAGCAGAATACCACCAAAGGCAATAGAAATACCATAAATCAACTGCACCAAGGGCTCGGCAAACATCTCAGGGGTCAGCCCCACGCCTTCACCATCCTCACTCGCTGGCCAATAATCGACCATCGTCCAAAGCAGCGAACCGAGCATCAGGCCGATACCTGAGAGCGCAAACACCACCGTCCCCGGAAATAAGAACAGCTCCACCAGCACCAGCAGCACGCCGAGCAGAAAGAAAAAGATCGCCTCATTGCCCGCAAGCCCTGCCACATAATGACTGGCAAAGAAAATCCCTAGCAAGACGAGACCACCGATGCCAAACACCCCGAAACCTGGCGTTTTAAATTCGAGAAAGAGCAGTAACACGCCCAAGCCCATCAGCAGTGGCGCGATGGTATTCATCCACTTCGCGATTTCCTCGGAGTAGCTGATCTCAAAGTCGCGGATCTCGTAATTCCCCGCGCCAAGCCGGGCATCGAGCAGATCCTCAATCGAATCGTAGATCCCCTCACCTAGCAGTTTGTGGGGCGGATCGCCGTATTCTTTGACCGCTTCTGTCGCGGTGAGCGTTAATAACTCGCCCGCCGGCTTGATCACTTCTTCGCCAATTTTCAGCTCAAAGTCTGCGTCAAGCATCGCACGCACCACATCGGAGCGATACGGATACTCCGCAGTCATCACGCGAATATTCGCCCGCAGATAACTCTCAATCTTCTGCTTCGCGGTCTCAGCCACATCCTCGCCCGTGCCTTGAATCACAGCCGAGGCACCCATTTTACCGCGCGGTGAGAAGTAGATCTCTTGAGTCGCGGCTGCAATGAACGAACCCGCCGAGATCGCGTCATGGTTGACATACGTCGCCGTGATGCCGTCGAAACGATCCAGCATCTCCATCATATCCAGCGTGATATCGACCCGACCACCAGGGGTATCCATATCGAGGATCACCATGCCGACATCGTTGGCGATGGCCTCCTTCAGCCCGCGGCGTAGGATATACAAATTTGGTGTGCTAATCGCACCTGTGATCGGAATCACATAGACATCAACCACCTCTGCGGCCTTCGAAACAGCATCCGTTGGCTCTACTTTTTGAGCAAACAAGCCAGTCGAACAAGCAAAGAGTAACAGGAGTAAAATCCGACGAATCGTCATATCTCTGCATATATCTGAAAATAACGCGTAGAAGGCAAGACCCCTTGGCAATTTTCAAACGATCGGATCTGACACGTCCGACTCGTATACGCTAATTAAGGGCACTATCTGAAGCAACGACTTCCTTCCAGCTTTTCACTGCAAATATCGCATCGGTTGCAACACTATCAAACGGACTCTCAAACTCATCCTCAGTCGCCACACCCAACGTCGTATCATAAAAGAAATTCACTCCATTTGGACAAGAAAAACTACCAGCAACAATGGCGCCCAGATAATCAAAGATCCCATTCCCTTGACCGCCAGTGGACACCGACGAATAGGGCGCATTAATCACCATTGCGATTCGATCATCATTATTAAATTGCACATTTGGGCCACTCGGATTCTCAGCAGATAAGTCAACATACGGAGTCACTTGAAACTGGATCGGCTTATCGTTGTAAGTGCTACCAGTAAAGTGGTTATTACCATCTGAAATAAGGTGTAAGGTCGCGCCTTCCTCAAAGTAAATATCTCCATGAATATTAAAACCATTCTTAACATACAGGACCACATCCCCCTTGACCGTCAACTGAGACCCATTTTGAAGGTTAATGCTCGGGGTAGATAATACGACCTGCTCACCAGTCGCGCCGATGACACGATCATCGCCATCGGCAGTAAAGAGCACATCTGCGTCTGAGCCGTTTTGCCAATAATTCTGATCCACACCATAATCAGGGTCATTCGAATTCCAAAAAGAAGCAGAAGTGATCTCGGTCTGCCCTGCAGGAGCCCAATATTCGCTAGTATCAGGATAGACTGGATCATTAATTTCCCCATTATAATTCTGCTGAATACCTTCAGAATTCAACGAGTCGGCCGAATCCTCTGGCGAAAGACTTAACCATAAATTCTGATCCAATTGATTCGAATTCGTTTTACCACTATCATAGCCAATCTCTCCGCCTCCAGAATTCAAAATACCATTAATAATCGCGTTGTTCACCTGAATCGCAGAACTACCCGTAGCAATCGTTACAATTGATGCTGCGTAACCAGTATCTTGCCCATAGACTGGATCTGTCGTCTGATCGGAGCTATAGCTAGCATACAGGGGTCTTTTATCTCCATTTCCATGGAGAATCTTAATTGAGAACCTAGCAGCGACTGCATTCGCAAAAATAGGCGTCGAATACTCCACATCTACAATCCCGCCTTCTCCAGGCATATCGGATTGCGCCTCAACAACGACCGCCCGCTGAACAAGCCCTCCTGCAAATGGGATCGTTGCTAATGAGTGAATCTCATACAAATCTGAATTACTCGATTCTCGTGTAACTGCGACATCGACGGTGGCGATATAACTGCCAACTTCATAGCTGTAGCCGCCTTCAGGTGCCTGCCAAGATAAGCCAGCAACACCGTTTTCCTGCAATTCATTAATCCCAATTTCAATCCCAGACTCTGCTAAGTGCAATGCAACATCTCTGAGGCTAGCTCGCTTCGCGATCTTAGCAGTGTGGCCTGAATATTGAATCACACTTCCGAGTAATACGCTAAATACTGTGGCAAAAATGATGGCAGTTAACAAGATAGAGCCGCAAGTATTGCGTCCATGAGTCGAACGTAAGAATGTGGATTCAATGGTTTTCATATATATATTATTCGACGTTCGTGTAAGATTTATTTCGGAACATCACCATAGTAATATCGATGTCCTTAGAGATGTCGCTAAAATGGCCATCAACTGAGCGTTCGAGCGTGATCTTAACCGCATTGGTGCCTGCAGCCGTAACGGCAACAGTTCCCATCTGAGTATAGTATTCAAAAGTAACAGCACTGAGCCCGTCATCTTGAGCCGACAAAAGAACCTCAGCCACATTCGCTCCTGTTAGCTCGTTCCGCTTTAATTCAAGGGAATCCCCACTACCACTAACGGTATATATTATTGTATCCGTGTTCCCCGCGATGTCGGTTGTCACAAACATAAAATCAGTCGCGGTTTGAGTCAAAACCTCAGAGACGCCCCTTAACTCACTCTCAAGAATCTGTTGAATTTTTAGATTATCGCTAGTCGCCGACGTTTCATCCATCGAAACTTTCATCGTTTTGCCCATTGTGAGCACCGTCCCCAACAAACCAGTCAAAACCATCAAGCTGATCGCGGACGCAACCATGAGTTCGACTAAAGTGAAGCCTGATTTTTGTTTATTAATTCGCATCACTATGGCTTTTATCGGACAGTCCGTTCTCCGTAAAAAATGCTCGGCCTACCACTTCTTGCCGCCGACCATCCTGAGTCCAAGTCACCATCACCCTAGCATCCAACATGCCCTCAAGCTCGTCCTCACCCTCGGCCACTTCGAGCACCGTCAGATACTGAATCCCAAGATGCTCATCGGATACATTCGCGCGAGGGTTCGTCACCAAGTCCTCTACATCGCTAAACTCAACCGTTCGTAAACCCTCAAGCTCGGCCAAGACTAACATACTGGCTCTCGTTTGCGAATCAGTTCTAAAGTTCAGCTTACGATTCGCAACTAAAGCCGCGGGAATTGCCAGTAGCACAATCGAAAATACAGCAACACCGATCATCACCTCAATGAGGCTGAATCCAGAGTTTCGATTATATTTACGTGCTAGATACATCTTATTAAAATCCCTCAACACCATTATTTTTCGAGCGAGACATGAAGGACATACACCCTACTCATTGCGTAAGGCATACACCCTACTCCAAGGTTCCTACATTAAGAGTTATGTCAATACTAACACACTTCAGTGGTTTCGCAGATCCCAATATATTGGGACAGGTGCGTGCAAAAAAGTCAGCACAACCGCTTCTTCACAAAACGCTCCAAGCGACTGATCTATATAACTTATTGAAAATTAAAGGATTACAGCTTTGTTGCGTTCTGAAATGAGCGTGCAAACAGACTTCGCTGAAAGGTTGAATAGCCGCTGGTTGCCTGCTTCCATTCAGGTTTTTCGACGACAAAAAGCGATGACAACCAGCATTCATAGACTCGTTTAACCCACGCAGTGCTAGATGGCTACGCGTTTGCGGCAGTTCGTTCAGACGTTGCCGAAGTATCGATTCGGAATCAAAAATCCACGATTCCAAAGGACTGAGCAAAAGCCGTATCCCCCTTATACTGATTCACATTGGTGAAGTCCGAACGCCCGTCGCTCACATCCATCGATGTGAGTCAAACAAAGCGAGCCTGCGCGATTCTTAGCCTTGATCTCTCGAAGATAGAAAGATGCAGTGGCTTCCGTGTTTACATTCAAATCACTCCAGATGAAAATCGTCTCCCCATTGTTGGCCCTTCTTTTATTGGTGTCTTGCCAAAACAGCTCAGTCACTGAGCTCCAAAGCGGCATCGACAGGCAATGGATCGGAGGCGGTGAGTATCGCGTTTTGGTCATGTCGAATGCTGCAAGTCCCAAGATCCGCACAATGCTGGAAGATCACATGGTTGAATCACTCCAATTAGAAGGGGTGAATGCCTCCGTATCTTATACAACACTACCGTCAGTTACGTCGATGAACGTAGAAACCATGAACAGCTACCTCGCAGGCAATGCGCCCGCAGCCATTCTGTTTATGCGGATCGGTAACGTGCAGAAGACAGAAACAAGCAAGAAGCGTTCGAGTTCCGCATTAACTGACGAGCTACTAGGAGCATCCGCACCCGGGTTATGGGAAACCAACATTAGCACCATCGTTACCAACTATTTATTTGTAAGCGGCGAACGTGAACCAGTATGGATGAATGCAATCCAAGTCGACGCAGACGTGGATCACATCAGCTCCGCCGTGGATAAATACATCACTCAAGAATTTGAGAAGATGATGGAAGCGGGCATCGTAAAGCATTTGAAGCACCCATCGATTCACCCATAAACAGAATCACACTCCAGGGCACTTTCCTATTTCCAAGTGCGGAATTAGTCTTACACAACAATCCCCATGGAAACGATTGATTATAACGGAGTCACACTGCATCGCTGGAATTGCGGCCCTTCGACCTTTCTTGCTCGTATCGAAGAAGGCGCGCGCTTGATGAATTGGAACGTGCAAATGTCGGATGGCAGCGTGCGCGACGTCATTCACTGGCCAGAAAATGCCGACTTCGGTAACTTTGCCAAGGTGCGCGGCGGCAATCCCATTCTCTTCCCGTTCGCTGCTCGCAGCTTCCATGCAGGCGAACTCGGCTACTGGCCAGACCAGCACGGCACAGTGCGTCCGATGCCCATGCATGGATTCACCCGCAATGGTGCATTCGCAATCGTCTCCATCAACGAGCAAGGCTTTACAGCAGAGCTGAAACCAACGGAGGCCGACACAGAAGCTTACCCCTACACTTACCGCTTTACCGTGCGCTACGAGTTTAGCGACTTATCGCTGAAAGTCACACTAGCGCTAGAGAATCTGGACACGCAGCCGATGCTCTGGTCAGCAGGGCACCACTTCTACTTCACGCTGCCTTGGCGTGAGGGATCGACGCGCTCGGACTACCGCTTCAAGATCCCAGCCAAAGAATGCTACACCCAGGCCGACGACGGCTCACTCGTGCCAGTCAAACGGTTTAACAAAGAAAGCTCGTTCGGCAAATCCGAGAACAGCGACCGCATCTTTACCAAATTGAACGGTGAACTCATTACATTTGGCCCCAACGACGGCAGCGAAGACATCAAGATGCGCATTTTGCAGAACACAGAGACCGCTTCGCCCGAAAACGCGGTGGTGATCTGGACTGAATTCAAAGACAGCCCGTTCTACTGCGTCGAGCCTTGGATGGGGCCGCCAAATAGCGCCGAGCACGGCAAAGGCCTACACACAGTCGAGCCAGGCAAGCGGTCCAGCTTTACGGTAGAAATTTCGGTGTAAAAGCTGCATCCGGTAGCTGCGCGCTTCAGGCCAATGCCATTGCATATTTCGATACCTGTATGTTTTCGGACGAAATTAAAACCTAGAGCGCTGAGATTCAGCCACAAAAAGGCACGAAGAAGCACGAAAACTAAATAGCAGAAAATTTTGTGCATTCTTGTGCCTTTTCGTGGCCATAAAATACGCATGGCTAGAACGTAATCCTATTTAAATTTTGCTAATCTGGTAATATGCAATGCATTGCGCTTCAGACGCAGTTTTGCGAAGGCTCGGCGAGCGGCCTAAAACACCGCACTACGACTCTCCAAGGCCGTCCCCTAGTAATTTAATAGGTGCCCAATTCCACGGCAAATGATGAGGTTTTCTCCTCAAATTAAACTCTGGAAATACTAGGAGACACCGTCACACTGCGCCAGAAGTTTAAAGTCATTTAGACATATTCGTTATGAAAATCATCATCGTTGGCGCCGGCGAAGTCGGCCACAATCTTTGCACCACACTCTCTGCCTCTGGGCACGATGTGACCTTGATCGAACGCTCACCGCTACGCTGTGAGAAGCTCGATGAGGAGCAGAATGCACGTATCATTCAAGGTAACGGTAGTTCTGCGCGTCAACTGGTCGAAGTCGATGTGGCGGAGTGCGATGCCTTCCTCGCGATGACGAGTGACGACCGCACCAATGTGATCTCCTGCTCACTAGCCAAAGGGCTCGGCGCAAAGAACACCATCGCCCGCATCCACGACGAGACCTACAGTGACAATTCGGTAATCAACTACCAACTGCACTTCGGCATCGACCTGCTGGTCAATCCGGAAGCCATTTGCGCGGTTGAGCTGGCCAAGGAAATTCGCGGCGCTGGTCGTGTCGCGGTGGAAAACTTTGCCCGCGGCCAAATCGAAGTGCAGCAGCAACGCGTCGCAGCAGGCTCTCGCTTGATCGGGAAGCAGCTCAAAGACCTCAAATTCGACCCTCGAGTGCGCATTGGCTACATTCAACGCAACGGCATCAGCGAAATCGCCAGTGCCGATAGCATCATGGAAGAAGGCGATCTCGTCACCCACTTCGGCCATCCTGAAGCATTGTTCGCCATACGCCAAAAATTTGATCCAAAGCACAAAGTGGATCTCTCACGGGTCGTGCTCTTCGGAGCCAGCGAAACTGCGATTAATTTGATCCAATTACTCACGAATCCACGTTTCAAAATTCGCGTGATCGAGAAAAACCCCGAAATTTGCCGCCAGTTGGCAGAGCGTTTCCCACACATCACGGTTATTAACGGCGATGCCACCTCGCTGCGCTTGCTCGAAGAAGAGCAAATCGGCAGCGCCGACTATTTCGTGGGTTGCACAAAGGATGACGAGGAAAACATCCTCACCTGTATTCAAGCCTCCAAACTCGGCGCGAAGCACGTGCAACTGGTGATCAACAAGGGCGACTACGACGAACTGCTCGGCATGCTAAAGACGACCCTCGCCATCGAGGTGGTCGTCTCTCCGCGTCGTGCCACTGCCGACTTCATGCTCCGCACGCTCTCGACCGAAACAGTCGCCATGCTCGCCGAATTGCCCGCAGCAGGAGGCCGAATCCTCGAAGTGCGCATCAGTCACTCCAGCCCATGTGTCGGCCGCAGCGTCAAAGACCTGCAATTCCCGCGGGGTAGCCTACTGGTTGCGCTACAGCATAAATTCAAAGCGAAAGTGCCTGCCGCAGACGATATTATCCTCGCCGGTGACCGCGTCGTGGTGATCGTCACCAACGATCAGGAAAAAGCGCTCCTTGAACGCCTCGTCTAAACAGTGAATACCGCAATCATCTACAAGCTCTTAGGCATGGTGCTTCTGGCACTCGCTGGAGCATTTGGTCTCTGCGTTCTCGCGGGGTTCGCCTGCGGCGAAACTTATTTGGACCAGTCGATACAAGCCTTCGCCCTCTCAATCGGCATCGCGCTCTTACTCTCCGCACTCTTCCTGCTGCTCGGACGCAAAGGAAATGCGAAACTCTTTCGCCGAGAAGCGCTCTGCACCATCGGGCTGTCATGGCTACTCGCCACCATCGTCGGTTCGATTCCCTACATCTTGATTGTTGAGGACTGCAGCATCGCGGACGCAATTTTTGAAAGCTCTTCCGGCCTCACCACGACCGGAGCGACGGCCTTTCCTGAGTTTTACGAATTCCCGAAAAGCCTGTTGTTCTGGCGTTCGCTCAGTCAATGGGTCGGCGGCTTAGGGGTGGTCGTGTTCTTCGTTGCGATCCTGTCCTCCCTCGGCGCAGGTGCGAAGATTCTATTCAGTAACGAATCCTCCGGCACCTCCTCCGACTTTGACCATGGACGTATTCAGAGCGGTGCATTCTATTTGATGCTCTACTACCTAGGGCTCTCCTTTTCCTGTATGCTCGCCTATGCGATCGGCGGGATGAACTGGTTTCAAGCGATCAACCATGCCATGACTACCGTAGCGACGGGAGGGTTCAGCACCGAACCAATCAGTATGGAGCAATTCCAAAGCCCGGTATTGGAGTGGATCTCGATCGTATTCATGACACTCTCCGGCGCGACCTTCGTATTCGTCATCCGTATTTTACGAGGTCGCAGCAAGGGCCAGCACAAGAACAATGAGGTCTACTGGTATCTCGGCATCATAGTCGGCAGCACTGCGCTGCTGACCCTTTACCTTACCGAACTGACTGGCCAACTCCCCGACCACGACAGTATCCGTGCAGCCGCCTTTCAAACGGTCTCAATCATGACGACCACTGGATACTCGACAGTGAATTTTGATACTTGGCTACCATCGGCTAAAATGGTGCTCTTAATCTTGATGGTCATCGGCGGTTGCTCCGGATCCACAGGTGGAGGCGTCAAAGTCGTGCGTATCGTCATCGCCACCCGCACCGCGCTGCGCAGCATTGTGCAATCCTTCCGCCCCAACATCACGAAGCCCATGCGCATGGGTGGTAAAGTCATCAGCGAAAGCGCCATCCAAAGTGTCATCGTCTTCCTCATGCTAGTGGCTATAATCGAAATCGCCTCGATGGTTTTCGTATCTGCCATCGAGCCCTCACTCACTTTTATGGAAGTCTTTTCCTGTGTGCAGACCACCTTGTTCAATGTCGGCCCAGGATTCAAATCCATCGGACCAGCTGAAAACTTCAACTTCCTGCATAGCACCACCAAGATCTTCCTCTCTTTGCTGATGATTCTCGGTCGCCTCGAGTTCTACGCGGTTTTGGTGCTATTCTCACCGACAGTGTGGAAACGGTATTCTTAAAACCCACTGCGCGCGCATATTTAATTTGATCCAACCGCTCCCGCCTTCGCTCTTGGGGCGACGCAGAACATGTCGTATAGAGCAAGCAACTGAGAGGGCCAGGCTTTGCCGACTTTTCAGCTCTGCAAAATATTTCATGGACCTCAGCACCTCTGGAACCATGGACACAAAAAAGCCCGCAAACACCTGCGGGCTTTTGAAATTTAATTCGGGGAACGCAGTTTAGCCTTCGCCGTCATCACCAATCGCTTCGACAGGGCAGCCTTCAAGGGCTTCCATGCACAGCTCGATGCCTTCTTCAGACTCCGGTTGCTTGTGCACGAAGGAGTAACCTCCGTCTTCGTTACGGGTAAAGAAATCCGGAGCAGTTTCGCGGCATAAGTCACAATCGATGCATTGCTCATCGACATAGAACTTGCCCTTCACATTTTCCGGCCATTTTTCGTCTATTTCTGCCATATTTGGAAAATCGAGAATTTCGTATGCGAGTCAAGCGGGAAGCCCCGTCGATCCTGATTTGCATCAAACCAGAACTTCGATTGCAATCCCTCCAAAAGCACTATTCCCTATCTGCTTTGCACTCACGGGAACAGGCTCCCTTCGCTGCGGTCTTGTTGAGTGCTAAACTACCACATTTAACTTTCTATGCTCTACGACCGCCCGTATATGCGCCAAACGCCTGAGCCTGCCGCCAAGCAGACCAGCGCAGTAACGACTCTCCTATTTGTGACGATTGGCATCTTTGTGCTCCAACAAGTGCTCAACGTCAGCTTCCCAGGCCCTGGTGGACGTCCCAACCCCTTTCTAGGGGACTGGTTTGCCTTTAGCGCCGATAATTTCAAAGCACTCAAAGTCTGGACCGTTGTCACCTATGCCTTTTTGCACAGCACCGAGACGATCATGCACATCGTCGGCAATATGCTCGGCCTCTACTTTATCGGTCGGATGTTAGAGCCACTTCTGGGCAAGCAGCAATTCCTACTACTGTATTTCAGCGGCGCAGTGGTTGGCGCGCTCACTTATTTGGCTTTTCACTTCAACGGCCATAACACAGTCGTCGGCGCTTCCGCAGCGGTCTTCGCGTTGATGTCCTTTTTCTGCATGCGCCACCCCGACCAACCGATCACCCTGCTCCTCTTCTTTATTCTGCCAGTCACCGTCAAACCGAAATGGCTCTTTTGGGGACTACTGGGCTATTCGACTTATTCGCTGCTGTTCGTCGAACTACCCGGAAATGCGCACGTCGCGCACTCCGCACACCTTGGCGGCTTCCTCGTCGGCGTGCTCTATTTCCGCTACGTTTATAACAAACAGTCACCCTTTGGCGCAGCGACTAGCAAACCCGTCATCGAAGTGCCAGAGTGGTTTAAGCGCCGTAATAAAACCGCCGCACAGACCAGCTACAGCGTCAACCGCCCGACCACCAGCACTAGCAGCGCTGACCTCCAAAAAGAGGTCGACCGTATTTTAGATAAAATCAACGCCTCCGGCTTCGGCTCGCTCGAGGCGAGCGAAAAAGCGACCCTCGACCGCGCAAAAGACATACTCGGCAAATAATTGCCCAACCTTCATACTTTGTTCCTTCACCTGCCCAAAGGGCACCCGGCTTCAGTCACCCCTTCGGGGCAAACCGCAGACGGTTCACCATCTTCGCGCGACTCGCGCTTCGTCCCACTTTCATACTTTCTCACCTGTCAATGACTTCTATGCTCAAAACCATCACTCGCCTCGGCGGTATTACCCTCGCCGCTATCACGCTCCACGGCCCAGTTTACGGACAGCTTGAGCAGACCAAAGAAATGGCGTCTCAAACACGCTGGGTAGTGAATACTATTAATTCGCGCCACTATCTTCGCGGCACAATGGAGGCGCTCGACGGCAAAGAGATGGTCGAGGCCTTCGCCGAATCATTTGACTACGGTCGCATGTATTTTCTACAAAGCGAAGTCGATGACTTCACCTTCCGCTTTGGCGATGCGATGGAAGACTTCCTCCAAAAAGGAAATCTCTACGCCGCCTTCGAAATCTACACCGCCTTTCAAGATGACGTCAGCGCCCGAACTGATTGGGTCTACGAGCGTCTAACCCAAGACTTTGACTTTAACACCGAAGAGAGCTTTGCTCCCGACCGCCGCGAAGCCGAATGGCCAACCAGTGCTGCCGAAAGCGCTGATCTTTGGGAGCGTCGCTTAAAATACGAACTGCTCAACGAACTCCTCTCACTCGCGGGTGAAGAGAAGGAAGAAGAAGTCGAATACGGCGAAACTCAGAACCCGGACCTCGTTAAGGATAATGACGACGAAGCCTATGACCCAACCAAGGTGCAACGCCTCCTCAATGATCCCGAGTTCATGGCTGAAACACTCGATGCCGCACGCGAAAAGATCCGCCGCCGCTACGAGCGCAACCTCACCTACATCGTCGACCGTGAAGCCGCCGAAGTTCAAGAGTCCTTCATCAACTCGATGACGCAACTCTTCGACCCACATTCCAGCTTCCTCTCTGCAGACACTCTCGAAAGCTTTAACTCTGCCGTGCAAAACTCCTTCGTTGGCATCGGTGCCCTCCTTCAAGACGACGACGGTATTTGCACCATCAAGCAGATACTGCCCGGCGGTCCTGCCGAAGAGTCCGGCCTACTCCACGACGAAGATAAGATCCTCGCAGTCGCTCAAGGTGAGGATGGCGAATTTGAAGACGTCGTCGACATGCAGCTCCGCTACGTCGTCCGCAAAATTAAAGGCGAAAAAGACACCATCGTGCGCCTGCTCATCCGCCCTGGCTCTGCAGGCGACCCATCGATTCGCAAAGAAGTCTCGATCACTCGTGGCGAAGTCAAACTGACGGCCAACCTCGCCTCCGCGAAATTGATCCATGTTCCCGATGCGGATGGTGATCTCATCCCTGTCGGCGTCATCGAGCTGCCTTCGTTCTACGGCAACATCGGTGCAGGCGGCACATTGACCACCACTTCTGACGATGTCACTGAGCTGCTCCAGAAGCTCAAAGCGGCAGGTGCCCAAGGCATCATCCTCGACCTTCGTATGAATGGTGGCGGCCTACTCAGCGAGGCAGTGCGCGTCGCAGGGCTCTTCATTCCCGTTGGCCCCGTCGTGCAAGTGCGCAATCCAGACGGCCGCACCGATGTCCTCTCTGACCGTGATCTCGACATACAGTGGGAAGGCCCGCTGATCGTCCTGACCTCCCGCTTCAGTGCTTCAGCCTCCGAGATCGTTGCCGGTGCACTGCAAGATCACAAGCGCGCCCTGATCGTCGGGAACACATCCACTCACGGTAAAGGCACCGTGCAGGAAGTTTACCACATGAACACCCGCCCAGCCTTCTCTTGGTTCCAAAGCGCAGCCACACCACAGACACGTCCCGTCGCTTCCAAGATCACGATCAAGCAGTTCTACCTCCCTGGCGGCAGCTCGACGCAGCTCAAAGGCGTGCCATCCGATATTGCACTGCCCTCTGTCAACGAGTTCCTACCGATCGGTGAATCCGATCTGCCACACGCCTTGCCTTGGGATTCGATCCCAGAAGTCGAGTGGTTCAACGACTGGAAGAAGCTTAACATTGCCAGCCCAGAAGACCCTGCACTCAAAGCCGCGCTCGCAGATCAAAGCCAGGCGCGCCAAGCATCACTGGAAGAGTTCGCATTCCTCAACGAACAGATCGAATGGCGCCGTCAGCGCTACGACGAGAAGTCGATTTCGCTGAACCTCGAACAACGCATCGCCCGTAAGATCAAAGATCAGACTTATATCGAAGCAATGGACGACTCTTACGAAGCGCTCCGTGAGACCAATTACGCCGAAGAAGCAATCATCCTCAAGATCGCCGAAGAGCAAGAAGCAGAATCCAAGCAGAACTTACTGGATGCTGAAGCTGCAGAAGTCGCCCTCGCAGCGGAAGATCCAGCCGGATCGCGACAGACAGAGCTCGGCATCGAAAGTGAAAGCACAGAGGAAGATGAAGAAGACAAGCCAGCCTTCGACATCTACCTACGTGAAAGCGCCCGTATCATGGCCGACTGGATTCAGATCGAAGCAGCTGATAAACCAGCAGCCATGACAATCAACGTCATGGATCCAGCCGAGGCGCTCTAAGCAGCACGACACTTCATCTTCATGCCACCGGGCAGTTCCTTCGGGAGCTGCCTGTTTTTTTGGGGAAGGCGACAACTACTTCAGCTTCTTTAAAAACGCCTCACGCTTCGCCTGCTCCACCCAATCGTGGCGAACGATCGCAAACACAGAGCCATCTTTCATGTAAATAATGGACGCGTCCTCTTTGGATCGGATGCGAAAGGCCACCACAATGAGCAGGACGAACAGAGTCGGTAACAATCCCCAAAAGACCAAACTCACATCATCCCCTTGAGTCGCCAGCACCATGAGACCAGCGACCACGGCCGCCATCACCAAATATGGTGCCTTGCCTTCGGTTTTCTTGCCATGCCGCCCGATATGCGGATCCAGATTTGAAAGTGCCGTGCTGCGGCTGCCGCTATCACGCCCGAGATCCCACTCATGCTCAATCCGACCGCCCTCAAGTTTGAGGTGATCCCAACGCTTCCCCTTTTTTTGCTCTAATTTCATGTGATGTATGCTGCTATAGATTTCGCGAGCGGAAGCCTTGCGGGTCGAAACCTTACTGACGACTACAAACCGCTATCGAGCGATATCGCGAGCCCCAGCTTCCCAAACAACATCGCATATCAGCGGTTTATGGTCAGATGCAACACGCGCCAGCGATGTGTAGACTGTATGAAAGGATACACGTTCCGCACGTCCCCGTAAGGCAATACGATCGAGTGCAAATAAGCTCCTCTTCGCCGGAAAGGTTTTAATTGCCGATATATGATCAAACTGACGAACAAAGTGTCGAAAATAGCCTCGATACGGAAACCACTCGTTGAGATCTCCAAGGAGTATCACACGTGTCTCTGACTCTGCACTGGGTAAATGATCTAACACGGCCTGCACCTGCCGCTTGCGCTCATTTCCAATAATATCCAAATGCGTGGCAAGTATACGATAGCGGGATTGGTCGATCATACTGTCCGCGATGATCAAACCACGGGGTTCCCCTCCTTGCGTGGGCAATTCAATGCGCTCCAGCTGATCCGGCGGTTCGCGCAGAAGCAGCACATTTCCATAATCTGCGGAAGGCTTGCGCATTGTTTTCCCATAGATCACCGCCGAGTATGCGAGCGTTTGCAATTGCTGCAGAAAGTTGCGGTCAAGTGCGTCATCACTGTGCACCTCTTGCAAGCAGACAACATCGGCATCGACTGCTTGGATGACCTCTAGAATTCGCTGCGGAGATTCGACGCCGTCGCTGCCGATACAGCCATGAATATTGTAACTAAGAATACGCATCGTAGTCAGTTTTACTAGTAGAGCTTACTTAAACCACTTCTTGGCTGCAATACTGAGCCCAATTAGGGCTGCAATTCCCAGAACGAGGTAGAGCCAAGTCTGCCAACTCGGGTCGGTGTAAGCGCCCTTTGCTTGATGCGTCACAAAGACCACCCCTGCCATGCCAGGTAGCATGCCGAGGCAGGATCCCGCCACGAAGGTGCGCAGCTTCATCTTGGAGATACCAGCCACGAGATTGATCACAACAAAGGGCGCAATGGGCACCACCCGTAATAGCGCCACCGAGAAAATACCACGGTTTTGAATCTGCTTACTCAGTTTCTGCAACCGATCGGCAAACAACTTCTCAAGCACAGGTTGCCCCGCTCGAGCACCGATATAGAACGCTGCAATAGCACTGAGTATGGATCCGATGAAACCACACCCGAGCGCCGCCCATGGCCCGATCACTAGGGTCGCGGACACCAACAGCAGGTTGATCGATATCGCCGCAAGCCCAGCAAGGAAGAAAATGATAAACAGCAACGGCAACGTCCAAGCACTCTGATTTAGAGTTTCAAAGAAAGTCTCAACAGAATCTTTATCGATCACACTGCCCCACGCTTCTTTCAACCCTAGCCCAACGAGGAAGACTGCGACAACTGCACAGCCAATCATGATGCGACGCTTCAGTGTCGAGTGGTCGCTATCCGTGTCGGAGGCAGTCATCGCTTTGTTGACCCAATAGCCGGGATCAATCGGATCGTCCGGATCCAACAGTTGAGTATCAGCCAATTTGCGAGTGAACGGCCCTGAGCAACCAATGCTCAGCTTTCGCAACTGGTGCATGCTGCCTTCATTGAGGGCCTCGATCGTTTGATTGATCGAACCTTTGTTTTCGAGCACGCGATCCACTTCATCAGCGTCTGTAGCCAAATGCATCGCGAGCAGGCGGCGCAACAGTTCGGGAGCCGCATTAGAGGCCTGGCCTAAGCCGAGCGCCATCATAATCTCGGAATCCACTTTCATGGATCGGTTACTCAAATTGGCCGAGCCAATCATTACCACTCGGTCGTCACAGATCAATGCCTTCGCATGCACATAGATTTGGCTTTCATTGCCATCTGCATCCCGCACATGCGGATAATACGCACCAAATCGTTTATGCGTATCCGCTGCGACCAGCTTCTCCAAGAGTCGGCAGCGTAAGAGCCCGAGCGTCCCCTCTTCTAGCCAACCGCCGGTATCTTGCGTTAATAGGATCGTCACCTCAGGGCCATCGTCTTGTTTAAGCCTTTTAATCAGCGCATCTGTAATGGCATGCGAGGAGAGATACTGATTCTCTATATAAATATAACGCTCCGCCGATGCGATCATATCGAGATGTAATTGCTCGATTTGAGTGACCTCGGGATAGTCTTTATACCCTGAGTATGTCAAAGCGAAGACCGTATTCGCTTGATCGAAATCAGGCTCTAGTGATTCCGGCCACACCTTGCTCGACTGTTCCACTTTAGGCCATGGTGCAGCTTGCTGTGTCGCCCGTTGCCAACGCTCACGGCAGAGGTCATCGAGTTTATTAGCTGCCGGACCAGAGATAGCTGCATGAATGTCATGGTAAGGTTGATACGACTCACCCTTGGCTGTTACCCGACGTGTGTCCTCAGGCAGGTGTGCGGCCGTATCCCAACGCCACGCACTGATGTCCATTCCCCCGCAGAAGGCAAAGTCCCCGTCGATCACGACCACTTTCTGGTGGTGTGATGCGCCAATGTTAATCGCAGCATCTGTCTCCAATTTTATACGCGGGTGCGGCTCCTGACGAAAGCGAGTGAATGGGATCCAATCGCGCTCCACCAAATAGACCATCGAGTAGTCCCAAAGTAAAATATAGACCTCCAGCTCAGGCTTTTGCTCTACCACCTCGTAAATAAAATCGACAAGCGACGTTGGCAGAGAGTCATCGTGAGACGCGTCACGAATCAATTCCACATCTCCCATCAAGTCCCATGCAAGTATGCAGACAGTGCGCTCGGCTTGCATAATGGCTTCGCGGAAGGCTTTATAATAGCTCGCACCATCGACGATAAAGGCACCTTTATCAGTCTGCGCCTTTTGCCAGTAATTCTGGTCAGGTTTCAGCTCGACAAAGTCTTTGCCTAAACAATTTGTGTGAGGGTCTTTAGCGGATTCGCTCATGAGTATTCATTGCTGAGAGTGTCAGGAAAGAATCGTTCAGACACATATAGCATGATGCGTGCCTTCGCAACGCCACTGCTATAAACCTATATTCAGGAGTTCGACGGAGGTCTGCCTACTAACTTCTAACTACTCTTTTAAAGTTAAAGGATGCTTCCAACGTAGGCCTTTGAATCGAGCAAAGTCGCTGTCAGTGGATATCCATTCGCAATCATATTCAATCGCGAGTGCGCCATGCCACGCATCGGCCACCAATTTCCCACGTGCCGGCAACTCCACACAAAGCTTCTGAAAAATCTCCCAATTCCGCGCCCCCGGGCGCAAGACGCAGGCCTGCGGACGTTTGCGTAGATTATCACAAAACGCCAAAGCCGTCTCAATTGGAGTCGGGTCTTTGAAGATCTTTCGATTTGTCACGATCCGAACGAAGCCAGTCAGCACGGCCTCGGAGAGCCCATATGCCTCATCACCAATCGCCATTTGAGTTATAAAATCAGCATAGGCCGCGTGCTCTTCAATCGAATCAGGCCGATGGGCATAAATCAGAACGTTGACATCACAGAGCTTCATTTCCCGTAACGAGCCTCATCCTCTGCAGCTAACAATGCACTCGGTTGATCCAGATTCACGCCAGCCTGCGAGCCCTCGCTACCATACGTCACCAACTCAAAGGGTGGCTGCTCTTCGGCCTGCTCTGCCCGCAATGCCGCACGACCCGCTTCTGCCAGAAATGCACTCATACTCTGCCCCCGATTCCGTGAACACTCCCGGAATCGCTCGGCCAATTCGTCATCGAGTAATATACTAGTCCTCATAGGTAATATAATATTACTCAAATCGAAAATTCGTCAAGCCGGGGTAAAGGATAGCCTGCAAGCAAGAATACTACAGCGATCAATGGGGCACATGATAGCCGAGCACTCTTCCAGTCATTGACGGACTGCTCGCGGCAAGTGCACTCAGTCACGGACTGACTATTGCAACTCGAAACATCGCAGAGTTCGGGCGTGAAAATGGTCAATCTGTTTGAGAGCTGAGTCCTACTGTCGCAGGCGAAACAACCGCCCTTGAGGCCTGGTCGCGTCGTTGGTGCCCCTCGTTCGATTTGAAGCGAGACAGTGCTGTCGCGGTCTTCGCCAATTCGACAAGCTCATGGTCTTAGACGGAACAAAGCCCCTACGCATTCTCCACGGTGCGACCGTGGAGACCTATAACGTTCCACGATAAATGTTCCACGACGACACCTTTTGGGATAAGTTCAAGCTGATCCCTTTAAATAAAAGGAAATCAACCGTTCCACGATAAATGTTCCACAGCCGATTCGTAGGGGCTTTGCTTGCGAAGACCGCGCGTGTGCAAATGACAACAACCGCTCTTACGGCTTGGTCGTGTCGTTGGAGGCGCTCGGTCGATTTGAAGCTAGGTAGTGCGGTCGCGGCCTTCGCAGAGCAAAGCCTCTACGCATACAACAAGCTGATGTATTAGACACCTCAGTCGTAGGATTGATCGTTCCTCGATAAATGTTCTACAGCCGATTCGTAGGGGCTTTGCTCGCGAAGACCGCGCGTGTGCAAATGACGACAACCGCTCTTGAGGCTTGGTCGTGTCAGTGGTGTCGCTCGTTCGATTTGAAGCCAAGCAGTGCGGTCGCGGTCTTCGCAGAGCAAAGCCCCTACACTTAAAGCAAGCTGATGTATTAGACACCTCAGTCGTAGGATCGATCGTTCTTGGATAAATGTTCCACAGCCGATTCGTAGGGGCTTTGCTCCGTCTAAGACCATGAGCTTGTCGAATTGGCGAAGACCGCGCGTGTGCAAATGACGACAACCGCTCTTACGGCTTGGTCGTGTCAGTGGTGTCGCTCGTTCGATTTGAAGCCAAGCAGTGCGGTCGCGGTCTTCGCAGAGCAAAGCCCCTACAAACAAAAAAACGCGCCTCCTTGCGGAGACGCGTTTTTGAAAACTATGTGTCGGTTCGCTTAGCGACGACGGCCTTTGGAGAGCTTCTGAGCAATCAAGAACTGAATATTCGATTCAAGCTTCTCGACCTCGTCTGGATCGTGACCTTCGGTCGCTGCGACACGAAGTGCTTCTTCGGCACGTGCTTGAGCGGACTCAACGTCGGCTAGGTCGATGTCTTTTACGTCGACGGCCGCTTCAGTGAGAACAGAGATGGTATTACCGATCACCTTGGCGAAGCCATGGTCTACAGCGATGAACTCAGCCCCAGAACCTTTGATTACCTTCAATTCGCCAGCGACGATTTTGGTAACCATTGGAATGTGACCAGTCAAGATACCTGCCTCGCCCGACTCAGTCGGCAATACGACCTGATCGGCTTCGGTTGTAAGGACAACTGCGTCAGGCGTGATGATTTCGAGTTTAAGCATGTTTTTAGAATTTAGATTTAAGAAATTAGATTTAAGAAATGGAAATAATCTCTAATTTCTACTTTCTTATCTCTTATTTTAGGCAGCTTCGCTGCCTACCCCTTCTTGTTGGCTTCAATCGCCATGTCGATGCCGCCCTTCATGTAAAGGTCGTTCTCTGCAAGGTCATCACACTCACCGTTAAGGATCATTTGGAAGCCCTTAATGGTGTCTGCAGTGGAAACGTATTCACCAGGTGTGCCAGTGAAGACTTCCGCAACGTGGAATGGCTGAGAAAGGAACTTTTGAACCTTACGTGCACGGTAAACAGTCTGCTTATCTTCAGGAGAAAGCTCGTCCAGACCAAGAATCGCGATGATGTCTTGTAGGTCCTTGTAGCGCTGAAGCACGTCCTGCACACCACGAGCACACTTGTAGTGCTCTTCGCCAACGATCGCTGGGTCAAGTGCGTTGGAGATCGAAGCAAGAGGATCCACCGCAGGGTAGATACCAAGCTCAGCGATCGAACGCTCAAGAACGATGGTGGAGTCCAAGTGAGCGAAGGTGTTAGCCGGCGCAGGGTCAGTCAAGTCATCCGCAGGGACGTAGACCGCTTGGAAGGATGTAATCGAACCCTTCTTAGTGGAGGTAATACGCTCCTGAAGGTTACCCATTTCCTGAGAAAGTGTTGGTTGGTAACCCACCGCAGATGGTGAACGACCTAGAAGTGCGGACACCTCGGCACCCGCTTGGGAGAAACGGAAAATGTTATCAACGAAGAGCAACACGTCCTGGTTCTTCTCGTCGCGGAAGTATTCGGCCATAGTCAGACCGGACAACGCAACACGCATACGTGCACCAGGAGGCTCGTTCATTTGACCATAGACCAGTGCCACTTTGGATTGGCTGAGGTCTTCTTGGTTGATGACGCCTGCGTCAGACATTTCGTGGTAAAGGTCATTACCCTCACGAGAACGCTCACCCACACCAGCGAATACGGAGTAACCACCGTGCGCCTTAGCGATGTTGTTGATCAGCTCCATGATGACAACGGTCTTACCAACACCCGCACCACCGAAAGCGCCAACTTTACCACCCTTAGTGAATGGGCAGATCAGGTCGATGACCTTGATACCGGTCTCGAGGATCTCGGCATCGGTTGCTTGGTCAACCAAGGCGGGCGGTAGGCGGTGGATCGAGCGACGCTCGTCTGTGCCAACTGGACCACGCTCGTCAACAGTGTCACCTGTGACGTTGAAGATGCGGCCTAGAACAGCCTCACCGACAGGAACCGAGATCGAAGAACCGGTGCCAACAACATCCATGCCGCGGACAAGACCGTCAGTGGATGTCATCGCAACAGCGCGAACGCGACCGTCACCGAGGTGCTGCTGCACTTCGAGTGTGAGGTGCTTATCAACGCCTCCGATGCTGTAATCGATTGTGATAGCGTCGAAAATTTCGGGGACGCTGTCTTGCGGGAAGGCAGCGTCGACGACGGCGCCGATGACTTGGACGATTTTACCGTTTTTGCTCATGGTTAAAAAGTGTGTTGGTTTGAAGTATAAAGGTTAATAAGGAACTATTGAGCCGATGCGGAAGCGGCGATTTCAAGGATTTCTTGAGTAATCGCAGCCTGACGGGCCTTGTTGTAATCAAGAGTAAGATCGTCGACGAGAGTCGTCGCGTTATCTGTAGCAGCCTTCATGGCCACCATACGTGCACTGTATTCCGCTGCGCGGCTTTCCAGCACCATCTGGTGAA
The DNA here is from genome assembly GCF_902728235.1 of Lentimonas sp. CC4. Lineage (NCBI taxonomy): Bacteria > Pseudomonadati > Verrucomicrobiota > Lentimonas > Lentimonas sp. CC4. The sequence goes on from NZ_CACVBO010000001.1 coordinate 1,073,119, forward strand.
TGATGACTTTGACGTAGAGCTCAGGCAATGCCTCAAGCACGGCTTCGGCAGAAGGCTCGAATACCATTTCACGAGTGTCACTCCGTGCATCAAGCGATGTGAGGTCAGCAAAGCGCTCCTTCAAGCTATCAAGCACTTCCTGCAAATCAACGATTGGCAGGAGTGAGCGAATCATTGGCTCTTGAACCATGACGTTCACAAAGCGCGGGTAAGCGACTTCGATCGTGTCCACTTCACCCTTCTTGTAGGCATCAATCAGCAGCTTCAGCATGGGGCGTAGTTCAGAGAACTCAGCCTTATCGGAAATGGTGAAATCAGCTACGAGGTCGCGCTTCGAGCGAGAAACGAACTGAGTCGCTTTACGGCCCACAGCGACGAACTTCGCCGCTCCTTTGATCTCTTCTGTGATCTTACGGAACAGATTAGAGTTTAGAGCGCCACAAAGGCCCTTGTCAGTGGAAAGCACTAAGATACCACGTGTCTTGACCTCGCGCTTCTCGAAGAAGGGATGCGAGATGGTAACACCAGTCAGGTTGAGTTTTTCACCGACTGTATCAAGCAGATCAGCAAGCAGCAGTGCGTAGGGACGACCGGCGATTGCGGCGTCCTGAGCTCGTTTCATCTTGGAGGACGAAACCAGCTGCATCGCACGCGTGATCTGCCGGGTATTTTTAACCGACTTGATGCGGCGGCGGATGTCGCGAAGATTAGCCATGGTTTAAATTACGAATTAAGAATTACAAATTAGGAATGTCCTAAGCAGAGAAACCAGCGAGCCACTCTTCAACAGCGGACTTGATGCCAGCTTCAGATGCTTCACTAATTGCTTTTTCAGAACGGATGGTGTCCATGACCTTCTTACCACGAGTTTCGAAGAACTCACGGAGGCTAGTAGTCGCTTCAACAATCTTAGCCACCTCGATCTTATCGAAGAAACCGTTTTGAACCGCCCAAATCAGTGACGACTGAACTTCGACTGGGATCGGGTTGAATGCAGTCTGCTTGAAGAGCTCAACCACACGTGCACCACGCTCAAGCTGAGACTTGGTCTTCGCATCGAGGTCGGAACCGAACTGAGCGAACGCAGCCAACTCACGGAACTGTGCGAGTTGAAGCTTCACCTTACCAGCCACCTTCTTGATCGCCTTGATCTGCGCAGCAGAACCCACACGAGAAACGGAGAGACCAACCGATACCGCTGGGCGGATACCTTGATTGAACAAGTCAGTTTCGAGGAAGACCTGACCGTCTGTAATCGAAATCACATTGGTAGGAATGTAAGCGGACACGTCACCTGCTTGAGTTTCAATGATTGGCAGCGCTGTAAGCGAACCACCACCATTGTCCTCGTTCACACGTGCCGAACGCTCGAGCAAGCGAGAGTGAAGGTAGAAAACATCACCCGGATACGCTTCACGACCAGATGGGCGCTTCAGGACCAAGGAAATTTGACGATACGCAACCGCTTGCTTGGAAAGATCATCATATACGATGAGCGCATCCATGCCATTGTTCATGAAATATTCACCCATCGACGCACCGGAGAACGGCGCGATGTATTGATTGGCAGGATTGTCTCCAGCAGAAGCGGAAACGATAATTGTGTATTCCATCGCGCCCGCTTTTTCGAGCACGTTGATTGTGCGGGCGATGTTAGAGTTCTTTTGACCGACGGCTACGTAGATGGAGTAAACCGGGCGGAAGTCTTCTGGGAAGCTGCCGTCTTCGTTGCGGTGCTGGTTGTTGGTCTTCGCTTGATTGATGATCGTATCAATCGCGATGGTTGTCTTACCAGTCGAACGGTCACCAATGATGAGCTCACGTTGGCCACGGCCAATGGGGATCATCGAGTCAATGGACATGATACCCGTCTGCATTGGCTGATCCACCGACTTACGTGGGATGATGCCTGGTGCTTGTTGGTCAACAGGGTAGATCTCTGTCGCATCGACTGGGCCTTTGCCATCGATTGGGTTACCAATTGCATCCACGACACGACCTAGGAGGCCTTTGCCGACAGGAACGGAAAGTAGTTTACCAGTTGTGGTGGCTTCGTCGCCTTCCTTCAACTTGGAGTAGTCACCCAAGATAACACAACCGACTTCGTCTTCTTCCAGATTCAAGGCGATCCCGAAGACGCCCTGACCGAAATCGATCATTTCGTTATACATAAGACCGGACAAGCCCTCGAGCTTGGCGACACCATCAGCGATGGATACGATTTTACCGGTATTGGATTTGACGGCACCAGCTTCGAAGCTGGCGATTTCTTTTTCGATTTGTTCAACGATTGAGCTCATGAGAAACTAATGGTGAGAAAGTAGTAAGGTGAGAAAGTGCGAATGTCGGTTAGGTGACATTCTCGGCGAGGCGTTGAAGACGACCAGCAACGGACGCATCATACACATCGTCGCCGACGCGCACACGCACACCAGCAATAAGGGAAGTATCTTTTTGAATGGTCGCAGTAATCGTGCGGCCATAAATTTTTGTATATTTTGCTTCGATCGCCTTGAGCGTATCGGCACTCAGAGCATCCGGCGTCGAAACGACGGCGGTCTGCAGCGCGACTTCGCGGCGAACAAAGGTAAGGTAGTTCTTGAGAACCGTAAGATGTTGGCGATGCTTAGCTTGCTTCAAACCAGCAAGCACTTCACCGATTTTTGCTTCTGTTACGACACCATTGTCCTTCGATAGCTCAACGAGCTTCTTGGCAAACTGGATGATCTTTTTATCGCGTTTCATCTGGATAGAAAAGTATGAGGCTTAATTAGCTGTTAGCCAGTTCAGTGGCAGCAGACTCTGAGAAAGTATTCTTCTCAGTATCAGAAAGGTCGCGAGACAGCACCTTAGCGGAGGTAGCAACAACGAGGCGTGCCACTTCTTGACGCACATCAGAGAGCATCTTTTGGCGCTCAAGCTCAGTCGCTTCACTTGCTTTACGAATGATCGCTTCAGCTTGAGCAGCGGCTTCTTGTGTCTTTTGCTCGATCATCTCCTTCGACTGTTCACGGGACTCAGTCAGGATCTTTTGAGCATCCACAGCGGCTGCTTTAATCTTCTCAGCGCGCTCGCGCTCAGCAGCTGCAAGCTGTGTCTTCATTTCTTCAGCATACTGAAGGCCGTCAGCAATCTTCTGTTGGCGCTCGTCGAGCGTCGCAGCGATTGGCTTAACAGCAAATTTATAGAGGATGAAAGCGACCAAGATGAAGTTGATCATCTGAGCGATCAACGTTGGCCAATCCACACCGAATTTTTCGGTGATCATCGTCAACTTGCTCTCATCGGCATGCGCAACGTCTTCTGCATGCTCGAGCACGTCTTCAGCGTGTTCTACGATTTCGTGTGCAGTTGGATGTGCTGGCAGACTGGTGACTGCGTGGACGGCAGCGTCGTGCGAAGCAGCGTGTGCATCTTCAGCGGCTACGAGACCGAGCGGTAAAGAGAGTGCTAGTAGCAGTGTGGTGAAAATGGCCTTCATAGAGAGGAAAAGAGTGGAAAAGAGAGAGTCAGAAAGAGCCGACGGCCCGAAGGCCGCCGGCAAAAACTTGGAAACCAGATTAGCCAAGGAAGATCGCGAAGAACACGATCGCTTCAGCGAAAGCCATAGCGATGATGGACTGAACCAGCACCTTAGGAGCAGATTCTGGGTTACGACCGACAGACTCACATGCCTTGAGACCGATCAGGCCAATTGCGATAGGCACAGCGATGGCTGCAGCTACGATGTTAAGATTACCAGTGATTTCTGCTAGGATTGAGAACATATTATTTAGTTGTTGATTGATTTAGTTATTATCCAGTGCCGCCCACATTTAATCTCACATGGTCCCGACACAGAAAGTGTAAAAGTGTTTAGTGTGCGTGGTCTTCTTCGTGGTTGGTCATCAGGCCAACATAAATCGCGACCAGTAGTGTGAAGATGAGTGCTTGAACCACACCGACCAAGACTTCGTAAAGATAGAAAGGAACTGGGATCAAGTAAGGGGCGATGCCTGTCATGCTTGTCAGCAAGTTTTCGCCACCGAACACATTACCAAAGAGACGAAAGGACAAAGAGACCGGACGGAACATGATCGAAACGACTTCAATGAGTCCCACACCGATGAAAATTGGAAACAACATCAGATACACTGCAATCGGAGTTTCCTTTTTGTCGGCCTTGTTACCAAACAACTCCCATGCGAAGAACTTCAGACCAGCCACACGGAGACTAATGACCAACCATCCGATCATCGCAACCAAGGCCATACCAAGCGTCGCATTCAAATCAGAATTCGCGGGACGCATCCAATAAGAAAAATGACCAGCGTCATCCACATGACCGAAAACACCGACACCTGGAATCAATCCACTCCAGTTATGAATGACGATGAACAAAAACAAACCAATCAATAGCGGGAATGTCATCGGAAATGCCTTCTTCCCAACAATCGGTTCAAGCAAACCGCGTAAACCATCGATCAATGACTCCACGACAGCCTGACCTTTGGCAGGGATCATCTTGGGCTTGCCGACAAATAAGCGAACCGCCAAAATAAACAGGATGGAAATCACCCAAGTGGTCAGGATCGTATTCGTTACTGGAAGACCAAAGATCTCCGTCAACTCGTAGGGAGACGGGCTCACACCATCACCCGCAGCTTGCAGTGATGTTACTGTTCCAGAAAGGATGAGAAAAGTTGGTAGTAATTTGTTCACAAGGAACTAAAATGATAAGTAGTTTTTTTTGTGGCGTGAAACCACCAGAAAGGCGAACTTGATGTAATGCCATTCCCCTTGCGTCAACACCAGAATTAACTTTTTCCCAATTCAACATTAGCGTTGCTTATAACTATTGATATACTTAAGGTCACCTTCTAGACTTGGCCATCTTCTTAAGCCAACTAATTCTATAACCCATTGCCCATCATGAGTAGCCCAACTAATCTAACCGACAGCCTCACACGCCTTCGCGAACGCAAAGTGAATCCCGCTACGGTTAATAGGAAACTAGCAGGCCGCACATCTTCACAGCGCAGTCAATCTAGCGGTGAACGCCAGTTCGCCACCGACACCTTTATGGTATTTGCCTACACTCTGCTTGGCGTCGCTACGATCTGCCAACTCATACTCATTGTCTGGCTGGACATCATCTAATACTATCCTTTGACATTTTCTGGTAGTCTGTAGCCATCGAAGGGAAGACCACTGTGAATACTTTTCAGCTGTATTTGTTAACCGCCCGCTACGCTAGAGATCGCAGAGCACGCTGAGAGCTGACGCAGAGCATTTCACGCAGCCCTTTCCATCTCCTCGGCGCACTCAGCGATCTCTGCGGTTGAACCTTTTTACCAGTTTTAGTTGCATGTTGGTATTACAAGTCGCCCATCGGCCGAACACTAGGCAAGCAGATCCACGCCTTTTCATCCTAGATTCAGAAGTTAGGAGTCAAACGGAGGTCTGCCGCAGATGGCGTAGCAAGTTAGTCCTTGGTAATAAAACGCATACGAGAGTATTTGACGCCGCCTACCGAGCGCAGCGACACTTATTATGCCCTTAGGTGCAACCGAAGGGCGAAGCCATTTGGCGAATCGGAGATTCTTCATAAAACACTGATATTCAGCTTCTGACTACTGTCCTCTGACTTGTAACTACTCTTTTAAGGTTCATAGGCAGAGATGCGCTCCAAAAAGGGGCGCTTTTGCGTAGGCCTTGATTCCCCGAAGCGCTCATCTAAATCTCACAGCTAGTGCTCCGTAAAGATCTGCGCTCGACGCATCTAGAATAGACTACACGCGTCGCGCCACGACTGAGTAATAGCCGTCCATCAACTCCTGAAAATAAGTCTCCATTTCGTGAGGCCATTCAGCAGTGGTATCAATCTCCCACTCAGGGTGCGCCTCTAAATGCTCCACCGTCCACTCATAGTAAGGCAGATCATCGGAGCGGAAACAAAAGCGACCACCCACATCCGTGCGACGCGCGACTTCATCCAGAAACGCAGTCTGCACCATGCGGCGGCGGTGATGCTTCGCCTTCGGCCATGGATCGGGAAATAGCAGCACCGTCATATCAAAACGTATGCGCTCCGGCAGCACCTCCAGGAACTCGCCCAACTCTGCCTTAAAGAAGTGCATATTCTTGAGCCCACGCTTATCACGCTTTTCGATGCCCTTACGGACACGCCATGAGATCAGATCGATCCCGACACACATCTGCTCCAAGTTCTCTTCAGCATAGCTTGTAAGCCAATGACCATGGCCACATCCCGCTTCAAATAGAATACTATCGACCCCCTCAAAGGCAGCATCGCACTCAACCTTCAGGTCGGCTTTACGTTGCTGCTGTCTTTCAAGTTCGCGGGCATGTGCTGGTGAAATTTCCATAATCTCACTTTATGCACTGACGAGCTTCCCTAGGTCAAGGCAGTTGCACACAACAACGAGCATTCTCGCTCAGTAACAGCGAAGCAAACCACCACAGCCCTTAAGCTTTCAATTCAACCACTACGAGAGCGTTTGCACATATGGTAGACTAAACTGAATCGACGTCCCCTGCCCGACCGCGCTCACCACAGAGACACGACCACCATGCTGATGCACGATATGCTTCATAATACTCAACCCCAAGCCAGTCCCACCACTTACACGCGACCGTCCCTTATCCACCCTATAGAAGCGCTCAAAAATATGCGGCGCGTCTTTCTCCGGAATGCCAGGCCCATCATCTTCAACGCTACACAGAACCATGTTCTCTGCTTCGTCATACCGTGCGCGTAGAACCAAACGGGTAAACTGAGGCGCATAGCGAAACGCGTTTTCGATCAAATTATCAAACACCTGCTGAATACGAAAGCGCTCAAAGGCAAACTCCCCCACTCGATCGTCAAAATCCAGCTCCATCATTTGCTCATCCACCTTAAGGCGCGAGCGATAGTTGTCTGATATCTCCTCCATCAGCGACTGTAACGACTGCACGCAACGCTCAACCGGCTCTGGCTTAGACTCTAAGCGCGACAACACCAACAAGTCCTCCACCAACACATGCAACCGCTGCGCATTGTTCACAATTTTGTCTAGAAACCGCGCCCGAGTCTCAACCGGCAACGTCGCATTATCCTCAACAAGCGTCTCCGCAAAGCCCTTAATAATCGTTAATGGCGTGCGCAGCTCGTGCGATACATTTGCCACAAAATCACGCCGAACCACCTCTAGACGCTTCAAGCGTGTGATATCGTGCAACACCAACAGAGTCGACTCAGCGTTCTCCGAAGCCACACCACGCACTTCAGCACACGATGCCTCAAACCACAACTCACCACCCTCTCGCTCAACACTGACCTGCTCCATCTTCAAATTGCGATCCGCTCGATATGTATTCAAAAAATCCAACAAACTCGGCGAGCGCAGCGCCACTTCAAGACGAACTCCCTTGAGCATACGCCCCCGCTGAAACAAGAGCTGCGCCGAATCATTCACAAACTCAATCACGTGTTCATCATTAAAAATAATCACAGCCTCCTGGATCGATCCTAACATCGCATCGAGTTGATTCATATGCCCCGACTCCACATCCGTAAACTTACGGTAACGATCAATCAGCCCATTAGTCTCACCAATTAAGCCGTCAAAGCCCAAGCGCTTAAGCGTCGATGATGGTTCATTGACCAACAAGCAACGATTCAAGTGCACCGCGTCTTTCAACTCGCGAACAACACGTCGCGTTCGAAACACCGTCACAAAAAGTGCGGACAACGCCGCACAAAGTAATAAACTCAGAACTATAACCATTAGATATCGACAGCACGGTAGCCAACTCCGCGAACAGTCTCAATCAAATGCGCATACGGCTCCAATTTTTCTCGAACACGGCGCACATGCGTATCCACAGTCCGCGTCTCAATGTCCGTATCATAATTCCAGACATTCACTAATAAATGCTCACGTGACTGCACACGCCCCTTTCGCTCCATCAATAATTTCAACAAACGAAATTCCGTAGCAGTCAAAACGACCTCAGCCCCATCCACCGCCACACTGTGCAAATCCTCATCAACCACTACACCACCAATTTCGATCCGCCGTGGCGCTGCAACAGTCATAGCCTTGGTGTTTCGCTCCAGAATACGCCCCACACGAAGCATTAACTCCTTGGAGCTGAACGGCTTAGAGATGTAGTCATCTGCGCCAATCTCCAAACCTTGAACGCGATCCTCCACCTCACCACGAGCCGTCAAAAAGATAATCGGCACATCCTTCATCAATGGATCGGCACGTGCAATGCGGCAGAGCTGCAAGCCACTCAGCTCTGGCATCATGATATCAAAAATCATCAAGTCTGGTTGAAAGTCCCGGGCGTAGCTGACAAATAGCAGTGGATCATTCAGCACGCCACAACGATACCCTTCTTGCTCTAGCCGATACTTTAACAGTTCGGTGACGTCCGGCTCGTCATCGACGACTAATATACGGTGGGCTTTAACAGTATTCATACGAAAGAGTGATTTACGAATGTTGTAACATAACGTGTGGTTTATCGAGAAGAAATATCACTCCTCTTTACAACAGATCTTTCGCAAAAACGGCCATAAGTCCCTATTCGTCAATGCTTAATCATGTAACTGACCGAATCCAATTAGATTTAACACCAGCGATACACAACCGTCACATAACTGATACAAATCAACAGAAACCTCACAACTTATTTAACCTTTTTCTTCTTCGAAAGGCGCGCTTCCAGATGCACCATTAAGATACTAATATCTGCTGGGTTCACACCACTGATACGATTCGCCTGCCCTAAGGTTCGCGGCATAATGGTTGCCAATTTATCAGCACTCTCACCACGCAACCCCTTAACCAGCGAGTAGTCAAAACCATCAGGAATGCGGATATGGTCAATGTGACGCATCTTTTCGATCTGCTTCACCTCACGCTCCAAATAGCCCTTAAACACGACTCGATAGTGCACCTCATCGCGCACCTCACGAGGCTCTGCCTTAAGGTCATCCGGAAAATCATCCTGCGAACGACTTCGGCGCAAATGCTCGGCATACGTGCTACCAGCAGTGCGCTCTTTCTCAAGACGAGTAATCCAACTCTCAATTTTTTTCGCCTTGTCCGCAATTCGATCAAGACGTGGCGTATCGACCAACTTCAGGCGTGATGCGTGATCAAATAGGCGCAATTCCGCACTTGGGTGATTAAACAACAAGCGATGCTCCGCACGGCTCGAAAACATCCGATACGGCTCATTCGTCCCCTTCGTCACAAGGTCATCAATCAAAACACCAATATAACACTCATGCCGTTGAAGCACCAACGGCTCCTGCCCGCGGAGTTTCTGCACCGCATTGACTCCAGCAACGAGCCCCTGCCCTGCCGCTTCTTCGTATCCAGAAGTTCCGTTGATCTGGCCAGCGAAAAACAAGTTCTCCACCTTCTTCGATTCCAACGTCGGAAACAGCTGCGTCGGCGGCGCAAAATCATACTCCACCGCATAGGCAGGGCGAAGCATGTGAACATTCTCCAAACCTTCCACGCTGCGCAACATCTCCAACTGCACATCGAATGGTAAACTTGTCGAGAGGCCATTGATATACCACTCGTTGGTATTTCGACCTTCCGGCTCAAGAAACAACATGTGCCGGTCTTTATCCGCGAAACGCACAAACTTATCCTCGATGCTCGGACAGTAGCGTGGGCCAGTGCCCTCGATCTCTCCGGAATACATCGCGGAGCGATGAAGATTATCTTTTACGACTTTCTCCGTATTTGCTCCAGTATACGTCATCCAACAAGAAACCTGATCCGCGCCAGGCAACCAACCCAACTTTTGTTGCCCCGGATGTTCCACGTGGAACAAATCATGGTTTCCACGCGTATCGTAGAACCCAAACAAAGTGGGCACATCATCGCCTTTCTGTTCCTCAAGATTCGCAAAATTGATACTACTGCCGAGAATACGTGCGGGTGTTCCGGTTTTAAGGCGCTCAAGTTCAATACCCGCCTCAAGGAAAGAACCGGAAAGACCCTTGGCTGAGAAATCCCCCATGCGCCCGCCTTCGTTCTTATTCTGCCCAACATGCATGAGCCCACGCAAAAAAGTGCCAGTGGTCACAATCACGGCCTTCGCATAGAAATCGACATCGAGGTTTGTCTTCACACCGACCACACGACCATACTTATAGATCAAACCCTGCACCATTGCCTGGAATATATCTAAGTTATCCTGCAACTCTAGCACGTGCTTCATTCGGTATTGATAGGCCTTCTTATCCACCTGTGCACGTGGCGCCTGCACCGCGGGCCCCTTGGAGGCATTCAATAAGCGAAACTGGATCGCAGTGGTATCCGTATTGATTGCCATCTCGCCACCGAGTGCGTCGATCTCGCGCACCATGTGCCCCTTGGCTTGACCACCAATCGCAGGGTTACAGCTCATCTGAGCGATCGTATCGAGATTACCTGTCAGCACGAGGACATCCGCACCGAGACGCGCAGCTGCCAACGCAGCCTCACACCCAGCATGGCCCGCACCACAAACAATCACATCGTAGGGCTGATTCGGCCCGAATTTTAATCCACCACTCATTTTCCAATACAAAACTGTTTAAAGAGACTATCCAACATTCGCTCGTTATCGACCTTACCAACAACCTTACCAATTGACTCCACTGCATCGCGCAGGTCGGAAGCAATCAACTCTGACAAATCCTCATCCTTCATCTTCTGCGCTGCGAGCTCTAGTGCATCGCGCGCCTCACCCAGTGCGCTCGCATGGCGTGCATTCACTACCACACCATCGGCATTTTTGGGTTGCTGCACGCCGGACTCAATTGAGTCGATCCAGAGCTGACGAAATGCCTGCACACCTTCGTTCGCCTGAAGGGAAATCCGTGCATGCTTAAAATCAGGCATGAATGCTTCATGCGTCAAAGCAGCTGGAAGATCGATTTTATTCTCAATGACGATTGTATTTTCAACCGTCATACGAGCCAATAAAGATTCAGGGAGAGCAGGGGAGGGCGACGCCGCATCCAACACCAGCAGGAAAAAGTCAGCGGTTTCAGCCTGCTCAATCGTATGATTAATTCCAATCTGCTCAATCGCATCGCCAGCTTCATGCAAGCCAGCGGTATCCAGAATCTCAATACGCCATGGACCGACCATTAAAAAGGCCGAGATATAGTCACGCGTCGTGCCTGGTATATCGCTCACAATCGACCGATCCGAGCCAGTCAGCGCATTAATCAAGCTACTTTTACCGACATTGGGCTCGCCGATGATCAGCGTCTTGATCCCCTCATGCAGCAGAGAGCTATAATGCTGTGTATCAATAAGATCCGACACCTCCAAGATCAATTTACGTAGATCCGAAGCAGGGCCTGCTTGATCTTCGCTCGGCAAGTCTTCTTCGGGAAAATCAATGTAGGCTTCGAGGTGTGCCATCACACTGAGCAAGCGATCAGTCAGCTCACTCATCTTCCGCCCAACAGAGCCATGCAACTGACGTTGTGCCACCTCAATACTCCGATCGGAACGGGCACGAATTAGATCTGAAACCGCCTCAGCTTGGCTCAAATCCATCTTCCCATTTAAGAAGGCAGTGCGGGTAAATTCACCCGGTTCAGCCGGTCGGCAACCTCGCGCAAACAGATCCTCCATGATTTTCTGGACGATCAGAGGATTCCCATGCGGAGCGATTTCGAGCATTGCTTCGCCCGTAAACGACTTGCCCAATTCGAAATACGTAAAAACACAGTCATCAATGATCCCCCCGTTCGCATCGATGTAATTTCCAAAATGCGCATAACGTGGACGCAATGGTTTATCGCGACCAAGAATTTCACCCGAAAGTTCAGGACAGGCAGGACCACTCAAACGAATCACAGCGATCGCGGATTCGCCGGCTGGAGTCGAAAGAGCAACTATTGTATCAGTAGCGGGCATAGTGACGCTAAATTCGTCACATCCGGCGCGGCGTCAAGAGCACATCTAAAGCCCTTGAGACTAGAATATTCACCAGACGAAACGAAGTAGGGTGCAGATATTCAAAAATCAGGCGCTCTAGGGACGCTTTAGAACACCCAAAATAGACCGCTAGACCCTATAAACACTAGGATTAAGTCGCTAAAAGCAAAAGACAGATTTCGACCTGCCTAGCACACTACTATCAGTCACACTCAGAAATAAGTAAGCCCCTAATAATTAGGGGCTTACGGTCAAAAATAGGACTTTGTAGGCGCGATAAAAGTAAATACGCTCTTTTGTGCCAATATAGCACTCCTCAAATCATCGATTCGAGTGCGTCCTTCACCTTAAAACTTGTAGCTGATCGTCTGACCAAAAACATACGCAGTATCCCAACTGCGATTCTCTCCAAATCGTTTCGATTGCAGCATCCCATATAATTGAAGCTTCGCCTGCTTACCTAATGCGAAAGTTAACTTCAATGGCTTGAAACGATTTTCATTCAAACGATCGGTGTCATAATTATAAAAGACTTCAGTATCGATGCCCACACCGACCAATGGACCGTAATCGTGCAGTGCATAACTGAGATCAAAAAGGTGACGGCTCACCCAGTAATTATCATGCGACTCCACTGCACGATACACCGCAGTGTGGCGCATCGCAAAACGCGTGTTCTCGGAGAGATTCCAGTGGGGGCTAATGTGCAACCAGAAGATATGGAGTCGGGTATAATCATCGCCCGCTTCAGCACGCGCATCTTCCATCAAATACGTAGTGCCGACATCCCAATTCTTATTAATCTTATATTCCGCTGTCGGAGCGATGAGCCATACCCCCATAAATTTACTGTCATCAAAGAGACGAGTCTGAGCAGCTGCTTTGAAGCGCCAATTATCATCCTCGTAAAAGTTAATACCCAATGTCTGCCAACTGCGATTGTCATTATCAAACTCAGCAAGCAGACGAGCAGGGCGCAGCGCGGCAAACGCAACCAGTGACAGCACAACAAGCGTGTGGAAAAAGTTTCTATAAGCAAACATGCGAGCATGTGAAACGACACCCAGCCCTGGCAGACAACTAAACTTATGCTAATTAAACCAGTATAAGTTCAGCTTAACTTTATTGTAAGATGACAAATAATGCCCTACGCTTATGGTGTTACTTTCCAGTGTAACAAATCCGCGAAGCGGTTACGATCTTTACGCAGTGTCTTAGGGTGATATGGCCGAAATGGCGTCGCCAGTCCGCTACAAATCCTTACACAAAAAAACCGCCACACCCCACACAGGGCATGGCGGTATTGTAAAAAAACTTAGCTTTCGTCCGCTTCGCTAGATCCTGTAAGTGATTCACCACCGCGAACATGCACTTTATCCATAATCAACTGAGTGAGCTCATTTGCCAACTCTGGGTTATCCTTAATGTGCTGTTTGGCAGCTTCACGACCTTGGCCAATCATCTCACCCTTATAGGAGATCCAAGAGCCCTTCTTGTCCAAAAGCTTGTGCTCCACACCCAAATCCACAAGCGAACCAGAGTGGGAAATACCTTCATTATACATGATATCGAACTCAGTCTCCGTGAATGGGGGAGCAACTTTGTTCTTCACCATCTTGATACGTGTGCGATTGCCGACGACTTTACCAGCAGACTCCTTGATCTGTCCGATACGACGAATATCCATGCGAACGGAGGAGAAGAACTTCAGAGCGCGACCACCTGGCTGCGTTTCTGGACTACCAAACATCACCCCAATCTTTTCGCGAATCTGATTGGTAAAGAGCACCACACACTGTGATTTACTGATACATGCAGTCAAACGGCGCATTGCCTGGCTCATCATACGAGCCTGCAAACCAACTGTGGTGTCACCCATCTGACCATCGAGCTCATTCTTCGATACCAGAGCTGCAACGGAGTCGATCACGATAATATCCACTGCACCGGAACGAATGAGTGTTTCAGTGATATTGAGCGCATCTTCACCACTTTCAGGTTGTGAGACCATTAGGTTTTCAAGATCCACACCGACTACCTTTGCATAGCGTGGGTCGAGTGCATGCTCCACGTCGATGAAGACAGCGTTGCCGCCTTTTTTCTGTGCCTCAGCAATAATGCTCAAACAGAAAGTCGTCTTACCTGAGCTTTCAGGGCCGTAGATTTCGCAGATACGACCGCGAGGGAGGCCACCGATTCCAAGCGCAAGATCGATCGCGATCGAACCCGTCGAAATGACATCGATTTCCATCTTTGTCGCTTCACCGAGGCGCATGATCGCACCATTACCAAATTGCTTGTTTATACCAGAAATCGCTAAATCCAGGTTCTTGCGATCTGCTTCGGGGTTACGTTCGACTTTTTTAATTTGTGCTTTAGCGGCCATATCAGTAATGAGTTTAAGGTTACGTGTTGATTGCAAATCAGATTGGAGGCTCGAAAGACCATGGCAAGTTTAAATGATAATTTGTTCACTACATTAGTGAACTACACTACAAACCGAGAATTTGGTTGTTATCTTCAAACCTGCTGGGGCGCACTCAAAGTCAACATCACACCAAAGGGCGTCGAATCAATCGCTTTTGAAGATGGCGCACGGCCAGAAGTTACCGATGATAGTGTTTTTCGAGCACCTTTCATGGATTGGCTTTCTGCCTATCTGAACACGTCCACAGATGGGCAGTGGCGTGCTTTATGCCCACAAGGGACTGACTTTCAACAAACAGTATGGCGTGCACTACTAGACATACCAATCGGAGAGCAAATGACCTATAAGCAGATCGCAACTATCATCGACCAGCCTAACGCTAGTCGAGCTGTCGGCAGCGCGATCGCAGCCAATCCCATCGCACTACTGATCCCATGCCACCGTGTCGTGCCACAATCTGGTGGACCGGGTAACTATCGCTGGGGACCAGACCGTAAATTTGCACTTCTAGAAGCCGAACGGCTCGCAAATGCGAGCGTGTATCAACTATTTCAATAAAATATGCCAACAGACGAACCAAACTCACAAGTGCCCGAAGGTGTGCGCTACGCCCGCTGGGCTGGCAACGCGCTCGGCTCTGTCTTAATCCTTATCGGTGTTGTCGCGCTCATGGAAGGCATCAGCGACGGCTTTAATATCTTCAAATCCTGCTACTTTATCTTCTTCGGTCTCGTGCTGAATATCCCATATCGTTCGATCTCTGATGCTAGATGGAAATGGGCTTATGGCGTGCTCATCGCCTGCAGCGCTGCCTTCGTCTTCGTGATGGTGATATCCGTAATGTATAATTACATGGAAGCCGCAGAGCGTGGTGAACGCTTGGGCGTGCCAGGACTTGAGGGGACTTTAATCTTTGTCGCTCTGCTACAGGTGCCAGCCGTTCTGTTTCAGCGTAAGCCTAACTTACTCGACTAGTATGAGTGCACGCTACAAACACGCAATTTGGGATTGGAATGGCACTTTGCTCAATGATACCTGGCTCTGTGTCGAAGTGCTCAATGGCCTACTCGCACGGCGGGGTAGGGCGCCGATCTCTGAAGAGGACTATCGCGAGAACTTCGGTTTTCCAGTCGTTCATTTCTACGACTATCTCGGCTTCGAGACCGATACGGATAGCTTTGATCAAGTCAGCCGTGAATTTATCGGTGACTATGAAGCACGCTGGTTTGAGGAATGCCAGCTACACCCTGAGACCTCGAACGTGCTGTCTGACCTCGCAGAGCTTGGTATGACCCACTCAGTGCTATCGGCTGCGAAACAGGAGGCACTGAACGCTGGAATTCAACACTTCGGCATTCGTGAACATTTTATGGGGCTAGTCGGGACGGATAATATCTATGCTGAAGGAAAAGTCGCACAAGGTCGGCGTTGGATTGAACAATTGCACTGGCAACCAGAGGAAGTCGTGCTGATTGGCGATACCTTGCACGATTTCGAAGTGGCTGAAGCCATAGGCACTCACTGCATACTAATGGGGCACGGTCACCATACCACGGAACGACTTTTAAAAACAGGTGCCCCTGTCGTTCAGTCACTTCGCGAGTTAGTTCAGCTCCTTCAGGTCACTTAAAGGCAACTCTCAGTTGCAAAAATAGAGCAACTTGAAAGTTAATGAATAGTGCACGCAAAATTGTTCACTACCTGTAAAAATACAATTGCCTCTAATCTTTAGAGGTAACTCTATTCCACCTGTTCTAACTACCGAACACACACTCCGTCGCGTCTAAGACGAACCCCACTCAGGGCGTTCTCCGTGATAAGAGCCACTTTCTACATTTTATGGACATTGCAATTGTCACTGGAGCAGAAACTCCTCTCGGCCTTCGCCTGATCGAAGACCTTATCCGCCAAGGGTGCCGCGTGCACGGCATCGGCAACAACTTCTCAAACGTCACCTTCGCAGATAAGCACTTTGTTGCGCATGCGATCGACTTGAGCGACCTCGAAGCGGTCGCCCGCACCGCAGAAGCCATCCTCGAAGAAGAAAAGGCAATCCACATCCTGATTCATGCCATCGATGTGACACCCGGTGCTGCCTTTGAGCAACTGCCGATCGGAAACCTCGAAGCCATCCTTAAAGTCGGACTGCTCGGGCCTGTTATGCTCACGCGTATGGCACTCCCCAACCTGCTGCGCTTCCGTGGACAGCTCATCAACATCATTCCAGCCAACAAGAGCGGCCATCTCGCCAGTGCGGTCAACGCTTTGATCGAAGGCGGACTACGTGAGATGAATACCGCTCTATTTGACCAAGCGCGCGACGCCGGCTTGCGCGTTACGAACCTCATCCTTCGACAAAATACAGTCGAGGATGATGGGAGCTTCGCCGACAAGCACCTGCAAACTCGTATCGACGCGGATCATGTCGCTCGCACCGTCGAACGCCTGCTCGATCCCAACGAGCCGAATGTCCCCAACGAAATCACACTGTATCCACGTCTCAGTGGCGCTGCCGAAGAAATTCTTCCGGCAACTGCTGTGCCAATCGACCCATATAACACAGTCGTGCTTCCTCCCAAGGAATACAGCCCACCAGAACAAGAAGCAATTGTTACCAGAGAGCCGGACCATATCGAGCGCACCATTCCTTACACTGATGAGGAAATGGAAGAGAAGATCGCCTCTGCCATTGAAGACTACGAGTCGCAACCTGAACGTTACGAAGAACCGAAAAAGAACAAAAAGAATAAGCGCAAAGAGCGGGAGCCTAAGCGGGCTCGCACCGAGCCAAGCCCAGAAGCTACGGGCTCAAATGCGGCAGACTCTGAGCAAGGCTCTGAACAAGACGCCGAACACTCGAAATCACGTCGTGGACGTCGTCGTGGTGGACGCAATCGTAACCGGAATCGTGATCAACAAGACGACAAGTCCTCGCAACGCACCGAAAATTCCAAGGAATCACGTTCTGATAGCAAAGAAACACCAAGTGGTGACAATAAGCCACAACCGGATTTGCCAAAGGACAACAAACGAGAGAAATCGCCACGTCTCGGTCGTAATCGCAGCCGTAAGCCAGTCGTTCGCCCTGAAGAAAAATATGCTGCTTACGAGCAACCAATTATTCCAACACGCGAACCTAGCAAACCACTGTCTGAACAACCTCGCGAGCCTGCATTCCAACCTCGCGAGGTCACAATCGAAGCATCAAAGCCTAAAGATGCGCAACCAGCAGCCAAATCGAAGAAGACGGTTGCAACCGAATCACAACCGTTCGAATTAACTTCTGAAGCACCTAAGGTGAAGAAAAAGGCAGCAAAGAAGGCTGCTAAAAAAGCGACCAAGAAGGTTGCCACCAAGAAAGTGCCCGCCACGAAAGCGGCTAAAAAGGTTGCGACTAAAAAAGCCGTGAAGAAAACCGCTACCAAAAAAGCGGCCAAGAAAGCTGCTAAAAAGGCCGTAAAGAAGCCCAAAGCGGCTAAATAGAGCAGGGGAGCTCAGTTAGCATTTAGCGTCAGTCCATTGACTTACATGCATTGGCGAATTGTCATGTGCGCAATTTGATTATACTGGCGCACATGGCAAATTGGGCTTGGTGCAATCAACCTAGATTCAGAAGTTAGGAGGCAGACGGAGGTCTGCGGCACGACTGAGCTCCGTCTAACTACTCTTTTAAGGATCAAAGACGCTTCCGTAGGGATGCTGCTTGCGGCACCCGCGAAGGCAGTTGAGGTCCTACAACTTATTGTGCTTGTGGCCTTAGGCCTTTGCGCAGTCTTCGCAAGCAAAGCCCATACGACCAAGTCGCAAAGTATCTCGAAGACACTTTTCACAAATCATAGCACGTAAGCGATGCTCTAGCCGATGGGCCAATTGCCATCCACTATCCGCGTGCCAGCAAATCGTTGAAACGTCGCCTCCGTCATTTCGTAAGCCCACACCTTCCCTAGCGGCTCACCTGCGGGATCGAAGCAATCTACTCTGAGTCTTATATATTCATTCTCTTCGACGGACCTTCTGGGCTCAAAACCTTCTAATACATCGAGCTGCTCAAAGTCACGCGTGCGTGGAAAGGTCAACACCGTGCCCTGCACCCAAGTATCTCCGCGCATGAATACACCTGGATAGCCGACATGCAGATCATAAAGCTCGCCACGTATCTTAGCAGGCATCACAGCTGAGACCTTTCCCTCACAAAACTGAGGCCAATAGTGGCCCCCTGGCTTAAGCGTGCCATACACGAAGACTGATTGATCCGAAAGCATTCCTAAAAAGAAGCCACTATTCGGATCAAAAGCTAGCGCTTAATGCCACATAAATCCTCGGCACAGGCCAGAGCATCTTCGAGCGGCCACGTTGCCTTCAGATTTTGCGCTTCGGTCATTGCCCCCGAATAAAGGAGGAAAATAGCAGTTCCGATGCGTTGCGCATCTCGCTCATCAACTAGTGTCTTAGCCACTTCTACGAAAAACTTGTGCTGAGCGCGCTTGAATTGGTCGATCGAATGCATCAGATCTTCGTCAGCGGCACTGATACTCGCCGCAGTGTTGGCAAATTGACAGGAACGAAATCCATTCGCCTCGATCCAACTACGCATCGAAAAGAAATACTTACGCAAGCGACGATCACGATCTCCCAGCTTATCCAAAAAGCTTCGCTGCATCATGGACATACCTCTCGTTAAACGATCAAGCCATGCACAGCCCAATTTCTCCTTAGAACTGTAGTTTTGGTGAAATGCTGCATTCGACAAGCCTGTCGCTGCAATGATCTCCTCGATAGTGACTGCTCCATAACCACGGAGGTGAAAAAGTTCTCCAGCTTTGGCCAAAATGAGTTCGCGTGGCGGTAAGTTCGACATGCACCTAGAAACAAGCGACTCAAAGCATGGGTCAAGGTCGCACCACTATCTAAGGTAATTTTAAACTTTTCTAACAACTCTCCACGATTTGGAGGATACTTCTAGGTTTACAATCCGCTCATCCTCAACATTCTCCGCACTCCTCATGAATCGGGTCTATATCAAAACCTACGGGTGCCAAATGAACGAACGAGATTCCGAAGCGGTTGCTGCCATGCTTCGGGCTAAAGGCTATGCGCTCGTCGATAACGAGCTAGAGGCCGATGTCGTTCTCCTCAACACTTGTAGCGTGCGTGACCAAGCCGAGCAGAAAGCTATCGGCAAAGCGGGCCACCTCGCTAAACGTAAGCGGAAAAATCCCAATTTCATCATCGGAGTGATGGGCTGCATGGCTCAAAATCGTGGCGGCGCACTGCTAGATAGCCTCCCCGACCTTGACCTCATCATCGGCACCCAAAAATTTCACCGCGTCCCAGATCATTTAACCAATATGATCGCGACACTACAGGGGCAGGGGCCGCGTCCCACTTCAATCGTTGATCTGGAAGAAGAGGCTGACTCTCAGAATACAATTAAGTCACATAGTAGTGACACACGTCAAGTGACTGCCTTTGTCAGCATCATGCAAGGCTGCAACATGAAGTGCTCCTACTGCATCGTGCCTAAAACACGTGGCGTTGAGCGCGGGCGCCCAATGGACGAGATTATTGATGAGGTCAAAAAACTAGCTGCCAATGGCACCAGAGAAGTCACATTGCTGGGTCAGATCGTCAATCAATACGGCATTCGCGAGTTTCCATTCGTCGATAAAAAAAGCCCCTTCGTGCAACTGCTTGAAAAGGTGCATGAAATCGAAGGCATTGACCGTATTCGCTTTACCAGCCCACACCCAGTCGGTTTTAAGCAAGACTTGATCGACTGCTACGGGCGCCTTCCGAAACTCGTTGAATACATCCACTTCCCAATGCAAAGCGGCAGTAATCGCATTCTCAAAGCGATGCGCCGCCCCTATACGATTGAGAAGTTTCACGACATTATTACCAAACTGCGCGCCGTGCGGCCTGACATGTATATTTCGACCGATATCATCGTCGGTTTTCCGGGTGAGACTGAGGAAGATTTCGAGCTCACACGTCAGCATTTCGAAGAAGTCGGCTTTGATATGGCGTATCTTTTCAAATACAGCGTGCGCCCTGGCACAACAGCTGAGCCACTTGGCGACCCGATCACCAAAGAGCAAAAAGAAGAGCGTAATCAGATCTTACTGGAAAGCTTACGTAAAAGTTCCTTAGCTCGAAACGAATCACTTGTAGGTAAAGTCGAAGATGTGCTGTTTGAAGGCCCAGCTAAAAAAGGTGAAAACATGTTCCAAGGGCGAACTCCCGGAAATCGCCTAGTATTGGTCAGGGCCAGCGCACGTCTAGTCGGTCAAATCGTGCCCGTCCGCTTCACACGCGTCACCGCAAGCACACTATTTGGTGAGCTTGTGCTAGAAGGCGTAGAAGAGGAAGCAATTGGATCAGTAACTACTGAAGTTTAAGCAGAGCAATCGCCAGTATTGGCCTTGTGACTCACATAAGAGCCATCCTTGAACTCTGTGAAATAGCTGCCGAGACGGGGATGATTAATTGGGTCGCCACTGAAATCGGGCTCTAAATTGGATTGGGCAACATACGTGCTGAGTCCACCGGTCTCATGCACCAACACATGATACCATGGTTGATCACGTGATGGCTGGGTCTTGTTTGCCTGATACCATTTATCACCCGCAACGCATTGCATATCGTGCGCCACAACCACTCCTCGATAGTGGTAGAGCTTGTGTTTCACGACTACACCGAGCGGAAAATCAACGCTAGTTGCGCCACCACCCTCAAAGTCAGTAATTCTGATTAACATGCCGATAAGCTAATCGAATATGGTGATTCATCAACTCTCAGCCTCAAATGCTTCGAGAATTGATTCAATCGAACGAATCGATTCTTCTGGAAAAAAGCTATTAATCTTATGGATCACCTGTTGAATCACTCCATCCGGACACGAGGCACCGCCTGTCAGTAGAATACGCTTTGGAGATGTTGTAGAGTCGAGGAAAGGACGCACGACATCACTGACTTGTGGCGTTTCAGTCAATTGGTATGGAAAGATATAATGCTCAATTGATTCAGCAGAGCGTATGTTAGCCTCCGACTGAATATAATGCGCGTTCTCACCGAAACGTTGTTCGCATACGCGATAGAGTTGAAAAGTGTTAGAGCTGTTTTTACCCCCCACAACGAGTGCAGCATCGATCGACTCTTCCACAGCTTTTTGCAGTGCATCCTGATTCACCTGAGTCGCATAGCAGAGGGTATCACCCTTGCCTTTGGACCATAAGTGCTCAGCCACTTGTGCTTCGCCATAGCGTTGAACCATGAAAGCACGCAAAAATTCAATAATACTCAGCGTCTCATTGCGTAGTAGAGTCGTCTGATTCACCACCGCTAACTTCTCAAGATCGACTCCTGGATTAAAGCCCTTAGAGTATAAGCCTTTGAAGGATTCTTCAAATAAACGTGTTTTCTCAGCACCTTCTGCCTGAATCACTTTAGTCAAAAGCTCAGCATGCGCCATATTACGAATCATTAAGGCTGGTCCATAGCTCGAACTATTCGAAAACGTCGCCTTTGTCTCTTCGTGCTCTGACTTACCATGAATGATGACCGTATACCCATCTTCAGCATAACGCCGAGCGGCCTTCCAGACCTTTTCAACCAACATACAAGTCGCATCATTTTCGCGTATACTGAGGCCACGACGCAATAAGCGCACTTTATCCTCATTCGTCGCTCCAAATGCGGGGATGATGACAATATCTTCGCCGGTTAATTGATTCCACAGTGCCTTTGGATCATTTCGATCAGCGGTTAAACTACCATCTTCGCATATCGATAAACCTTTATCACTCTGCAAGTAACGAAGTCCGCGGGCTAACAAATCTTCATTCACAAAAGGATTATGAATCAGCTCACTGAGCATAAACACGCGTTTAGTCGGATTCGAAGCCACCGTCTCGTAGGCGCGCTCAATTGCATTCTGCACACCGAGACAAAACCCAAAGTGACTTGGAATCACATAACTTACGGCTCCAAAATCCAATATCGCTGGGGCACCAGATTTTTTCTCCTTTGTGCGACGCGCGGCCTTAATTGCGCGACACAGTTCGCTTTGATACAAAGCTTCTGACTGTTGATCGACATAGACACCACTATTGCGCTCCTTCGCATTGCGGAATCGATAAATGTATTCGGTCTCACTGAAATCGAGATATGGAATACGCACCAAATGCGGTTCAATTGCTTTCAAGGCCTCAATCAATACAGGTGATGGTCGTATTTCGCCTGCCTCAATTTTTTCATCGAGTTGATCTAAGCTCATGTAAAACGCCTCAGCCACCCCTTCACTGCAAAGTGCGCAATAGATATCAACGCTCTGATCCGCGATGTTCGCTTGGGTTAATAGATGCGCCCTTCCAGGCACTCCTAATACTTGTTCTACTAGATCAACCGCTGGGTCGCCGGCAAAAACACCATTCTCCGCAGAATAGGAAGGTTCAGTGAAACCATCTGGTGACAATCTAACCAACAGCCTATTATTTGCATCAAATACAAGTAGTATCAAAAAGGAGTCCATATTGCTGAGTCTCTATACAAAAACTATTTCCAATGGAAATTAATCGGTTTTTCGATCTCTGGATTCAGACTGTGATGCACAGGGCAATTCTTGGCCGCTAGCTGAACTTTCCATTGTTGATCATCATCCAGCTCAATCGGTAGCCATACATCGGTCGTTAATTTAGCAATACGGCGTGGCAGACTTTCTGACATCTCTTTCTGCACTTCGATACGCATACCAGACAAATCCAGTCCCAAGCTTTCCATCTGCATCCCTACGATGGTGGCGATGCACGAGCCAAGCGCCGATGCACACAGATCCGTTGGTGAGAAACTCTCACCTTTGCCATTATTATCCACCGGCGCATCCGTTTGAAACGTCTTACCTGATAGTTCATGTTCGAGCTCGCAGCGTAGCCCGCCTTCGTAATTAATTTTTACTTTAACCATTTCCAAATGACATTGGCGAAGCAGAAGCCTGGGTCAACTTCCCGTAACAACTCAATGAAATGTATTCTGCGATTGCACACCGATAGATCACTTCTAATCTACCGTTCTTCAATCAAAGGTCAGGTGCGCCATATACCATTATGTTTCAGGTCAATTTCAGCGAACAAAGCATGCACGAGCTCAACCAGCTCGACACTCGCTCACAGATGCTCCTCGTAGAGGTCGTCAGTAGCCTTACTCAGGATCAGCTCGATCATCCGAATGATGAACTGGGGCGCTTTCAGCGTAATGGTAAAACATACTATCGTGTGCGCGCTGGTGAGTTTCGCATCTACTTTGAACAGGATAAAGATGGTCTATTCGCACACTATATTCTGCATAAAAACACTTTGTCCGACTTCATATTTCGATTCAAACTCCCTGTGAATGAAGAGTTTATGGCCGAACAACACGATTCCTTTTGGAAGTATCTAGAAACAATTCGTCACAAAGAGGACGAAACTGAATAACAGCCACCACTGAATGTCTGAACCTGCACAAAAGCCACCCCATCAGTATGCCGACTCAGGTGAGGCGAGCCATATTTATCTCCTCCCAAATAGCTTAACAGCTGGAAATCTATTCTTTGGATTTTTAGCCATTATGCGCTGCATCGAGGCGAACTTCGCGACTGATCCCACGATCGTAAACGCGCATTTCACTCAAGCAGTCTGGTTCATCTTCTTTGGCGTCGTCTGTGATGCCTTTGATGGCCGTGTCGCACGTATGGGCGGGCGTGAATCGCTCTTCGGCATCGAATTTGATTCGATTGCGGATGTTATCTCATTTGGTGTCGCACCAGCGATGATGATGATCTTCCTGATCCTCAAGCCAACTGAGCAATATGAAGGCGTGCTGCCAGTCAGCCAACTGATCGGCTTCATTTACCTACTCTGCGCAGCTGTGCGCTTGGCACGGTTCAACGTATTGACGCACCCGATGCTTGCTCCTGCGGAACGTTTAAAAGGCACCAAGGACTTTCTCGGTCTACCCGTGCCCGCGGCAGCTGGTATGGTTGCCTCGCTCGTATTAGTTTACACAAGCTTTGAGAAACATGGTTATGAGATGCATGGTTTCGAGTTAGTCATGCCTCCATTGATGTTGGCCATCGCTTTTCTTATGATCAGCAACATCCCGTATCCAAGCTTCAAAGAGGTCGATTGGCAGACTAGCACACGTGTGCGCACCTTTATTCTACTCATACTTTGCCTTGGTATTGCCTTCATCTTTAAGGAGCTGTTCTTCGCCATCCTAGCTTTTACCTACATCAGTTACGGACCTATTCGCTACCTGTTCCGCCTATACCGCGCTAGAAAGCGCTTAAACCGCACTAAACAAGCGCATGGTGAATAACTCGTGAATAACTGTGAAGATGCTGTGTAATAAAAAAAACTTCTTCAATTCATTCACTGCTCTACCGAATACTTCACTGCTCTGTTCACACCAAAAATCATACCTAAACACTTACTAAATAAATACTTGTTGAGTTATTATACTTCATCCACACACATATTAAGAAGAAGAGATTTATATATTAAAAAAGAGACTAATATATAAGCATTGCCAGTAACTCCAAAATCCCCGAAAAATTCTAACCATGAAGTTCAAGATCAACCAGGATCACTTTAGCAACGGCCTACAACAAGTTCTCAATGTTGTAGGTTCGCGTGCCACCATGCCAATTCTCAGCAACGTGCTGATCGAAGCAGAGGAGGGGCACATTTCGTTGACGACTACCAATCTCGATCTCGGCATTCGTTGCCGCATCAAAGCAGACGTCTCAGAACCAGGTGGCATCACACTTCCAGTTCGTAAGCTAGCCACGATTATTCGTGAATTGCCTCAAAACGAAGTCTTTATCGAAACCGGCGATAACAACCAAGCCAAGATCACTTCTGGTGGTTCACTCTTCAAAATCATGGGCATCAGCACGGAAGAATTTCCACCGCTGCCATCGTTTGAAAATCGTCACGTCTTTGAGCTCTCTCAGGCTGAAATCGTCAGCATGCTCAAGAGTGTGTCGTATGGCCAATCCAACGACGAAAATCGTTACATCCTCAACGGTGTTTATTTCAACTTTGCAGATGAAAAACTCACTCTAGTCGCCACAGACGGCCGCCGTCTCGCATTGACTGCCCTAGATACTGAAATCAGCGAAGACAACGCAGGTAGCCTTATTCTGCCGGCTAAGACAGTTGCTGAGCTTGAGCGTCTCATGGGCAAAGGTGAGAAGGTGAAGATTGCTTTCAATGATCGCCAAGCAGCTTTTGAAATCGGCATCGACGATGCAGGTGACACGGGTCTGGTAGATCATCTCTACCTAGTCTCGAAGATTGTTGAAGGTAACTACCCGAACTATCGCCAAGTCATACCAAAAGAGACAGAGCATCGCGTCAAAATAGAGCGTGAGCTGATGTTGGAGTGCGTGCACCGTGCCGCCCTGGTCACCAGTGATAAGAGCAACTCAGTGAAGCTGAAGGTTAGCAAAAACCTACTCGAAATTTCCGGTTCAAGTTCTGAATACGGCGAATCCCATGAATCCATGGCGATCGCTTATGATGGTCCTGAAGTTCAGGTCGCATTCAACCCACAGTTCCTCATGGAGCCGTTGAAAGCGCTGACTAAGGATGAAGTGTTTTTTGAGTTCAAGGACGAGTTGAGCCCAGGTCTTTTCAAGACGCTTGATAACTTCATCTGCGTCATCATGCCACTGCGCTTGAACTAAGTTTGTAGGCCAATCGGCTGACATACAGTTATACTTTAATTACCGAGCGAGTGGGCTATTGTCTCACTCGCTCGTTTGTGTTTTAAAGGCTGATATAAATAGAAGATGGAACAAGCGCCGATCCTAAGGATCATAACAGCCAAGCTTTTATATTAATCCTTAGATCGATTTATCACTTTTATATATGTTCGACCCATCATCATCGACCTTCGAATACATCCTATTTACCATCACGATTTTAACCATGATTTTGCCAAAACTAGGGCAAAAGAAAGGCATCCCTATGTTCGTCGTAGTCAGTCGCTGGTTACGTTGGGTATTATTTGGCGGAATCTTTGCGTATGTATTGAAAACATTTGAGATTTCATACCGTCCAGACTGGGTCCATTTTGTAACTGGTTTAGCTATTTGGTTCATGCTTGAGACTGGGTATTACTGGATCGCGATTAAAGCACTGAGTCGCAGTGAAATACCACTGTTTCCGAGCTTTAAAATCAATTTAGATGGTGATGAATGGCCAGCAGATCCTTTATTCATTGAA
Source organism: Lentimonas sp. CC4 (assembly GCF_902728235.1). Lineage (NCBI taxonomy): Bacteria > Pseudomonadati > Verrucomicrobiota > Lentimonas > Lentimonas sp. CC4. Next base: position 1,099,767 of record NZ_CACVBO010000001.1, read on the forward strand.
GTGCGTGAGTGGCTCAGAGAACAAAAATTTAAGCGTTTGAGTGCATTGAAGGCGGAGTTGTTTGAAGGCACATTCTTGCGCGCATCGATTTACGAAAGCGCGGATCAACTCACACGGCTACAAATTCTATTTATTCCGAAGAGTAAAGGCGGAGCAAATGCCTGCTATACACTGAGCACGAATGGTGAAAATGATCGCCGACTCATTACCGATAACTTGTTTTTGCCATTTGGTGGATATTATCCAGAGGGTTGGAATATCATGCGTAAGCCATTGATTGGTTCGCTCAAGCGTTTGCTGAAATTACACCGTCAACGTTTAATAAAAAGTAGCATGACACTCATTCCTTTCGAGGATGAGCCGTTGGAGGAATTGAACGATCAACAGCGTATTTTGGAGCGTCTCAATCTAGAAACCGGATTTTTAACGCCGCGACAGTTCCAAGAAGAAATTGGTAAAATCTCTTATGACGGCCGCTATCGTTTGTGGAAGGAAATGTGGTTGCTTGCGTATCTTGGCCGGTCGGTTTCGTAAGGTTACTCATCATCTTAATCCTTTGATCGGAGTCGAAAGTAGGGGTGTTGCTTGCGACACCCGCGTCGGTTGGAGGTCATTACGAATCTTCGTTTACGTATGGCTTTACGCGGGCCTCACAAGTAAAGCCCCTGAAGGTCATGGAGTTTTGCAACGACCCCTACGAAGATTTCGCTCCCTTATGATGCACCGTGTCGATTCGAAGAGCGAGTTGGTGGATCTGGATACCAGTGAGCTGTTTAATTTGATCGATGATGTAGTGCTGTAAGGCTTGTGTCGAAGCGGCTATTTCGAGTCCGAAGGGGATGTTGAGCCGCAGCGTCACATCGTAGCCGTCGTTGCGTGGCTTGATCTGAATTTTACGCACCTTGATACTCGGAGACTTTTCGTTGATACAATGCAGTAGCATTTGGGTAAGTGCTGCCTCACTAATAGTAATGTCACCATGCTTATGATAGCGGGGGCGGACTACGGTTTTATCATAGACACGTGCTGGACCGAAGATTTTTAAGCTGCGTTCGCACCAGACTTGAACCGCCTTTGCGACCATGCGTGGATAGGCTTGTTTGACCTCGATTATCGGTAGCGGAATGATGTGTTTCCCGTAGGTTTTGCGGTCGTGGATCGCCAGGGCGATTTCTTCCTCTGTGGCGATCTCTTCGATTTTGATGAAGCGTATTGGTTGAGGAATATTCAGCGTTTCGCAGTTGCGCCGAATCATTTTCTCGCTGGTGCCGAGAAGGAGAATCTTGTTGAAGTCGCCGTGTTGGATCGCGTCTTGCACAGCTCGTCGGTGGTCGAGATTATGAAAGATGGCTGTCTTGACGGCTGTGAAGTAGCGTGCTTTGTGTTTGGCGGACTCGCCTGCGATGATCTTGCCTTTGTGAATCAGCAGTCCGTCATCGATAATACAGTCGATCTGATGAGAGTTAGCGACCAGACGTGCTCGAAAGCTCTTGCCTGTGCCTGCCTTTCCGACCAGCGCAAATACCTCCAAGTGCCTCGTTTTAAGACGCGCTTGTTTCCATGTGCGATGTAGTTTCGACAAGATAACCTTATGGACCATTTCCTTAGTATAAGATATAATACTGGCTAAATGTCGATACTATATGTGTTGGAGATGCTTATCGAGAGCAGTTTATGCGAGAGATGGCCTCCGGGGCGCCATCGCTCCTAAACAACTAACAATGCTGGTTAGACGAAACAGCGCTCGTGCCTCACATTTAATATCACTGCTGTCGCTTAAACGCTACCGCTAGTCCCATGAGGGTCAGATCTTCGACGAACAAACTCTTCTGTGCCCAGTCTTGAGTGAGATTGGCGATGCTGCCGCCAGTGGAGAGCACGATGGGTTCGCCTTCACCGCGGGCGTGAAGCTCCGCTAGGACGCGGGCACGGAGAGCATCGACCATGCCTGAAAATCCGACTGCGACGCCAAGTTTCATGGCGTGCACTGTAGATTTACCGATCGCGCCTTCGACGTTGAGTAGGTCGTCCTCGCTGAGTTCTGGGAGGAGTGCGGTTTGCTCGTGCAGGTAGTGCGTCATCACGGCGAGGCCGGGGGCTATGATACCGCCTTCGTAGCCGACGCTGGTAATGATGTCGAAAGTTACGGCGGTGCCCATGTCGAGAATGATAGCGGGCACGCCGTAAAATTCTTGCACGGCGATGGAGTTGGCGATGCGGTCTTGGCCGATTTCGGCTGGCTTCGGGTAGGCTAACTTAAGTCCACGGCACGTTTCGTGTGTGAGGTGGAAGACGGGCAGGCCGAAGGGCTTCACACTGGCGACGAGGTTGGCATTGATATCGGGCACCACTGAGCAAAAGGAGATGCCTTCGGCGTGCTCCAGTAGCAATGTGATGGCTGCAGCAAACTCTGCGGAGGGCCCGTCGATGAAATGACGCGTAGGGAAGTGCCCTGTTTGGATGACTGCTTGTCCATCCACTAATCCGTAGTGGGTGCTGGTGTTACCGACATCGATACTTAAAATTTTCATAGCTGTAAGGAGTTAGAATTTAGGAGTTAGTTACAGTGCGTGGCTTCTGACTACTAGCTCCTAACTTCTTAATTCTTTTTTAAAGTCACATCGCCGGCACGAATCGAAATCGTGCTGCCATCTGGTTGAGTGAGTAGTAGGGCACCGGATTCGTCGATGCCACTGGCGATACCGGAAATCTCTTTGCCGCCTTGGAGAGCGGTCACTGGTTTGCCGTTCAGGGAACTAAGTGGTGTCCAGGCTTCAGGGAGTGTCTCTGTAGTCTTATCGTGGATACAGGCCTCGTAGGCCTCGTTGACAGCTTGCAGCACACGGGCAGCGACTTTGTTGATCGGCACTTCTTGGCCGTTGATAGCGTAGAGGCTAGTGGCGATACTTTGGAGTTCTTTGGGAAAACTGGATGGATTACTGTTTAGGTTAATGCCTATGCCAAAAATGATGCTACGCATGCTGTCGGCGTCCATTTTTGCTTCGGTGAGCATGCCGGCGAATTTACGGCCGTCGCAGTGGAGATCATTGGGCCACTTGATCTGAAGCTTGGCTTTGGGCGTGAAGCTTTGCAGTGCGCGGCAAATGTAAATGCCTGCCCAGAGCGTGAAGTCTTGGAGTTGTTGCGGCGGGATGTTGGGTTCAAAGAGAACAGAGAGGTAGAGATTATCAGCCGAGGCGCTATACCATTCACGTCCGAGGCGGCCACGGCCTTTGGTTTGGCAGCTGGAGGCGATGGCGAAGGGGCTCTTGGTTGCGTAGGTAATTTGCCGCTCTGCTTCGCTGTTGGTGCTGTCAATTACAGGGAAGTAGCGCACATCAATCTCCGTGGCCGCCGCTTCTAAGTAATAGCGGATCAGTGCAGGATGCAGGACTTCGGGCTCTTTGACTAGACGGTAGCCGCGGTTACGCACGGCCTCGACGTCGAAATTCTTTTCACGTAGTTTCTCGAGCTTGCCGTGGATTGCAGGGCGCGAGACACCGAGTTGTTCGGCGAGTAAACTGCCGGAGACATAGTCTTCGGGCGCATCAAGCAAGGCTTTGAGGATCGTGAATTCGTCCTCGGTGCTTTTCGCTTCTTTATAATCGGTGTCGTTGCTCATGGTTTCGTGAGAGAAGTGAGATGAGTGATAGTGAGGAGTGAGAGTGGTGAACAGTTTTTCTAGGCTTAATCTTAATCATCTTTATTATGGTGGGTGCTGCGCTCACGCGTAACAGACAAGACGGAGGTCTGCTGGAGATGGCGCCGCAAGGTTTGTGCCACTTTCCCACTTTCACTCGCCGAAGGCGTTCACTCTCACTGTTTACAGCCAATCCAGGCCAATATCCTTCCATGTGCTTTGGTGCACGGGTGCACCGGTGGAGATGAAGTCGAGGCCGAGGATGCCGAGTGCCGGAAGTGTATCGATCTGAATGCCGCCGCTGGCTTCGGTGCAGGCGCTGTCACCGATGAGTTCAATGGCGGCTTTGAGGGCTTCCTCTGAGAAATTATCGAGTAGAATAATGTCGGCGCCGGCTTCGAGCACGGGTGGAATTTGCTCTAGCGTATCGACTTCGACTTCGATCGCTAGGCCTTCGCATGCGCCGCGGGCTAGACTCACAGTCTGCGTGAGACGGTCGCCACCAGTGGCTCCAGCTACGGCGAGGTGGTTGTCTTTGAGCATGACACGATCAAACAAACCGATACGGTGGTTATAGCCGCCGCCACAGGCGAAGGCATATTTTTGTAGCACGCGGTAGCCAGGCAGTGTTTTACGTGTGTCGAGTAGCACGGTGTCGCTTTGGCCGAGTGCATCGACGTAGGCACGTGTTTCGGTCGCGATACCGGCGAGGTGTTGAAGGAAATTGAGGATGATACGTTCGGCTTGCAGCAGCGGTCCGGAAGGTCCGGAAAGTTTGCCTATGGCATCGCCGGCTGCGAGACTGCCACCATCTTGCACGTGTGCTTCAAAGGTGCAGCCTTCGCCGTAGGCATCGAGTGCGAGCTGCACGAGTCCGAGTCCGCAGATGACCATGGGCTCGCGGGCGGTGAGTTGGGCAGTGCCAGTCGTGCCTTCGGGCATGAGTGCGGTGGTGACATCGCCAAGGCGTTCTGGCCGTGTCGCGAGGCCAGCACCAGCAAGGTCTTCGATTTTAGCGAGGCCTACGAGTTGGCGCAAGTAGTCGGGGTCGAGATCGGCCCAGGTGAGCTGTGTGCGAAAGTCGGTTTGTGTGTATCTACGTTCGGTGGACATGTTGGAATTAGTCGTATGATTGAAAGTCTGAGACTCTTTGGTTACTGCGCTCAAAGACAATACGCTTTCTTAATTTACTTCGTGTGGGGGTGCCACTGACGCCGATTCCAGCTCCGACGCCACCACCGCGGGAGCTGATGCCTATGGAGTTGAAGATATTATAATCAGGTTCGAGTTCGTCATATTCCCAAATATAGCGTGTGCCGTTTGAGTCTGTGTCGGACTTAATGTGGCTGGGTTTTCCGAGTGACATGCGGACTTGGTCTTCGTCGAATCCGACGGCGATTTGACCTAAGCGGATGAGGCGCTTTTCGGCGGCGGTGTAGCTGTTGAACTGCGGGCTATTCTCTTGGATGCGTTGGCTTGGAGTGGAGCAAGCGCTGATGAATAGGGCGATTAAAAGCGCGAACAGCGTATGGGATCGTTTCATGATTGGTGAGTGTTGGAGTATACAGTGTATAATTTGATGGATTCACGCTATCGTATCAATGGATTCGCTCCAGCATATTGTTTTTGATGAAAACACGCTCGCACTATGAGGGGTCTTCCCTATTACAGTTAACATGGTTTTGGAAATCTGCTTTGTGGTAGCCCTTGTAATTGGAGTGGCTGTGGTTTTTTGGGTGATGGTGCGACATGCTTCACAGAAGATCGTTGGGCAGTATCGTCAAATGGCACTGCAACTAAAAGTTGCGCTGACGGAGCCAGAGGCACAGCTCTACGGTTTTGTTCGTTCAGAGCCTTTTCTCCACGGTATGTATCGTAAACGTGAGATTTCCATATCAACTCCTGCTAAGGGACTGCAAAACACGCGCCAGATTGAGACGGTCGTGAAGGTTGGTGTGAAGCAGTCGTCCTTTACGTTTCAAATGACTGCGACTGGGTTGATTGGTGCATTGCAGCAGCGCGACAGCGGATCGAAGAAGCGTTGGATGAGTGGCGATTCTAGCTTTGATACTGTGGTTGACGTGCGCACCAGTGATGAAGGACGGTTTGCTCGTATATTTCACGTGGATCGTCGGGCCTTGATTTCGAAAGTATTAAGAGGTTCGAAGGCGAGGATTACCATGCGAGACGGAGTCTTGTCGTTCGCTGAGTTGGGACTCATTGCCGACGATCTCAAGCGAGAGCGCATCATAGAAATCACTGACTTATTGTGTGATTTCGCCGAAGTGGTGGAAGGTCGCTAAGGCCGCTATTTACCTGCTTTGATGTAGTCTAGCGCTTGGCTGATAGGCAGTTCGTCACTGGAGGGACCGTTGCGGATGAAGAAGCTCTCCCCTTTGGAGTGCTTAAGAAATACAGGCTCATTGGAGCGTATACATTCAGCAATGCCGACTAGTTTTTCGTCGATCTGAACCGTGCGGAAGTCGATGTATTTAGAGAACTCCGCGCCGATGTGTTCTGCGATCAGGTTTTTGAAGTGTAGTTGAGCGTGGTCTTCGCTTTCGAATTTGTCGGCTTCTAGTCCGGTGATTTCACCGTCGTCGGTGACACCAATGAGCAGGGTGCCACCTTCGGTATTGAGGAAGGCAGCGAGTCCTTTGAGCCAAGCGATCTCGATCTCTTTGCCAGGCTTGTTGGTGTGAAGGTTCAAGCGCATAGTGGACTTAAACTCGCGGCGCTTGCTCTCTCCGCGTTGAATGATGTCGCGTATGCTCTCGATTGCATTTTCTGGTTCGAAAGCGACTGCGGGGCCGCCGCTGTGGCGTGTTTGACGTTTAGCGAGTAAGAAGCTGAAGGCTGCTGCGATGCAGAGTGACACCCCTGTAATGCCAGCTAATGCAGCATGGCGCTTGTTGGCACCTATTGAGGTATCATTCTCCGGCACCATGACACCGATCCATGTGTTGCGGTGTGTCTTGTTGAGTGGGCGGAAGCCGCACCACCAGAGCTGGTTATCGTGTCGCACCGGAATGATACGGTCATCTAGCTGGTCTTGGCGCCAAGCAGCGTGAGCTTTTTGTGCCAGTTCATTGTTGGTCTGGTGCAGGGCTTTGAATTGTGAGCTTATATCGGCATTGTTACCGACGGTGTAGAGTGCCTCGTCGCGCCGGAAGATAAAGATCTGACTGTTGGGGCTGGGCTGCATTTTTTGAATGTTAGCGTAGAGATGTTCCATCGATATATCGAAGGCGACGACCATTTGATAGGCGTCATTGACAGTGCTTGGAATCGAGGTCGAGGCTGTGACTCCGACTACTTTACGGCTGAAGAATTGATAGGGTTCGGTCCAATAGACGGCTTCGTTGTTCAAGGCCGGGTAGAACCAGGGGCGACTGCGAGGATCGTATGTGGTCGGCTCGGTCTGTCTGGAAACGATTTGGCCACCTTTCCAGTATTTGACTTCGGCTACGCGGGTATTGCCTTGTAAATAGGTATGCGTCGTTTGTAGGCCGCCATCGACCTCCGAGATCTGGTAGCTTTGCCCGTCGGTGTCGGCGATCATGATCCCGCAGTGGTGGCTGTCTTGCTGGATGATCGGGAACAGCAAGTGATACATGGACTCAGGGTTCTTGAGTGTTAGGAGTTCGGACTCTCCCCATTGACGAGCCATGCGCACCGAGCTCTCTGTGCTACTACCAACGTTTCGGAATTCGTTGGCGGCTCGTTCGGCGGAGTTTTCAATGAACGATTCGGATACGTCACGTTCCGCTTGCGAGACGAAGTAGATAGCTGGCCCCAAGCCGATGATAATGAGGACGACGAGGGCGATGAAGAAGTCTCGCAAGAAGTGCTTAGAGAGGGATTTGTCAGAAGCTGGCATGTCTAATAGGAAAGTGACTATAGCACCGAGATTTCGAGACAGCGTGAAGCCTAAAAGGTTACCAATCGCTGCGCGCTCTCGCGCAGCGATTGATATCTAGGTATGCTATTTCGGCAGTTCGATTCCAGGGGCGTCACTCAGCTCATTGCAGGTGTCGAGGTTTTTCAGATTCACTTTCATTTCGAATAGGTCGGTGCGTCGATCCAAGCGCGGAGTGACAGAACCAGTCGTGCGTGAACGGTAGAGGTCTTCGGTATCGATGTCGGTGACTAACAGTGTTTCCACATTCGAGTCGGCAATGGCTTGGATCCCGTCGCGGGCGAATTCGAAATCCGATGGTGTGAAGACCGCTGCTTGGCCGTAGTGGATGTCCATTGCAGGCACACTGGGCAAGTTGCCAATGATACCAGCGGTCGCAACGAAGATTTGATTCTCGATGGCGCGGGCTTGAGCGCAGTAGCGCACACGTAGCTGTCCGTGGCGGTCGTCGGTGCAGTAAGGGACGAAGAGAATTTCGACTCCTTGGTCTGCAAGGTAGCGCGTCGCTTCGGGAAATTCGACGTCGTAGCAGATTTGCACAGCGATTTTCGCTTTGGGCGTGGGGAGTATGACGAGTTCGTGACCGCCGGAGATGCCCCAATACTTTTTCTCAGCGGGTGTGATGTGCAACTTCGGCTGCGTCACATAGCGACCGTCAGAATCGAAGATCAGGCACTCATTCTGCAATTTGTCGTCGCGCTTGATCGGGTGGCTACCTGCGATAATGTAGAGCCCATACTTACTGGCCATACGCGACATCAGAGCGATAAATGGCTCGGTAAAGTCGTCGGCCAGCTTGCGAATCCCGTCGATGGCGGGGAGTGGTTCGATGACAGATAGGAGTTGCACTGAGAAGAACTCGGGAAAGAGCACGAAGTCAGCGCGGTAGTCGGCGGCGGTTTCAACGAAGTATTCAACCTGGTTGGCGAAATCTTCAAAGGTGTGGACCTTACGCACCTTGTATTGCACGCAGGCGATACGCACTTTGGAGGAAATTTCCTTGGGTGTGTAGTCCGGATTGAGCCATTCGATCAGGCTGGCCAAGTTATGGCTCATTGGATCGACAATGTAATTGCGCAAAATACCGCGCACGACGAAGCCTTGTTTGAGCTGGAAGCTGAGCACGTTGTCGTGCATCTCGCCGTCTTTGACCTTTTGAATGTAGGCCTCGGGGCTGAGTTCTTTTTCGTGCTTGGAAAAACCAGAAATACGACCACCCGCGAGGATGCGGCGTAGGTTGAGTTGTTTGCAGAGGCGACGGCGCGCTTCGTAGAGCGCTGCACCGATACCTCGGCCTTGGCAGTCAGGGTCGACGTAAACATCGGCGCCGTAAAGTGTGTCGCCCTGTGGATCGTGGTTATGGAAATAGCCGCCGTCGGTGATGCCGCCGTAAGTATGCGCACGGTAAGGATCGCGACTACTCTGGACAATGAGTGAGGCGACGGCGCCAACGATGTGGCCATCGACTAGAGCGACCAGTTGCCCGTTCGGGAACAATTTGAGGTGGTTCTGTAGTTGGCGCTCACTCCAGACGACATTTTCTTCCGCCATCAGTGGAAAGGCTTTTTTGTTCAATTCGATGAGGTGCGGAATATCCTCATGCTCGACTTGGCGAATATCAACGGGACCTGATTTACTTTGAAATGTGAATGGAGACATTGGCATATAATCCTATATTTAGAAGTTAGAAGTTAGAAGTTAGAAGCTAGGAGTCAGAAGTTAGTCTTTTGTAATAAGCGGCTTAGGAATCCGTCTTCCGTCGCCAATTTGGTAGCGACTGCATAAAGCACTGATGTTCAGCTTCTAAATTCTGTCTTCTAACTTCTTACTACTCTTTTAAGGATAATCGTAGTCTTTATGCGGACGTCAAGTGGGTCGATGGGGGTAATATGAAGATTCTTTTTGGCTGTGAAACAGTCACAAAGGAATCGTTGGGATGGGGTTTACAGGACAAAAACTGCTATTAGTTTCTAATAAACCCCTGCGTCTCACGTCTTCTTATTATGAAACAATTAATTATCCCAGCCTCTGTTCTCGTTTTCGCCTCCCTTGCTTCGGCACAGCCAGCGATCACTGTCTATAATGAAAATTTCGGCGTGGTGCGCGACACCGTGTCGCTTGACTTGAAGGCGGGGCTCAGCGATGTGACTTACAGCGGTGTGACGGCGCAGCTGGAGCCAGAGTCCGTAATCTTACGCGATCCTTCGGCGAAAGTTGCGCTCAGCGTGGTCGAGCAGAGTTACCGTGGGGATCCGGTTGATCAGGCGCGACTGCTGCAAATGTTTGAGGGGCAGACGATTCGCTTTTTGAAAGTGGTCGACGGTAAGGAAGTGATGGAATCGGGCAAAATTATTCGCGCGCCATCAGTGGTGATCACCAAGGATCACTACGGCCGTCAGCAGCAACGCACGCTAGAGCCGATCGTCGAAGTCGATGGCGAATTGGTAACACGTCTGCCTGGTCAACCACTGTTTCCGAGTCTAGGAGACGATTCGGTGCTGAAGCCCACGCTGTCTTGGAAGTTACATTCGAATAAAGATGCGGCGGTGGACGCACAGCTCAGCTACTTGACCAATGGCATGTCTTGGAAGGCAGACTACAATCTCGTGTTACCAGAGAAGGGCGATGAGGTGACGCTGACAGGGTGGGTGTCGGTCGAGAATAACACGGGCAAGACATTTGAAGATGCGAAGATCAAGCTCATCGCGGGCGATGTAAATAAGGTGGAGCCGCCGCAACAAGCACGCCGCGAAAAAGCGGTCTTCGCCATGGCAATGTCGGATGGTGCCTCTGCGCCACAAGTCGAAGAAAAGAAATTCGACGAGTTTCACATGTATTCCTTACCGCTCGCGACGACCCTGCGTGATCGCGAGACGAAGCAGGTTGAGTTCGTGCGCGCTGAGAATGTGCAGACCAAGAAGCTCTATGTATATCAAGGTTTCAAAGGACGGTATTCTGGCGGGCGTAATATGAACCAGAACTACGGGCAAAACGCACAGCCCGACATTGCGATTTACCGTGAGATCGAGAATAACAAAGACAACGGGCTATCCGTGCCACTCCCTGCGGGCCGCATGCGTTTTTACCGCATGGATGACGACGGACAGCTAGAATTTACCGGCGAGAACACCATCGATCACACAGCGAAGAACGAGACCATCCGCGTCTATTTGGGCAACGCCTTTGATCTAGTCGGCGAGCGCACGCGCACGGACTTTTATACGCATCCAAGTCGCGCCTTGATTCGCGAAACCTTCGAGATAGAGATTCGTAACCGTAGCGAAGAGACGGTTACCGTGAAGGTAGTCGAACCCTTGTTCCGCTGGTCGAATTGGGAGATTCAAAAGCCAAGTCACGATTTCGAAAAGACGGACTCACAGACCATTGAGTTTCCTGTGACGGTTGCACCTGATGGCACGGAGACTGTGACTTATACCGTTGAGTATACTTGGTAGATCGATTGTTCCACGATTAGTGTTCCACGTTGGTTCCTATTTGTTGGATCTGCCTTTAATTCCTTATTATACAAGAGGAAGCAGTGTTCCACGGAGAGTGTTCTACGGTTTTTTGTAGGCGCTTTGCTTGTCAGTGACCATGAGCAAAGCCCCTACAAGAGGAAGATGACTACCGTCCGTGCACCTGAGGGATCAGCTTACTCGTCAATGTCAGGCCGCCTGATTTAACGCCTTTGCAGGCGAGCATACTGTTGGTGAGGTCGCGTAAGCGTTGCACTGGCCCCTGCACGAGTAACACTTCCATGATGTAGTGGCCTTCAAGTAGCACGTGCTGACTGCTAATGCATTCTTCCAAGTGGTCGCGTTCAATTTTGGCTAGTTTTTGTAGCAGGCCTGGCTTTGCGGTGTCGTAGAACAGCGTCACCGTGCCTGCCATGACGGTTGTATCATCCTGCTGTTGATGCGTGACGATCGAGGTCTCGATCATTTCCGCAACGGCTTGAGAGCGATTTTGAAAGCCTCTACTTTCGACCATTTGATCGAGTGCGGTTGCCAGTTTAGCGGGGAGGGAGATGCTGATGCGTTGTGCGAGTGATTTGGTCATTTTTGCGCCGAGTTCATACGATTCATCTATAGAGGCTTTAGATCGTAATACTTTTTGCAATAAAATTAATACTTAATATCCTGAGAATGTGTTTTGGCACGTTTCATGCACTTCGGTTCCTGTTCGCTGGTAAGAGTCATGTCTAAACATGCTCACCGCACCACTCACCATCAAATAGAAAATCATCATGTTGAAGCTAAACAACTGGGCCGCAAAGGCTACTCGAACAGGACTCTGCGCACTTGCACTTCTTGCTGCAAATGTGCTTTCCGCTAAAGAACCACTTAAAATCGGCTACAGTGACTGGCCAGGATGGGTCGCATGGCAGATTGGTATCGATAAGGGCTGGTTTGAAGAAGAAGGCGTCGATGTCGAATTTCTCTGGATGGACTATGTGGCGTCGATGGATGCGTATGTCGCGGGTCAAGTCGATGCGGTGACTATGACGAATGGCGACGCACTGGTGACAGGTGGCACAGGTAAGCCTTCAGTTGCGATCCTCATCAGTGACTACTCCAATGGTAACGACATGATTGTCGGCGCTCCTGGTATTAACAGTCTAGAAGATCTCAAAGGTAAGAAGGTCGGTCTTGAAGAAGGCTTCGTGATTCACCTTCTACTGCTGAAAGGCGCTGAGCTTGCAGGGATCGATCCATCCGAGTTTACGATTGTGAACACACCGACCAACGAGACGCCACAAGTGTTGGCTTCCGGTGCGGTTGATGCGATTGGTGCATGGCAGCCAAATTCTGGCCAAGCTCTGAAGACGGTGCCTGGCTCAAAACCAATTCTCACATCTGCGGATGCACCGGGTATCATTTACGATCTACTGTCTGTAGATCCCGAAAGCCTTGAAGCGCGTCGCGACGAGTGGGCTAAAGTGGTTAAGGTTTGGTATCGCATTGCCGATTTCTTGAAGGACGAGGAAAACATCGACGAGTCGCTTGCGATCCTTTCCAAGCGTGTCGCTATCACTCCTGAAGAGTATGAGCCTTTCCTCGCTGGCACTTACATCTTGTCTCTCGAAGAAGTGCTTCCGATTTGGAAAGAGGCTAAAGGTCTCGGTTCTGTCTACGGTTCGACTGTCATCGCGGATGAGTTCAACGTCGAACAAGGTGTTTACGATGAGCCACTCAAGACGTCTCAATACTTAGACCCGAGCCTCACGTTGGAATACGCTGAGTCGGTCAAGTAACTAGGTGTCACCTCGCGCTCGCCAAAGCCGCTGAGCTTTGGTCAGACACATATTCTTGAAGGCGGGTCGTGATCCGACCCGCCTTCTTTGACTCATTATTTAAGATTCGGCCCCAATTATTTTACGGCCCAACGCTATTAATTGAATGAAAGATCGTTCCCAGTTTAAAGCTCCCACCACACCATGGTTTGCCGTGCGTAAAGAGCTCAGCGCGAAGCGTCGTTCGCTATTGGTGGCTGCCTCTTTTATCCTGCCGATTCTACTTTGGAGTATCGTCAGCTATACCCCCTTCATCTGGCATCCGGATATCAAACTCGAAATCTCGGCTGACCGCGAAAACGTGACGACCGTGTTCACCGCAGGAAATCACCTGTCTAAAGAATATTACCCGAGCTTCGTCGAAGCGGTTGAAGCAGAAAATACCGCAACCCTCGCTCAACGTGAGAGCGGCGAATCAACCACCTCCGGCTTTCGTGCGCGGCGGGCGAATTTAAAAATACTGCGGCATATCGCACCGGTCGCCACTGCGAATGGTTGGCTCTCTCGCGCAGACGCCGAAGAGGACAGCGAGCTCTACAAAGTCTGGCAGGGCGTTGCCGAGGGCACGCTCATCGGTAAAAAAGTGAAGCTCAGTGAGCAGAATATCGAATTGATCAAGCGCAACTGGGGCATCCTCAGCGCGAAGAGCCCCACCTTTGTTTCGAAGTCTTTGCCTGAAACGCCACTCGAAAAACTAGTGCCACAAGGACGTCCCGCAAATCCAGTTTATCTACCTGCACCACATGAGGTCGTCATCAAAGGTTATCAGGATTTTACCAAAGAAACAGATCCAGATAAGCCATCCATGTGGCAGCGCTATAAGCACTCGCTGCAGATTGTCTTCTTCGGCTTCATATTGTCGGCACTCGTGGGCGTCCCTCTAGGTATCCTCTGCGGCACCTTTGATTTTTTCTCAAAATTGTTTGAGCCCTTTATTGATTTCTTCCGCTACATGCCGGCGCCTGCCTTCAGCACTTTATTGGTAGCAGTCTTTCTCGCACACGATGCACCCAAGATTGCGCTGGTCTTTCTCGGCACCTTTTTCCAAATGGTGCTGGTGGTCTCGAACACCACGCGTCAACTCGACGCCTCCTTAATTGAAGCAGCTCAAACCCTCGGTGCGAAAACATTTACCATGATACGTCGAGTGATCGTGCCAGGTATCACCCCGAACCTTTATAACGATATGCGAATCCTGCTCGGATGGTCATGGACGTGGTTGGTGATCGCGGAATTGATTGGCGTGAAGAGTGGTCTCACCGAGTTTATTGAAACGCAAGGTCGCTGGCGTAACTTCGATAGTGTGTTTCCGATCATTATTATGATTGGTGTCACAGGTTTTGTGACAGACCAAATTCTAGCGTCCTTGCGTAAGTATTTTTTCCCATGGACACCTGAGTCGACGGAAAAGAAGCACGGGTTCATTGGGCGTTTCGTCCTCTGGATGCTTGACCGTAAAGTTTACGACACACCTAAGAATGGAAAGGCTTAAGGCGATGAGTGATATTTTAGAACTACCTAGTTATAAGGAACAAAGTGATTCCGTTCGTGCTCGCTTTGAGGACATCTACAAGCGTCCAATCAAATTGGAAGTCAAGGGTGTCAGTAAGACATTTAAGACCGCCAAAGGGGAGGTCGATGTTCTGAGCCCGATCGATTTCAATGTGCATCGTCGTGAGTTCATCTCAGTGATTGGCCCGTCTGGTTGTGGTAAATCAACACTCATTCGTATGCTGGCTGGGCTCGAGACGGTCTCGGGGGGACATTTCTTACTCGATGGAAAAGAGCCGAGCGGGCCAGGCGCAGATCGCGGTATGGTCTTTCAAGGTTACACATTATTCCCTTGGTTGAGCGTGAAAAAGAACGTGATGTTTGGCCTCGAGGTCAACGGCGGCTCTGGCACGACTGTTGAGCAGGAAGCCATGCAATGGATCGACTTGGTGGGGCTTTCGCATGCGGCCGACTCCTATCCGAGTCAGTTGTCTGGTGGTATGAAGCAACGTGTCGCGATTGCCCGCGCGTTGGCCAATCAACCACAGATTTTATTTATGGATGAGCCCTTCGGTGCGCTCGATCCACATACGCGCACGCAGATGCAATCGCACCTCTTGCAGATTTGGCGTAATGTTGATGTGACGATCATGTTCGTCACGCACGATCTCGATGAAGCGATTTATCTTTCGGACCGTATTCTTGTTTTAAAGGCGAACCCTGGTGAAATTCAGGAGTTTATCGAAGTGCCTGTTCCGCGCCCACGTCGACCAGAGCAATTGCTCTGTCCTGAGTTTTTGGCCACCAAGCAACGTCTCGAAGAACTCATTCATCCCAAGACAGCTGTCGCGTCCAATGATCTACCGATCGTTCGTATGACGAATGCGGACGACAACGTTGAATAGATTGAGATGTCCACACCGAAGCCTAGTATCTGTATCGAATGCCTGACCTGGCCGAAGGTGCAGGCACTCCAAGCGACGAGTCCACTATTGGTGCTGCCGCTTGGTGCGACGGAGCAGCATGGCCCCGCATTACCGATCAATACCGATACAGTCATCGCAGATGCGCTTTGTCGTAACGCCTGTGAGCGCACGAATGTCGCGATGGCACCTGTCATACCTTACACCTCTTCGGGAGGGCATACCGCAAAGTGGCCTGGCACATTTTCCCTCACTCCGATCACATTTATTCAGTCGCTGGTGCAATATGCGAAATGGGCAGAGGCGACGGGTTGGAAAAAGCTGTATCTAGTCAACGCACATGCGGGTAATGACGCACCCTTACGTGTCGCAGTTGATCAGATCCGCATCGAACTGATGGGGCGCCTGCAAGTCGGTTACCTGAACACCTTTTTTATCACTCCCGAGATCGAGGCACATTTCACTCAAGACGCAGCCGATCTACATGCGAACAAAGGCGAGTGCGACTTGATGTTGCACCTCGCTCCTGAGACTGTCGATCAAGATGCATTCGATGTAGCGGACGATCCAGATCGAACCACTGATGTGGTCTTCTCCTATCCAGTATCGCAAACAAGTTTGAATGGCACGACTGGTTATCCATCACGTGGTAACGCGAGCGATGGCCAGCAGCTCTTCGAAAAAATGAGTGTAGCGGTGGCTAGTAAGTTGGAGCGTGCCAAGACCGAAGACGCACCTCTGCCTCAGAGTGAATGGGGTGCCGCGCCCGAAGGGTTCTATATTTAACCAAAAGCATAGTTGGCATAGTTTTTGCATTGCATAGTAATACTATTTAATAAAAACGTAATAACATAAATAAGGTAGATAGAGATGAAAGAACTGAAAAACAAATTAAAGTCTCAAGGCGTAAAATACTGCATCGGTGCCTATGTGGACATCCATGGTGTGCAGAAAGGTAAGTTCGTGCCGATTGACCACTTTGAACATTTTGCCGAAGGTTCTGAACTCTATACTGGCTATGCACTCGATGGCCTCGGGCAGCGTCCGAACGACGACGAGATCGCTTCGCTGCCTGATACGAATCACATTATTCAACTGCCTTGGCAGCCAGAAGTCGCATGGATGCCAGCCGACAACACTTTCAAGGGGGAGCCCTACGAGGTTAACACGCGCGTCGCACTCAAGAAGGTGATCGCTCAAGCCGAGGAGATGGGCTTTAGCGTGAATCTTGGTATCGAATGCGAGGTATTCGTTGTCAAAGAAACCGAAGACGGCGGTATCGAAATTCCTGATACAAACGACAATTTGAACAAAGCTTGCTACGATGTGAAGCGCTTCATGGATCGTTATACATGGCTCGATAAAGTTTCCACTTCGATCAACGATCTGGGTTGGGATCTTTACTCGCTCGACCAAGAAGATGCGATCTCACAATTTGAATTTGATTTCAAATATGCGGACGCGCTCACCATGTGCGATCGCTATATATTCTTCCGTATGATGGCGAAGCAATACGCAGCGGAAGAAGGCTTGCTCGCAACCTTCATGCCGAAACCTTTCGAGGATAAAACCGGCAGTGGCGCGCACTTTAACCTGTCGCTAGCCGATTCCAAAACAGGCGAAAACTTGTTCAAGGATGACAACGATCCACGCGGTCTCGGTCTTTCTGAATTGGGTTATCAATTTAGCGCCGGTGTTCTCAAGCACGGCCCTGCGCTCTGCGCGGCCTTCGCGCCGACAGTCAATAGTTACAAGCGCCTCGTGCGCAAGGGCCTCATGTCCTACTACTCATGGGCACCCGTTTTCAATTCTTACGGCAGTAACAATCGCACCAATTCGCTCCGTGTGCCAATGGGGGGCGGACGTATCGAATCCCGCAATGCCGATGCATCCTGCAATCCTTACCTAGCCGCGACTTTGATGCTCGCCGCTGGTCTGCAAGGGATCAAAGAGCAACTCAACCCAGGGGATCCACAGGAAGATAACCTTTACGAGCTAAGCCCAGAGCAACTTGCGGAACGCGGCATTAGCGAACTCCCTCGTTCACTCGAGGAGGCGGTGCATGCCTTTGCCTCCGATCCGTTTGTCGAAGAAGTGCTCGGTAGCAAGCTACGCGAAGAATTTATTCACTATAAGAGTGAAGAATGGCGTCAATATCACCAGCGTGTGGGTGCGTGGGAGATCGATCAATACGCACGACGCTTCTAATATCCTAATTTGTAATTCTCATGATTCATTCAGAAAAACTTCACGGCGGCACGATGTGGTCGAAGGTGATCGGACGCGGCAAGACAATGCGCCTCACTGATATCGACGGTCGCGCCAATGTCGGCATGCTGCTTTATAACGCTCTCGAAAAAGAAGAGCGCTACAATATGCCCGACACGCTCAAAGGGCAGCACATCTTTTATCTGACCGCGCCATTTTGCGTGCACTCCGATATGGGGCGTCTCTTTTGCTCAATCACAGCAGACACCGCTGGCTGGCACGACACCGTGTGTGGTGCCTCTGATGCCGCACTGGTTGAGAAGAAATACGGCACGAAAACCTATCAAGACGCGCACAACGAATGCTACCGTGACACACAGCGAGGCTTTCTAATCGAGCTCGCAAAGTGGGGCATGGGCAAACGCGATCTCGTGCCGAACATCAATTGGTTCTCCAAAGTGGTATCCGACGAGGCAGGTAAGCTCAGCTACGTTCCCGGCGCATCCAAGCCGGGTAGCTACGTCGACCTACGCTTCGAGATGGACACGCTGGTCGTGCTCAGCACCTGCCAGCACCCACTTGACCCCAACCCAACTTACGAGCCAGGCGAGGTGCTACTCGAAGTCTTTAAGTCGGACGCACCCACCGCCGAGGATCCATGCTTCCAATCACGCCCCGAAAACCTACGCGCCTTCGAGAACACTGAAACGTATCACAAACTGCGCTTCTAGAAGTAATTCCTAACTCCTAATTCGTAATTCATAATTCTCAAAAATGCTAACAGAAAGCACACTTTCCCCCGACAACGCCATCTTTCGCGAAGTCATCCTCGCGGGTGATCACTGGGTTCACGAAGTCAAAGCAGGGCAGACCATCCGCATCCTCGACCTCGAAGGTAATCAAGCGGCGGACACCCTCTTCTATGATGCCCACGATCCGGAAAACCGCTACAGCGCATCGGACACGATTCAGCGTCAAGCCGCTCTGTATTTGACGACTGGCACCGAGCTGATTTCAAACCAAGGTGATGTCTTGCTAAAAATTACAGCAGACACCTGCGGTCGTCACGACACCGTCGGAGGAGCCTGCTCACGTGAGAGCAACACGATGCGCTACGCTCATGAGAAGGAGCACATGCACGCCTGCCGTGATAGTTTCATCTGTGGCTTGCAGCACTGGGGGCCAGACCTCGGTAAGCGTGATATCACATGCAATATCAATTTCTTCATGAACGTGCCTGTGACACCCGAAGGTAAACTCACCTTCGAAGACGGCATTTCCGCGCCAGGTCGTTACGTCGAGCTCACTGCAGCACGTGATGTGATCTGTCTTATTTCAAATTGCCCGCAGCTGAACAACCCCTGCAACGGCTATAATCCCACACCAGTCGAAGCAATAATCTGGGATAAATAATAGTGATACAGGCATTCCTGCCTGTGAGACCTGCATTAATTACAGACAGGAATGTCTGTGCCACTTTACCAAATATGTTTCAAAAAGTTCTCATAGCCAATCGTGGCGAAATCGCCTGCCGTATCATCCGCACGCTGGATGCATTGGGTGTTCAATCCGTAGCCATTTATTCCGATGCTGACCGCGACGCGCCACACGTTGCGATGGCGACTGAGAGCTATCGCATCGGGCCTGCACCTGTCAGTGAGAGCTACCTCAAAGTGGAGACGATTCTAGAGATTGCTGCGTCGAGTGGTGCGGAGGCAATTCATCCAGGCTATGGGCTGCTTAGTGAGAACGCGGACTTCGCAGATAAGTGCGAAGCAGCTGGACTTGCGTTTATCGGTCCATCTGGCGCACAAATGCTCGCCTTTGGTTTAAAGCACGAAGCACGTCGTCTGGCTGAGGAGAATTCCGTTCCCTTATTGCCTGGCAGTGGTTTGTTGCCTGATTGTGCGGCAGCGCTGATTGAGGCGGAGTCGATTGGTTATCCAGTGATGCTGAAGAGCACCGCGGGTGGCGGTGGTATCGGGATGCAGATCTGCGAAGACGCACCCGCATTGGAAGAAGCCTTTGATCGTGTTGAGCGTCTGAGCCAGAGTCACTTCGGGCAGGGTGGTATTTTCTTGGAGAAATTTGTGACACATGCACGTCACTTAGAAGTGCAGATCTTTGGCGATGGTGAAGGCAATGTGGTTTCCCTCGGTGTGCGCGACTGCTCGACGCAGCGTCGTAATCAGAAGGTGATTGAAGAGACACCACCTGCAAATGTATCCGAATCCGTGATACAAGGATTGCAAGTAACTGCGCTACAATTGTCGAAAGCGGTGAAGTATCGTTCCGCTGGCACCGTGGAATACATTTACGATAATGATACGGGCGAGTATTACTTCCTTGAAGTAAATACGCGGCTACAGGTTGAGCACGGTGTGACCGAATTGGTGACGGGCGTCGATCTGGTTGCATGGATGGTGCAGCTGGCTGCAGGTGATATGAACCTTTCTGCAGAGGCCGAAATCGTGCCTCAAAAAGGACACGCCATTCAGACGCGCTTGTATGCGGAGAATCCACACAAGGACTTTCAGCCGTCCAGTGGCTTGTTGACACGCGTCAGCTTTCCGGAAGGTGTGCGTTGCGATCATTGGGTCTGCTCTGGTTCTGAAGTGAGTCCGTATTATGATCCATTGCTCGCGAAGCTGCAGGTCTACGCAGAGGATCGCCCTGCTGCAGTGGACGCCATCGCAGGAGCACTCGAAGCGACGCGCTTGGATGGCATTGAGACGAACTTGGATTATTTGCGCTCCGTCGTAGCAGCCGAGACCTTTGTCTCTGGCAATGTGGTGACGAAGACCTTGGCATCGCATGACTATCAGCCAGCGACCTTTGAGATCTTACGCTCTGGCACGATGACGACAGTGCAGGACTTTCCTGGACGTGTCGGTTATTGGGAAGTCGGTGTGCCACCTTCGGGGCCAATGGATTCGCTTTCGTTCCGATTGGGCAATCGTCTGCTCGGCAACGATTTCGATGATTCTGGTTTGGAAATTACAGCAACGGGGCCACGACTCCAGTTTCACACGACAACAACAGTGGTGCTGACAGGTGCAACGATGTCCGCGACGCTCGATGGCGAAGCGGTTGAATTTTATCGCCCCTTCGAAGTGGATGCAGGGTCGATTCTAGACATCGGTAAACTAAGCGGTGCCGGTGTGCGTAGCTACCTGCTAGTCAAAGGTGGAATTGATGTGCCACAGTATTTGGGCAGTCGTTCGACGTTCACACTCGGTCAGTTTGGTGGCCACGGGGGACGCGCCTTGCGTCTAGGCGACGTCTTGCACTTAAATCGTAGGGGCTTTGCTTGCGAAGACCGCGAAGGCAAATTGGGTGGCGAATACGCGATACTGCCTGAGGCGAATCAACCACAGTTCACGAATACATGGGATATCGCTGTGCTCTACGGACCACACGGTGCACCTGAGTTTTTCACGCCGCAAGATATTGAGACGTTCTTTCAGAATGAATGGGAAGTGCATTACAACTCCGCACGCACAGGTGTGCGCCTGATCGGCCCGAAGCCTGAATGGGCACGCACCGATGGGGGCGAGGCTGGTTTGCATCCTTCAAACATTCATGACAATGCATATGCGATCGGTGCGATTGATTTTACCGGCGACATGCCAGTGATCCTAGGGCCCGACGGGCCGAGTCTGGGTGGCTTTGTGTGCCCTGCGACGATTATTGAATCCGAGCGCTGGAAGATGGGGCAGCTCAAGCCCGGTGATAAGGTGCGCTTCCGCTGTGTCTCACGCGAAGAGGCTGAGTCGCTGCGCAATATTCACGAAGAAGGCCTTGCGACTTTGCAGCCAGACTACCGTGTGCCAACCGAGGTGCGCATCCCCGAGCCGAGTGAAGCCATCTTGGTGGACGATGGCGAAGGCGCAGATCGCTTGGTGATTCGCCAAGCAGGCGACGCCTATGTTTTGGCCGAGATCGGGCCGATGGCCTTGGACTTTAAATTGCGCTTCCATATCCACGTGCTTTACGAGGCACTGAAGAAGGAATTGTTCGAAGGCATTGAAGATTTAACACCGGGTATTCGTTCGTTGCAGGTGCATTTTGATCCGGGCGCGGTCAGTGCTGAATCAATTGCTGCGTGGATTCATGCGGCCAACGATGCCTTGCCGCCATTGGAAGACGTGACCGTGCCCTCGCGTATTGTGCACATGCCATTGTCGTGGGATGATCCTTCGACGCAGGAAGCGATTCAGAAGTATGTGCAGTCGGTGCGTGCGGATGCACCATGGTGCCCTGACAATATTGAATTTATTCGACGTATCAATGGTTTGGATACGCGAGAAGATGTTTACAACGTGGTGTTTAACGCGAGCTACGTGGTGCTGGGACTCGGTGATGTGTATCTCGGTGCGCCCGTGGCGACACCGCTCGATCCGCGTCATCGTTTGGTTACGACGAAGTATAACCCTGCTCGCACATGGACGCCTGAAAACGCGGTTGGAATCGGCGGCGCTTACATGTGTATTTATGGTATGGAAGGGCCGGGCGGCTATCAATTCGTTGGGCGCACAGTGCAGGTTTGGAATCGCTATAATACGACGCCGTCGTTCAAGGAAGGGAAGCCATGGTTGCTACGCTTCTTCGATCAGATCCGTTACTATCCAGTGTCGACAGAGGAGTTGGAAACCTTGCGCCATGACTGCCCGCAAGGGCGCTTTAATCCAAAGATTGAAGAAGGTTCGTTTAGCCTTGGTGAGTATCAAGCCTTTCTCAAAGAGAATGATACGAGCATTACTGAATTTAAAACTAAGCAACAGGCCTCCTTCGATGCCGAGCGCGCTCGCTGGGATGCAGCCGGGCTTTCCGCTTATGTCGAAGAAGAAGGCGGCGGCGTGATTGAAGATGCGGAAGCCTTGCCCGAAGGGGCTGAACCGGTTGAAAGCCCTGTGGCAGGTAGTGTCTGGAAGGTGTTGATCAGTGAGGAGGACGTCTCTGTGAAAGAGGGTGATACTTTGGCGATTTTAGAATCCATGAAGATGGAGATTAAAGTCGACGCACCTATTTCTGGTAAATTGATCTCTGTGCAATGCAAGGAAGGGCAAGCGATGTCGCCCGGCCAAGTGCTGTTTGGGATTCTGCCGGAGTAATTTTTTAAACGTAGGGGTGCTGCTTGCGGCACCCGCGAACGACTGGAGCTTTCGGTCTTTTTTGAGAGCGACGAACGTTCGCGGGCTTCGCAAGCAAAGCCCCTACGATAGAATTTGTTTATGAAATCTTTAGATATTGAAACCTTACGGAGCGCGTATGCTTCCAAAGAACTCACTCCACGTGGATTGTTGGCCTCGATTCGGGAGACGATTGCTGCGGCCGATAATCCCAATGTTTGGATTTACCTGCTGAGTGATGCGGAGCTTGAGCCGTATCTGGAGCGATTAGAGGGGCTCGATCCAGAGAGCCTGCCACTGTATGGCATTCCTTTTGGTATTAAAGATAACATTGATTTGGTCGGCATACCAACCACGGCGGCGTGCCCAGAATTTGAATATACGCCTGAATATTCATCGCCTGTGGTGGAGCAGTTGATTGAGGCTGGCGCGATTCCGATTGGTAAAACCAACCTAGATCAATTTGCGACAGGTCTTGTTGGCACGCGCACGCCGTATGGTGCGCCACGCAATCCCTATGCGAACGATCGCGTGCCAGGTGGGTCAAGCTGTGGCTCGGCGGTCGCACTGTCCGAAGGCATGGTCAGTTTTTCACTCGGCACGGATACGGCAGGTTCTGGTCGCGTGCCTGCTGCATTTAATAAGCTTTGGGGTGTGAAGCCGAGTAAAGGGCGTCTGAGCACCAGTGGGCTAGTGCCTGCATGTCGCACTTTGGACTGTATTTCAATTTTCGCGCTCAATGCAGTTGATAGTCAGACGGTATTAAAAGTCGCTGAAGGGTATGATGTGGAAGATGCGTATTCGCAGGCGACTTTGGATAAGCCTTTGGTAAACACGAAAGTGATTGGCATACCACAAGCGGATCAGTTGATGTTTTTTGGAGATGCAGACTATGAGGGTGCGTGGGTGCAGGCGGTCGATGACCTCCAATCGCAAGGTTGGGAAGTGGTCGAAATCGATTTCGAGCCGTTCTTGAATGCCGCCCGTCTCCTGTATGAAGGTCCGTGGGTGTCCGAGCGTTACACCGTGTTAGAGGATTTTCTGAAGACCAATCCCGAAGCCTTTTATTCTGCGACGAAGCAGATCATTGGCGGCGGAGCGGATCATTCCGCACGCGATGCCTTTGCGGCGACGTATCGCTTAGCAGAGCTACGGCGCGAATCCGAGGCAGTCTGGGATGGGCTGACGGCGATCGTTACACCGACCGCTGGTGGTTTTCCGACCTTAGCAGATATGGAGGCGGATCCGATTGGGCCGAATTCGCAGCTCGGGTATTATACCAACTTTATGAACTTGCTGGATCTCTGCGCCGTGGCGGTGCCTGCAGGGGAGAGTGCGACTGGACTGCCGTTTGGGCTCACTTGGATTGCCCCGCGCGATACTGACAAGGCCCTGATCGAAGTTGCGAGCAAAGGGCCGTCGGCGCTCAAGCCAGACGCGACGCTCTCGATTCTACTCTTCGGAGCGCACATGCACGGCTTGCCGTTGAACAGTCAAGTGCTCGGGCTCGGCGGCAGCTTTGTTGGCAACGTGCAGACAGCGCCGCTTTATAAGATGGTGTATCTGCCAGAGCCCGCACCGCATCGCCCGGGGATCGTGCGTATTGCTGAAGGTGGCGTGTCCATCGCCGCCGAAGAGTGGTGTTTCCCGAAAGCGGCACTCGGTGAGTTGTTGGCTACGATTCAGCAACCTCTAGGGCTGGGGCAGTTGGAGCTTACGGATGGCCGCAAGGTGCATGGATTTTTGTGCGAAGCGGTCGTAGCGGAAGTCGCTGAAGATATTTCAGTAAGCGGTGGCTGGCGTCAGTTCTTGGCGCGGGGGTAGGCTCGCGCTCATCATACTTTGTGAAAAGTGGCACGCCTCATACGAACCTGTTGTATGTGTGGGTTACTCGGGGAGGGACGGCCTCCGCGCCGTCCGCCGAGCCTCAGCACAGAACCAAAGCACCAGCACACCGCAAGACGAGGCGGAGCTCGTCCCTCCCCAATGGGTTGAGCTAGAAATCACAATTTTTGATGCGCGCCAGTATGGTGCGGAATAAGGACGGCGTAGACAGGCAGAAATGCCTGTTTCACTTAATATTACGCTCGCTTCGCCTTTTCCTCGAAGTAGATCTTTTGCAAGGCTGCAAAGTCTTCGCCACGGGAGCCGCTGAGGATGGTGTGGTCGTAGAGTTCGTGCTGCTGCATCTCGGCGCTGGCGACTTTCATGCGGCGCTGGATCTGGTCTTCGTCGTCGGTGGCGCGGCCGCGGAGGCGTTGCTCGAGCTCTTCCAGCGTGCGGGGCATGATGAAGACGGTGACGACGTTGCCCTTGAGCAGTGGATCGCTTTGAGCCATTTCACGCATTTGCGCAGCACCTTGCACGTCGATGTTGAGTAGTAGGTCGGTGCCGACAGCTAATTTGTCCTGCACTTCGCTTTTGAGGGTGCCGTAGATGTTACCATGCACGTGGGCATACTCGTAAAAGTGACCTTCGGCGATTTTCTGCTCAAAGGTGGCGTGATCGAAGAAGTAGTAGTCGACATGATCCTTCTCATTGCCGCGTGGCTTGCGGGTGGTTGAGGTGACGACGCGCCAAAGCGCTGGTTCTTCGGCCAGCATGCGATCGCAGAGCGTCGTCTTGCCGCTCCCTGCGGGGCCAGAAACAATGATGAGGAGACCAGGCTTCGGGTTTTTCATAGTTGAGGACTTAATATGTGAATGCGACGCCGATTAGCAAGAGCCCATAGGCGGCAAAGACACCACCGAAGATGCGTGGCCGATTGTCGGCTTTGTAGAGCCAGTCGAAGAAATCACGCAGCTTGTAGGGATTCGCACCGAGGATGAGGGAGACCACGATGGCGGCGTAAATAAAGGTGACGAGAAAGAGCCGCGCTTGTGGCAGCTGCATATAGGCGGCATCGAGTAGCACGCCGGAAGTTAGCAGTGTTAAGGCTGCAAGTCCGCGCACTGCGAGGAAGTCAGGCACGAAGTAAAACGAGCCGACGGCAGTGACGAGGAAGATGAGGAACAGGATTTTTTTGTATTGGCCAAAGTCGGCGGGGCCGAGGTTCAGGACTTTATACAGGAACCATGCTGCGGCAGTGCCGAGTAGCAGATACGCTGCAGCGGTCGAGCGCGGGAAGGCTTGCGTGCGCTTGGCGGTCTTCATGCCGTGCCATAAATAGTGTCCGCCGAAGGCGATGAGGAAGATCCCCGTGTAGAGTGTGGCTTGGAAAAGTGTCATGATGAGAGCGGTTGATCGCTAATGCGTAATCGCAGATGGATAATGGCTAATGACTACAGCCGTGCGTGAAAGGAAAAAATGTTTCGGCGAGCTATGATTTCATGCCAGAGATGATTTATATCCGCATGGTAGATTCGTAGGATTTAGACATGCTGAGTCGTTACTAGTGTGACGCTCAATGTCATTCAATTGTAAAACGCCGATGGTTCAGAATGCGCTGCAGGGTTCTTATGACTTTCATGGAAAAGAAAGATAAGAACCCTGTTTTGAGTCTCAATGCCTATCGTGGCCTATCGTGGCCTGATTGAGTGGTTGGGAATTAGATCCGCTTCCGTCTGCGTGCAACGAAGAATACCGATGTTAGGCCTAAGACCAGGGCGTAGGTGCTTGGTTCTGGAACTGCCTGGACGCTAATATTTGCGTAGTTGACTTCAGGGTGTCCAGCAGAGCCGCTTGTTGCTCCAAAGAAAAATGCAACGTCGCTTGTCCCGTCGTAGGTAAAAGCGATGCTTTGGTTATTTCCTGTGGATTGCACTAATAGCGAGCCCAGTTCAGTTGAGACGGCACTACCTGTGGTTCGCAAGGTGCCTGACTGAGTATCGACGATCAGAGCGCTATCAGTTGTGTTATAGCCGCTACCGCTCCAGATATTAACGTTACCCGTGTTTTCGGGGCCACTGCTATGATATGTCACGTCGAAAGTTAGCTCATAGTCACCCGGAACGTTGAAATAGCTTGAGTCAAAGACCATCGCAGCGCCACGAAAAGTAGGAGATGTGGAAGCTGTCTCTAGCACACCGTTGTTCATCTCCGCTTCTGCGGTAGCACTCCCCACCCACTCATTGTAGTTTACTACGTTACCGAAATGGCCGCCGATATAGCCATTCGGATTGATTACTACATCGGTGGTGGGAAAGTTGATTGCTGCCTGGGCTGTTGAGCTAATGCTGTGCGTCATGATGACGAGGCCAATTGTGTATAGAATTGATTTCATTGCGGTTATTATGGAAATACGTGCTTATTTTCATTTGAATGAACCTTATACAATCAAAAATCTAAGGTGTTCCACCTATGTGCGGATGGATTTGCAAAATTTAATGCTTCTGCTTGTTCGTATGATTTGAGCTAATGTGACTATGGATTTAAAACTAGCAGGCTCGGTGCATCCGATTGATTTGATTGTGTTCGACTGTGACGGGGTGCTGCTCGATACGATGGCGGCAAAGATCGAGGCGTTTCGGAGCTGGGTGCCAGAGGCGCACGCAGAGCTACGCGACGCATTTATGGAGATCGTCATGCATGGTTTCGGTAAGAGTCGCACCTATCATATCGCGAGTTTTTACCGTGAACTATTGAAGCAAGAGCCAGATCCGGCATTTTTGGTGGCGGAGGTCGATCGATTTACCGATCTCTGTGAGCCTTTATGTGCCGCTGCCGGTTGGCGAATTGGTTCGCGGGAATTTGTGGAGGCTTGTCGTGCGGCTGAGATTCCGCGCTACGTGCTGTCTGGCACGCCGCAAGCTCCGCTAGAGCAGATGTTGGCTTCGGCCAATGGCACGGAGTGGTTTGATGTGATCATTGGCTCTCCACCTGCGAAGCCGGAGAGTATGGAGCGCATTTTAGCTGAGACAGGCACACCAGCGCATCGGACGGTGTTTGTCGGCGATGCCAATGCGGATCACGAGGCGGCGCTACATGTGGGGGCGCATTTCGTCTATTTTCCGTCAGAGGCACCCGCACCGGTCAGAGAGGTGCCGACGCAGGTTAACGATCTTCGGGAGTTGTTGGTCGAAACGGAATAAAGCGCATCATGGCTTGGACTTTGAGCTCCATGTGTGTGGGGTCTTGAGGAATGAACCATTGCCCATCGGGGCGCTTCTTTAGGAGTCCGCGGTAGAGTTGCCCCCAGGTGGCGAGCGTGATGTAGCCTGAGCGATCGGCTCGTATCAGGGTGGCGGCGTGGTCGTTCAGCATTTTCCCTGTGCTATGAGATTTGGGGGTGACGATTAAGTAGCCCGATCGAAAGTTTTGCATGGTATCGATCAGGTCGTTGAGCTTCAGAGGTGCTTTAATGATATCGGTATGGATACGAACTTCGTTTTTAGAATTCTCACGGACGATCGCATCCATCACCATGGCAGTATCTAGATCACTCACTCCGTTTTCCTCGGTTCGAACCGATCCGGTCTGTTTAGAGAGGCGGGAGTCGATCTCTCGAAATAGTTTGAATTTATAGTTTTCGGTGTTGGCGTCGCGAAAGGATGGCTGGATGAGCCCATACTTTTCATACCAAACCAAGATATTGAGCATCGCGGTCGGGCCGCAGGCGCTTTGTGGGGTAGGATACTTTCCTTGATCCTCGGATAGCATGCTTAGCCGATTCATCGAGTTATTCGTGCGCTCGGTGCCGCGTAAGGTGCGTCGGTAGAATTGGAATGTCCCAGTGTCCTTGTTCTGCTCGCGTTCGACAATTTTGAAGTCACGTTCTGCTGGTGCTCTGCCGGCGATGGCAATTGAGGGGAGTGCTGAAAATGAGAGTGCGAGAAATGTGACGATGGGTAGTAGTTTCATTTTTAGGCTCTTTTACCATGTAAATGACAGGGAAGTAAAGGGATGCACCATTAAATACTGTAATGTATTTAATTAGAGTTGCCATGTTACAGTTACGTCACCATAAAAATTCGCTGTTTAAACAACAACAAACTACATATGAACTACACTAAACTATCTATCGTGTCTCTTGGCCTTGCTGCTGCGGGATCTTTTGTTAACGCCGCTGACGAGGGCTTCGTTCTCTTCGGGGATGATGTCGCAAAACCTGCGGCAGAAGAGAAAGCCGTGCGCCCGATTTCGGCTCCATATTACCACGAAGACTCATTCGTCACGACTGACCTCCGTGCATGGTATGTGAACCATCAGCTCGGCGAAATTAACGGCAGTGTCGACGTTGCAGCGCTTCAGGTGCGTGTTGCGCTGACTGAGAGCCTTCAATTGGTGGCTTATAAGGATGGTTACACGAACTTTAAAGATACTGACATTGACGGTCTTGTCAGCGATGGCTGGAACGACGTGGGTGCTGGTATCAAGTGGGCATTCATTCAGGACTGGGAAAACCAGTTCCACATGGCAGTCGGTGCTGGTTACGAGTTTGGCTGGGGCGACGATGAAGTTTTACAGGACACAGAGGAGTATCGCCTCTGGTTGTCTGCGAATAAGGGCTTTGATAAGCTCCACCTCGGTGTGACGGTGAACTACCTGATCGCGGATGATACTGAAGCGAATGTGCTTGGTAGCTCAGACATGCTAACAGTGCACTTGCACGCGGACTACTACTTAACTGAGTGGCTCAGCCCAGTCATTGAAGTCAACGGTTACTTCGTGCAGGATGAAGGTAAGAACTCTCTAGATATCCCATTCTCCGGAGTCGATGCAGCGAGCATTGGCGGTGGTGAAGATAACGATACTATCACAGGTGTGCTTGGCTTCGAGCTACGTCCTTTGGGCGACGATCTTGGTTTGCGTGCTGCGTATGAGACACAGCTGAACGATGATGACAGCCTCTTCGGCTACCGTTGGACGTTCTCTGCAGTTTACGAATTCTAAGCGCTGCTTGATTCAAATTTTCAACTCATAGAGTTTTGTTTGGGGCGATTCCGCGTGAGTGGAGTCGCCCTTTTTGTTTTGGAGATTTTCGTTGAGGTAGCGCGGTGCTTTAGACCGCGTGCCGAGCCAATGCCGTCGGAGCCCAGTTAGCGAACCTCTATAGAACTGCGGCTAAAGCGTGCAGCTACTACGGCTAAAGCTGCTCGACCGTATAACCACGGTTCTTTAAGAGCGCGAGGATGCCATCTTTACTTGCGGCATGTGCGGCGCCGACGAGCACGAACTCAATTTCCGGAGTCTTCATGTAGGCTTCGATCTGTGGAATCCAGCGGCGGTTGCGATCGACCAGCAGCTTCGAGTAGAGCTCGGGATAATCGACCATGTCTGAGATGAAGAGCGCCTCGATTTGGGCTAAGTCGCCTGAGCGCCATGCGGCAATGAGTTCGTTAAACAGCTCTTTCATGTGACTGAGATCTTCGAGCCCGTAGAGGACCAGCTCATCTTCGATGCCTTCGCCCATGGAGGTGAGGAGATCGATCTGAAATTCGGGTGTCTCGAGGGAGTCCACTGATTTGCCGTCCTTGAGCCCGCGTGCGTGATAATGCATATCAACGCCTTCCTCCGTGACACCCGCCTTGGTCAGCTCTTGCATGGTGAGCATCATCATGACCATGCCGGGCTTGAGGGAATTGAGCAGCTCGATCGGTAGTCCACTTTGTTTGCCTTGCTTCGCTAAGGCTGCGTAGGCATCGGCCGAGAGCACGGATTTGAGTGTGCGCCCATCGCTGTAGCTTGCTTTGGCGAGGAGCTGCATTGCAAAGGCGGGATCTTGTGCCGCAGCCGGATCGATCTCGAAGACCAGGGTGTCGGCGGCCTCATAGGCTTGGTCGAATTCGGCTGGTAGCGGATAGTCGGTGCTGCGCAGCACATGGCAGGTGCCGCCGATGTAGAGCGATTGTTCGCCTTTAGAAATTTTCCAGACGGAGCTGTCAGCAAGTAATGCAGCGGGGAGTAGGGCAAGGAGTAGGGCGGGGATTTTTAACATATATTCAGGAGTTAGAAGTAAGGAGTCAGAAGTTAGGCTTTTAGGATGAGTGCCCCGGCTTCGGGAAATCGCCTAGCATAGCTGGCGATGTAGGAGCATTGTGGGATGACCTGCAGACCATCGGCGCGTGCGCAGTCAAAAGCTGCTTTGGCGAGTATGCCCGCGATGTTTTGTCCACGTAGTTCGACCGGAACAAAGGTGTGATGGATGGTCATCACTTGGTCGACTAAGTGGTATTCGAGCACGGCCGTCGCATCGTCGACGTTGATCTCGAAACGTGAGTGATCTGGAAGATGTATAACTGTGGGCATTGGAGTCAATGAGGATGGAGGCCTAGAAATTGTGCGTAGCAGTGAATGTTAAGTCTTCCCTCTCAAGTTTCAAGTTTCCCCTCTCAGGTCTCAAGTCTCCGCTCTCAGGTCTCCGCTCTCAGGTCTCCGTTCTCAGGTCTCCGTTCTCATTTAACAGGGCGTTCATACCAGAAGCCGCACAGCTTACGTGAGCGCACGGCGATCGGCACAAGCATCATAAAAAAGATCCAGCCGAGCATTCTCGGGCCGCTATACCATTGTAGTTTGCGAGCAGAGGTGCGAGCCGGCGCGCCGATAATAATGTCGAAGCTCATGTCGCGCCCTTTGCCCCATTTGCGTAGCAAGCGTGAGAGGCGCACTTCTTCGCTGGCGTAGAGCTTTTGGTCAAATCCGCCGATGTCTTCAAAGGCATCGCGCCGACAAAAGAGGAAGCTCCCTGCGGCGGTGCGTGTGAGTTGAGAAATACGTTTCCAGATGGCGATGCTGGTTCGGCCAATTAGCCCGATCTTACTGTCAAACTCGATGATGGTGCCGCCACCCACGCAGGCAGTGTTCTTGAGTCGGCGCAGCGCCTCTACCAGTAGTTTCGGAGAAATTCGGGTGTCGGCATCGACAAAGACGAGGTAAGAGCCACGACTGGCGCGCACGCCGGTATTACGCGCACGGGCGATTTGATTGACAGGTTCGAAGACGACTTGATCGGCGCCGTGTTCCATTGCAACCTCCGCGGTGCGGTCGCTGGAGTTGTTATCGACTACGATGCATTCACCGGAAAGTGCGTGTGCGGCCATCGCGGTGCGAATCGCAGCCAAAGTTGCAGGGAGCTCGATCGCTTCGTTATAAGCGGGAATAATGATCGAGTAGTCGGGCTGCGTTGGCATACGAGCACGATGGCTCTCATTGCGTTGAGATGCAATGGCTTGGTGCGTTTTCAGCTGGAGATTTACCTTTCAGGAGAAGGATTCCAGCTCAATGCTTCGAACCCGACTCTAGTGGCTGCCTCGCTAGAGTTGGCAGATAGCATGACTCCGATGACTTTTCCTGTTTCGGCTGAAACGACAGGAGAGCCACTGTTTCCACCTGCAGGAAATGGAGCTTCCATTTGTATGCTGTAGTTGTTGGTTCCTCGTTGGTGCTTGCTGATGTGGCCCTTGTATGGCTCGTCAAAGTTGTAGAGATAGATTGGGGTTCCCAGTGTGATTTCGGGCTGATATTCAAAGAGTAATGGCGGTATCGTATCTAAGCCGTCGCCTGTGTATTGAAGGACTTGAAGATCATCTTGGGAGCTCACAAGCTTGGTAATCTCAACGGTTGTTTCCAACAGACCGGAGTGCATCACCTTCGGAGTCGCACCGTCGAATTGATGTAGGCTGCAGGCGATGTAGTGACCATCCTCGGTTGAGAAATGAAACCCGGAACCAGAGAGGTCTTCGCCTATGAGTGTCATATATTCTGGTGCGTCGACAATCGCAGGGCGTGGTGCACTCGCTTTGATTTCGTCAATACGAGCAACAGCGCTGGCCACCATTAATATGACCGGAAGGATGCCAATATAGCCGAGTATTAAGCCCGAAAGTGCGATGCCACTGCCGCTTAAGTGTGCGTGTTTGCGGCAGGATGCACGCGCAATATGTCCAAGGATGATCGCTACCAGTGGCGGTAGGATGAACAGCCACCCGAATACGATTCCGATAATGCCGAATACGAGTGAGGTGACGGCTAGCCCTGAGACTGAGCTTGCATTCTGTATTTTAATCGGAGGTGGAAGTTGCATGCGTTTATTTTGGTTTGATTATTCCTAGTTCTTCGATCATCAGCTAGCGGATATTAATCACTACGTTAGTGGTGAGATATATACCCAACGACCTTAATTTATGACAACTCCAGACTTACCTCCACCGCTTAATGCGCCAGTGCAACAGACAACCAGTGGCCTCGCGATCACTTCAATGATTATGGGGATTATCAGTCTGATTGGCGGAGCATTCTTCCTATTCCCACCGATCCTCGCGATTATTTTCGGTCATATTTCGTTGTCCAGTATTAGGAATAATCCCTCAGTGGGAGGGCGCGGAATGGGGGTTGCTGGGCTAGTGATGGGCTACATTTGCATCGTTATGTTTGTGTTGGTTGGACTGATGGCAATTCCAGCGTTTAACAAGGTTCGCGAGAGCGCTCAGGAAAAGATTATTTTAATTAACGCGCAGCAAATCGCCAGTGCCGCGGAGCAGTATTACATCGATAACGGGGTCACGACTGTGACGCTTGAGACACTACATGCGGAGGACTATGTGTTCGATATCCAGCCCGTTGCAGATGAAACTTACCCGTCAGTTCTTACTGAGGGAGAGCCAGTCGTCATTGTCCGTGAATCTGGAGAGTCAGTGCGTATTGATTAGTGCGGGCGCGCCTAGCGTCGGCCTGCTGCCCGAGCTGGCAGGGGCGCGGCGTTACTCATCGAAGTGTTGACCATGATTTTGTGCTGTGCGGCGACGGCTTCGTAAGCAGTTTGTAAGGCTGGCCAAATCGCTGCAGCTTCGCCCCACACCACAGTCGACATGGTGCCAGTGTCGCGATCAATCCCTGTCGCATCGAGTGCATCCAGATATGCATGCACGGCTTCGCGGACTTGGCCGTCGAGTGCGTAGACGGAGACTTGGACTGAGATCAATGGATCAGTTTTGGCTAGAGGGAGTGTGCTTTGTGTCATGGCGAAGAGTTGAATTGAGCTTGGCTGGGATGTCGATCCCCAGACTCATAATCTTCATCCTAATCTTGCTCTTAATCATCTGGGGAGTGGTTCGGTTTATTAGGACGGTAAGGGTGTGGAACAATTTATGTGGAACATATGAATGTGAGTGCTATAGAGGTGTGCGGGGTAGTTGTGGTTTGCCCCTAACCTGTGGAACGTTGATCGTGGAACAATGATCGGGGATTATTGCACGATTTTTCGCCCCAAAGGGGTAACCTATATCAGCCCGGGGCAACGCCCCGGGAATTCAAGCCCCAAACTGTTAGCCCTGAAAGGGCGTTCTAATTTGATAGGCCAAGCCTTTGATCGATTAAGTCGCCCTTTCAGGGCTCAGGTGGTGGTTGATTCAAATCCTAGGGCGTTGCCCTAGGCTGGCATAGGGCGCACCTTTGGTGCTACAATCAATATGCAATGGCATTGGGTTAAAGCACCCCGAGGGCATGACACACGCAGCGACTGCCCCCTACGCAGACACACAAAAAAGCCCGCGATCACTCGCGGGCTTTTGTTTAAATTAGCAATTAGTCATTCGCCATTAAACGGCGACGCCGTTTTTACACCAGCATCGTGGCAGGCGCTTCAAGGATTTCCTTGAGGGCTTGCAGATACTGTGCGCCCACTGCGCCGTCGATGGTGCGGTGGTCACCGGAGAGACCGATCTTCATGACTTGGCCGACGACGATTTCGTCGTTCTCGTTGACGACTGGCTTCTTGATCGTCGCGCCGATGCTGAGAATTGCAGCATTGTTCGGGTTGATGATGCCGTAGAAGTCGGAGATGCCGAACATGCCGAGGTTGGTCACTGTCAGCGTCGAGCCGCTCATCTCGTTTGGAGTGAGCTTCTTGCCACGTGCCTTCTTGATCAATACCTTTGCTTCTGCGCCGATTTCGCGAAGACCCTTGGTCTCTGCGGCACGGATCACTGGAGTGACGAGGCCGTCATCAATTGCGACACCGAATGCGAGATGCACATTAGCGTGTTGCTTGATGGTGTCACCTTCCCATGAGCGATTGATCGCAGGGACGCGGCGCACGGCTTCAGCTGCTGCCTTAAGCGTGAGGTCGTTCACGGAGAACTTCGCGCCACCTTGTTCTGCTGGAAGGTCTGCGAGTTGGCCGTTGAGCTGTTTACGGAGCGCTGCAAGTGGTGCGCCATTGACTTCGATTTGTAGGTAGAAGTGTGGTGCCTGTGTCTTGGAAGCGACGAGTGCCTTGCCGATGCTCTTACGCATGTTGGTGACAGGGATGTCGAGTGCTTCAAGTGTCGCGGCAGGTGCAGCGGCTGGAGCGCCGGCTGCGGCTGCAGGAGCTGCGGCGACTGGCTTAGCGTTGAGCACGTCTTCCTTCAGGATACGTCCACCAGGGCCGGAGCCTTGAATGGTTGCGAGATCGAGGCCCTTTTCGGCTGCGATCTTCTTGGCGAGCGGAGAGGCTTTGATGCGACCGCCAGTGCTAGATGTTGCAGGCGCTGCGGCTGGAGCGGGTGCTTCAGCGACAGGTGCTGGTTCAGCCTCGGCTGGAGCGGGTGCTTCAGCGGTTGGCTCAGGCGCTGCAGGCGCTTCTTTGGCAGGTGCGGAGCTCGTGCCAGCAGGTGCTTCTTCGCCGGCCTCGCCGACGGCTGCGATGGGGTCACCCACAGCAACTTCGGCACCTTCGCCGCAGTATTGCTTAATGAGGATGCCATCGTCGAAACATTCGACTTCCATAGTCGCTTTGTCGGTTTCGACTTCTGCGATCATGTCACCATTAGTGACAGCGTCGCCTTCGTTTTTAAGCCAGCGAACCAGCGTGCCCACCGTCATGGTGTCGCTGAGTTTGGGCATATCAATGAGTGTAGCCATAGTTTTGAGAATTAGGAATTACGAATTACGAATTGAGAATTAAGACGGAGGTCTGTTGGAGATGGCAAAGCAATTAGGAATCAGCTTTCTGAATGATTGGGAATTACAGTCCTCACAAGGTGGATTTCGTAATTCTTAATTCGTAATTCCTAATTCCGCCCGTGCATTGGAGCTTATTGCATAAGTTTCAATGCACTGGCGATGATGCGTTCTTCGTTGGGGATCTGCCAGTCTTCGAGTGGCTTAGCGTAGATCGTTGGTGCATCGATGGACGACACGCGGTGCACGGGTGCATCGAGATAGTCGAAGGCTTTGAGCTGGATCAAGTGCGAGATTTGCGCGTCCACACCACAGTATGGCTTGTTCTCTTCAACGAGTAGCGCACGGCCAGTCTTCTTGACGGAGTTGAGGATCGTCTCTTCGTCGAGTGGACGGATAGAGCGGAGATCGACGACTTCGACGCTGATGCCGTGCTTTGCTTCCATGGTCTTAGCAGCCTGCAAGGAGAGCATTGCGCAACGACCATGCGATACGATGGTCATGTCAGTGCCTTCTTTGAGGACATTCGCTACGCCGAGCTCAACGATGTATTCTTCTTCAGGAACTTCCCACTTTTCTCCGTAGAGCAGGGTGTTTTCCATGACGAAGACGGGGTCATTGTCGCGGATGGCCGCTTTCATGAGTCCCTTCGCGTCGTAGGCGTTGGATGGGCAGACGACCTTCAAACCTGGGTGGTTGGCCACCATGTTTTCTGGAGTGTGTGAGTGCGTCGCTCCGACATTGGTGCCGCCATTGGCAGGGCCACGGACGACGATTGGCACATTCATCAAGCCACCAGACATGTAGCGGCAGAAGGATGCATTATTGAAGAGTTGGTCGATCGCAACATAGCTGAACGACATGAACATCATCTCGATGACTGGGCGAACGCCGAGCATGGAGGCACCGATCGCCAGACCTGAGAAGGCGGCTTCGGAGATGGGTGTGTCGATCACACGTTTGTCGCCGTGTTTGGCCCAGAGACCTTCGGTGACCTTGTAGGCACCGTTGTATTGAGCGACTTCTTCGCCCATGATGCAGACGTTGTCGTCGCGTTGGATCTCTTCGTCGAGTGCTTGCTTAATAGCTTCGCGGTAAGTGATAAGTGGCATTTTATGAAAGGAGTTAGAAGTTAGAAGGAAGGAGTTAGAAGACTGATGTCAGATTTTCGTAAGTCCTAATTCTCAATTCTTAATTGTTGTCTAGTCGTTGAAGAAGTGAGTGCCCTTGAGCTTGTTATCGGCGTCGTTATCCACTTCCCAATACACATCGGTCTGGATTTCTTCGCGCGGTGCATAAGGGCTGTCTTCAGCAAACTTTGCAGATGCTTCGGCTTCGTCCTTCTTCTCTTGGTCGATCTTCTTAGCGAGGTCGTCCGTTAAAGTGCCATCAGCGAGGAGTTGAGATTTGATCAAATTCAGCGGATCTTTCGTGCGCTTGTATTCTTCGATCTCTTCCTTGGTGCGGTATTTCTCGTGATTCGCATCCGCGACTGAGTGTCCGCGGTAACGGTATGTGCGGATCTCGAGAAGGAATGGCTTCATTTCTTCGCGAGCACGCTTCATTGCACGGTTGGCAACTTCGCGAACTTCGAATACGTCGTGGCCATCGCAGACTTCCCAAGCGATGTCGAAACCATCCGCACGGTGTGCGAGGTTTTCTTCGGCAGAGGAGCGCTTGAGGCTGGTGCCCATGGAGTAGCCGTTGTTTTCGATGACGAAGACGACGGGGATATTCCAGAGCGATACGAGATTGAGGGTCTCCATGAAGGAGCCTTGATTCACGGCACCATCACCGAGGAACGCCATCGCACAGCCCTTGAGGCCTTTATATTTCAGTGCGAACGCGAGGCCGGCACCGAGTGGTGTCTGACCCGCGACGATTCCGTGACCGCCCCAGTAGTTCTTGTCTGGAGCGAAAAAGTGCATTGAGCCACCTTTGCCCTTTGAGCAGCCTGTGTATTTGCCATACATCTCGGCCATACACTCGTTCATCGACATCCCGACAGACAGCGCGTGGCCGTGGTCGCGGTATGCGGTGATGATGTGGTCGTTCTCTTCCATGAGAGAGACGATGCCAGTGGCAACGGCTTCCTGACCAATGTAAAGGTGGAGGAAGCCTCCGATCTTACCTTGGTTGTAGGCGCGTAGTGAGCGTTCCTCGAAGCGTCGAATCCCTACAATCGTGCGGTAGAGGTCGAGCTTTTCTTCTTTGGAAAGCTTCTTGTTGATCGGTGCTTCTAGGAAGTTTTGAGGCTTCTTAGACGTCGTTACAGATTTTTTCTTGGTAGTAGCCATAATAGCGAAGGCTCCGAAAGTTGCATAAATCACTTCGATGACAAGTAAATATGAGGGATTTGATGGGGGAGATGCTGTTAGAAGAGATGCTGATTTTAGTTCGGAGGCCTCTAGTGTCGTATTAGTTTGGGTATTGGAGTTTGGATAAAGTCTAAATTTATTCATGTAGATGCCCCCGGATTTGTAGCGGATCGGCGAATGCCGTTTCGATCTGTGCAGTGTGCGCGTGCTGAGGCTCAGCTGCCGAAATGAGTGCCTCATTCCGCTACACACAGATTTGTAGCGGATCGGCGAATGCCGTTTCGATCTGTGCGGCGTGCGCGTGCCGCGGTTCTGCTGCCGAAATGAGTGCCTCATTCCGCTACGCCCGGATTTTGTAGCGGATCGGCGAAGCCGTTTCGATCTGTGCGGTGTGCGCGTGCTGAGGCTCAGCCGCCGAAATGAGTTCCTCATTCCGCTACACACAGATTTGTAGCGGAACCCGCGAATGCGGTTTCGATCTGTGCGCGTGTTGCTCGGGCTGAGGCTCAGCTGCCGAAATGAGTGCCTCATTCCGCTACCAAGCTTTGGCTGGACCGTTAAACTTTCAGAATTTCCCATTTTCAGCGTTTCCGCTTTTCAGTCTACCGCCTTTCTGGCTTGAAAGCCTGCGATAGACCCTCACCTTTGGCTCCTTTCTAATTTTTCCTGTCATGTCTGAAATCGCAAAAGCCTACGAACCCAAAGAAGTCGAACAACGCTGGTATGCTAACTGGCTCGAAGCCGGATGCTTTAAGGCAGTCGCTGATAGCTCGAAAGAGCCGTATGCGATTATGATCCCGCCACCGAATGTCACCGGTATGCTGCACATGGGGCACGTGCTTGATAATACCTTGCAGGACATCTTCGTCCGCCGCGCCCGCCTCGAAGGCAAGGCCGTGCTCTGGCAACCGGGCACCGACCACGCAGGTATCGCCACACAGACCAAGGTCGAAAAGCAGCTCCGTGAATCGACGGGTCAAAGTAAATATGACCTCGGCCGTGAAGGATTTCTCGAAAAGGTCTGGGACTTCCGCGCAGAGTCGGGCGGCGTGATTCTCAATCAGCTGCAGAAACTCGGCGCGTCCTGTGACTGGGATCGCACCAGCTTCACACTCGACGAGGACTACTCGAAGGCAGTGTTGGAGGCTTTCGTCTCATTCTATAAGCGCGGATACATCTACCGCGGCAAGCGCATGGTCAACTGGTGCCCTGCGACGCATACTGCGATTTCCGATGAAGAGGTGAACATGAAGCCACAAAGCGGCTTCTTCTATAAGATGCGCTACGAACTGGTGCAGCCAGACGGCGAGCGCACGCATCTTGAAATTTCCACCACTCGCCCTGAAACGATCATGGGCGACACCGCTGTGGCCGTGCATCCAGAGGATGAGCGCTACAAGCACTTGATTGGTAAGACCGTCTGGCGTCCCTTCCCGAAGGCTGAAATCCCAATCATCGGCGACGAATATGTGGATCGCGAGTTCGGCACCGGTTGCCTGAAGGTCACACCCGCACACGATAAGAATGACTTCGAGATCGGCCAACGTCACAACCTCGAAGTGATTGAAGTGATCGACCACGACGGGCGTCTCAACGCGCTCGCTGGCGAGGAATTCGACGGCGTCGATCGTTTCAAGGCCCGCAAGCAAGCGGTTGCTAAGCTCGAAGAACTAGGTCTCTTGATTGAGGCTGAGAATTACGAGAACACCGTCGGCTTCTCGGAGCGTGGCGATGTGCCCATCGAGCCGCGCCTCTCTGAGCAATGGTTCCTCAAATACCCGAAGGTCGAAGAGGCCAAGCGTGCAGTTGAAAACGGCACGATCAAATTTCACCCAGATCGCTGGAAGAAGACTTACCTGCACTGGCTCAACGGTATTCAGGATTGGTGCATCAGCCGCCAGCTCTGGTGGGGCCACCGTATCCCTGTTTGGTATAAGAAGGGTGCGGAGCGTTCGGAACTCGATTTCGAAAATCCCGAGCATGTGCATGTCTCTGTCGAAGGACCCTCCGATCCTGAAAACTGGGAGCAAGAAGACGACGTGCTCGACACGTGGGCGTCCTCGTATCTCTGGCCGATGGCGAATCTCGGCTGGCCCGAGCCTACTGCTGAGCAGCAGAAGGAACTCGATTTCTGGTATCCGACCTCTGTGTTGGTCACAGGGTTCGATATTATTTTCTTCTGGGTCGCTCGTATGATCATGGCTGGTATCGAGTTGTATGGTGACGATGCCAAGGATCTGTCCGATGAGGAACTCGCCAAGCGTATCCCATTTAAAAACGTCTTCATTCACGGTCTGATTCGTGACGAAAAGGGACGTAAAATGTCGAAGTCACTCGGCAACTCGCCCGATCCACTTGATTTGATCGAGAAATACGGCGCCGACGGTCTGCGCTTCGGTATCTGTAATATCGCACCGTCGGGCTCCGATATTCTGTTCTCAGAAGAGCGCATTCAAATCGGCCGTAATTTTTCCAATAAGCTGTGGAATGCGGTTCGCTTCCGTCAGATGTCTGGCCCAATGGCCGACAACTCCAGCTTGGACGCAATTCTGAGCCGCATCGATACCGCGCTCTGCGACGATTACGACCACTGGATCCTATCCCGCGTGATCGAAGTCACTGCTGAAATTGAAAAGTGCTTTAAGAACTACGAAATCGCACCGCTCACGCACCTGATCTACGCCTTCTTCTGGGGTGATTTCTGTGACTGGTATGTCGAAGCATCCAAGGGCAAGCTCCGTGGTGACGAAGCGCTGCGCGATAACTGTCTCGCGATCCAAGATCTCGTGATCCGTCAAGTCTTGCAGCTCGCGAATCCAGTCATGCCACACATTACCGAGGAACTCTGGAAGGGGCTCGGCTATGATGCGTCCGTCGCATTCATTCAAAACACGGTGGTCACCACTGCCGCCGAGTTGGAAGCGCAGCTTTCCGCCGACAAGTCAGCCGCCGCTCGTGTGGTCAGCTTGCAGGAATTGATCACTCAAGCACGTGCCCTCAAGTCGCAGTATAATTTGGCGAACAAGCGCGATGTCGCGATGCTCTACGCAGCCGAAGGGGATGCGGTCAAAGTCATCGCCGACAATGCCAGCCTCGTTCAAACGCTCGCCGGCATCGTGTTGACCGCGGTCGATGGTGCTCAGCCAGATGGCTTGCCAGCTGCAGTGACACCGCTAGGCACCTTGTATCTCGATTTGAGCAGCTCCATTGATGTCGAAGCCGAAAAGGCGCGTCTCACGAAGGAGTTGGAAAAGCTGAACAAGGTCGTTGCAGCAGGTGAGGGCAAATTGAAGAACAAGAAATTTGTGGATAGTGCGCCAGCGAAGATCGTCGAAGGCGCGCGTAAGCAACTCGCCGAGACTACTGAGAAGCGCGACGAAACGAAGCGCATCCTAGAGAGCCTGTAGGTTCGATGCTTTTGAGCGTCCTCGATCGTAAAGGTTGAGGGCGCTCTGAGTGCAGATTGTGTAGCGTGACGCTTTAGCGAACGTCCGTCGTGCTGGCTTCGTGCTGAGGCATTGAACGCTCGCTAAAGCTTCACGCTACGAATACAAAGTCGGTTCAACTAGATACGAAACAAACCATGAAAAAGACATTTCCAATAAAGGTTGCGAACAACGCACCCGAACGCGTCGTTGAAGCAATCAAATCTGAGCTCCGTAAATATGTAAAACGTGAGCGTAAGAAGAAGTTGCCCGAAGGCGTGGATTTCTGGGACTTCGATTGCAAGGTCGGCGAGACTGCTGAACTGGCAACAGACCTACATGTGGCGGAGATCAATGAAGCGATCGATCACGCGCTCGCTGAAAATTGGGACGCGGTCTATTTCGAGATTGTCGCGAAGCCAGGCATCCGCACGCGCAAGCCGAAGGCAGCAGATTCTGCTGAATCGTAAGGTATTCATTTGTAGGGGCTTTGCTAGCGAAGCCCGCGCAAAGGCCACACGCATAGGAAGTTGTAAGACTTTAGCTGCCTTCGCGGGTGCCGCCCTTCGACAAGCTCAGGGCCTTGAGCCTGTCGAAACGGCAAGCAGCACCCCTACGCCAGATACTTCGATTTCGCAAAACCACAATTCTTGATGCGCGGCATCAATAAAAAAGCCTCCCGCGAACACGGGAGGCTTTTTGTATGAAATCTTTGGAAACGCGAATTAGAGGAAGAGTCTTTCCAATTCTTCTTCAGTGCCGACGTAGTTGCCGTCCTTATAGATTTGTGGCGCAGTTTCATCGCCGCAGACCGCTTTCAAGCCAGCGAGGGTGATGTCTTTACCAACGATCACTTCTTCGAATGGGTAGCACTGCTCTTTGAGGAGAGCCTTGGCACGCTCACAGTGTGGGCAGCCAATCTTAGTGAAGATAGTCAGAGGCTCTTGCACGGAAACATCCGGAGCCAGGTATTGCAGCATGGTGTCGGCATCGGAAACTTCGAACGGGTCGCCTTCAACTTCTGGCTCGATGAACATCTTCTTGATGACGCCATTGCTGACATACATCGAGTAGCGCCATGAGCGCTTGCCGAAGCCGAGTGCTTCCTTGTCGACGAGCATGCCCATCTTTTCGGAGAACTCACCGTTGCCGTCCGGAATCACGGTAATGTTTTCGGCTTCCTGATCGTCCTTCCACGCATTCATGACGAAGCTGTCGTTGACGGAAACACAGACGATTTCATCGACGCCCTGTTCCTTAAAGAGGCTCGCGAGCTGGTTGTAGCGCGGCAAGTGGGACGATGAGCAAGTCGGTGTGAAAGCACCGGGCAGTGAGAATACCACGACGTTTTTGCCTGCGAACAGGCTGTCGCTGTTGATATCAAGCCAATCGTTGCCATTGCGCGTGCGGAATGTGACGGATGGGATTTGTGATCCTTCTTTATTTTCTAGTTTCATAGTAAATCAGTGCTACGTCGGTTATGACGAGTGCTTGTGAGCGATAGAGTGCTGCATCTATTTCCAAAAAAATCAAATTCTCAGTTCTATTATCTGAGTATTTGTTCCAAGCATTCGGTGTTTCAACAGAAACAACCAGTGCTCAGAGTGCTAGCAGAGGTTTTCAAGGTGCTGAATCTTAAGGAAACACGGTGAGTTCCGCGTCGCACGACAGTTGGCTTTCATGCAGAGACATTTCAATTGCGCAAAAATGCGCAACGCACTTTTGCGCAATTGAAGTGTGAGTCATGAGTCAGATGGCACGAATTAAACTAAAAAGATGAGTTGGAACCGCGAATGGACGCTAATCAACGCGAATTTAGAAGAACAAAATGCTGATTATGAATTAGATGCAAAATATCAGTCAACAATTGGCATTGAAATATTCGTTTCGCCAATTGGCATATCCTGTTATTCGCGTAAATTCGTGTTCATTCGCGGTTTCTATAACAGAGCCTTAGCCAACTGCCGAATTTAGGATTAAAAACAGTAGAAGCGGCATCCTGCCGCTTGTTCCTTGATCCTAAATAAAATTGAACCTAAGTCTACTGCCGTAGTTCCTTAATGAAAGCGGCTGGAAGCACGCTTCTACTGCTAAAAAAGTTCATCCTGATTTTCAAGGGACGTCCACGTAAGCAGAGTGGTCGACCTCGCTAGCGCGAGTTCGCTACGCTGTTTTCAGCTGTAGCGATGCGACGCCAGTCGCGTCTGTTTGGGTGGGATGTCTAATATAGTGACACAGACATTTCTGTCTGTCTCTTCGCGTGAAAGTCCAAGAGTAGAAGCGTGCTTCCAGCCGCTTTCTTTGGATTAGTATTTTCAGCGGAAGCGTCCAACCAGTGCCAGTGAGCAGAGTGGTCGACCTCGCTACGGTGTTTTCAGCTGTAGCGATGCGACGCCAGTCGCGTCTGTTTGGGTGGGATGTCTCATATAGTGACACAGACATTTCTGTCTGTCTCTTCGCGTTGCAGTCTGCCAGTATAAGCGTGCTTCCAGCCGCTTTTGTTGAATTGGTATTTTCAGCGGAAGCGCCAAGCAGTGCACGTAAGCAGAGTGGTCGACCTCGCTAGCGCGAGTTCGCTACGGTGTTTTCAGCTGTAGCGATGCGACGCCAGTCGCGTCTGTTCGGCAATCAACCCCAAAAAAAGCCGCTCGGTTTCCCGAACGGCTTTTTGAAAGATGCTAATTGCTGGCGACTACATTTCCAGCTGCGGGCGGTCTGCCTTTGGCCAATCAATGTGGTAGAACTGACCGCGAGGCTCGTCGGTGCGCTCGTAAGTGTGAGCGCCGAAGAAGTCGCGCTGTGCTTGCAGGAGATTCTGCGGCAAGCGTGCGGTGCGGTAGCCGTCGTAGTAAGAGAGCGCAGAGCTGAAGGTCGGAATGGATACGCCGTGCTCAGCAGCGAGTGCCACGACTTTACGCCAGCTTGCTTGTGCCTTGTTGATCGCACCTGTGAAGTAGGGATCGAGCAGCAAGTTGGCGAGTTCGGGATCACGCGCAAAAGCTTCGGTGATCTTCTGTAGGAAGGCTGCGCGAATGATGCA
Source organism: Lentimonas sp. CC4 (assembly GCF_902728235.1). Classification (NCBI taxonomy): domain Bacteria; kingdom Pseudomonadati; phylum Verrucomicrobiota; genus Lentimonas; species Lentimonas sp. CC4. The sequence goes on from NZ_CACVBO010000001.1 coordinate 1,143,975, forward strand.
GCCACCACGGAAGATCTGAGCGATCTCGCCGAAGTTGAGCTCCCAGTTGTATTCCTTCTGTGCTTCGCGCATGAGCTGGAAGCCCTGTGCGTAGGAGCAGATCTTGGAAGCGTAGAGTGCTTCGCGGATCGCTTCGACCATTTCAGCTTTGTCGCCGGTGAAGGCTGCTGCTTCGGGGCCACTCAGGATCTTGGAAGCGGCAACGCGCTCGTCCTTGACTGCAGAGATGCAACGTGCGAACACGGCTTCAGCAACCGTCGGAGCAGGTGTGCCCATGTCGAGTGCGTTGACGGATGTCCACTTACCTGTGCCCTTTTGGCCAGCGGTATCGAGCACGATGTCGACGAATGGCTTGCCAGTGACAGGATCGGTTTGCTTGAGAATGTCAGCAGTGATTTCGATGAGGAAGGAGTCGAGATCGCCCTTGTTCCACTCAGCAAAGATGTCGCCCATTTCGGCTGGATTCAGACCGAGCACGTTTTGCATGAGGTCGTAAGCTTCGCAGATCATCTGCATGTCGCCGTATTCGATGCCGTTGTGCACCATCTTTACGTAGTGACCAGCGCCGTCTGGGCCGATGTAAGCGGTGCAGCTGAAGCCGCCTTCGACAGGCTTGCCCGCTTCAGCACCTTCGAGTGGTTTGCCCGTTTCAGGATCGACCTTCGCAGCGATGGCCTTCCAGATTGGCTCAAGATGCTCCCATGCTTCCTTCGTGCCGCCCGGCATGAGGGATGGGCCGAAACGTGCGCCTTCTTCGCCACCGGAAACACCGGAACCGATGAAGCGTAGGCCCTTTGCAGTGATCTCTTTTTCGCGGCGGATCGTGTCGTCCCACTTCGCGTTGCCACCATCGATGATGATGTCGCCTTCTTCCATGAGTTCTGTGAGGCCTTCGATCACCTTGTCAGTCGCCCAACCCGCTTGCACGAGGATGATGACCTTACGTGGGCGCTTGAGTGAAGCGACGAAACCTTCGAGGGTTTCGCAACCGACGAGACCACCCGGAGTATTTGGATTCGCATTCACGAACTCCTCCATCTTGGAAGTCGTCCGGTTGTATACGGAAATTTTGAAGCCGTGGTCGGCGACGTTGAGAGCCAAGTTCTGGCCCATAACTGCGAGGCCGATAAGGCCGATTTCGGATGTAGCGTCTGACATAATTTGTGTCTGGGTTAAAAATGTAGTAGGAAATTTACTCGGTGTGCTGAAGCAAGGTTAGATGTGAGATATCATCTTGAATAAAAGTCATGTAAGCCATGAGGCGAATACAAAGGCGCATCGTAGCGAACTCTTAATTGAGAGTAAAATTGTAAAATCGGGAAAGTATTTGCATAAATGAGCAGCCATCCAGTCAGTAGAAGCGGCTTCCAGCCGCTTTTTTTGAAGTGACACAGGCATTGCTGCGCCATCTCCGGCAGACCTCCGTCGTGCCTGTCGCATTTAGCGCGTCTTTGATTTCTGAGTGCAATTCGCCTCGAGCCATTGCGTGAGTTCATCGTCGCTCAACTGGCAGTCCGCGAGCGCTAGAATTTGCAGTGCGGTTTCGGCTTCAGGTGCTTCGAATTGATAACCGTTTGTTTCGATGAACAGTTGGCAGACCATTAATCCTGTGCGTTTGTTGCCATCAAGAAAAGGGTGACTTTTCACCACGCCGGATGCGTATGTAGCTGCGAGTTCGAAAATACTGGGTGGGGGATCGCCGTAGCTGTGATGCTGCAAAGGGCGATCGAGAGCCGCATCTAGCTTACTTTCATCGCGCATTCCATCAGCACCTCCAAAACGCGCAACCAACATTGAATGAAACGTAAGGCACTCTTCCTTTGTAATCCAATCAGGCTCGTTCATTTGGCTAGCTCGCGGAAGGTGTTACGATAGCGCTTCATTAGATCTTCAGCGATCCGCATTTTCTCATCAAACCCCGGGCTCTCGGGATTAATATTCAGGGTATTGTTTGGAGCTTCAGTCAAATACACTGCAGCGCCTTCCTCGACCTTGAGCGCTTGCAGTGCCTCTTTGGGCAGAACAATCCCGTAGGAATTGCCGATTTTACGGATTTTGGTTTTGATAGGCATTGTTATAACATTTGTTATTATTGGAGGTTTTGCAAGCCGTAGTAGCCATTCCGAGGCTAGAATTGGTTTCATTTGTAGCGGATCGGCGAATGTCGTTTCGGTCAGTGCCGTGTGTAGAGCTCTTTGAATTTCAGTGTTTCCGGTTTTCAGCATTTCAAGCACTGCTACTTGAGCACTTCATCAGCGAAGTCATCCATCATTTCGAAAGCGCGTTTGGAGGTTCGCGCATCGTAGCGAGATCCGTCCGACTGGGCATCGGGATTCGTGAACGAGTGCACCGCGCCGCTGAACTGCACCAGGGTCCAGTCGTCGACATCGTCCGCCATCATCGTTTCCACAAAAGTTTGGACGTCTGCCTGAGGCACATAAGGATCGTCTGCGCCATGTAAGACGAGCACTGGGATTTTGATTTGTTTGGTGTCGGATTCCAGTGTTGGTGATATGAGATCTCCATGGAAGGAGACGACGCCTTGAATGGATTCTGTGCCAGTGCGAGCGAGCTCCAGCACGGCGCCACCGCCGAAGCAAAAGCCAGCAGCGAGTGTTTTGTCAGCATGGATGGGGTGTGCATCAGCTAGACCATGAAAGACATCGACCGCCTTCTGCGCGCGGGAGCGCATGAGTGCACGATCGCCGCGAACCAATCCTGCTGCCTTACCAGCTTCTGCTCTGTTGCTTGGTCGGACGGTAACCCCATACATGTCAGCCACAAAGACAGCAAAATCGTCGTCTGCAATCATGCGTGCTTTGGTGGTGGCGTTCTCACTGGGGCCCATCCAGTTCGGAATCATGAGGATTCCTGGTAGTGTTTCGTCGTCATCAAGATCATCATCGTAGATCAAAGTGCCTTCAAATTGAACGCCATCGAGTTCGTAAGGAATAGTCTTTTGAACGATCGCTGCGGATGCGAGCGAAGTGATGAACGAGGTGAGTAGCAGAGAAGTCAGAGTTTTCATACGTCTCACGCTGAGCACTTTTGAATGAAACACAAAAAAAGCTGCCAGTTTAGATGAAATTCGTAGTGATACAGACATTTCTGTCTGTCTCTTCCGCGTTGAAGTCTGACAGTAGAAGCGCGCTTCCAGCCGCGTGTTTTGCAGCGTATCCGCGAAGCCGTTTCGGCGGATTTGTAGCGGATCGGCGAATGCCGTTTCGATCTGTGCGGTGTGTGCGTGCTGCGGTTCAGCTGCCGAAATGAGTGCCTCATTCCGCTACCCCAGATTTTGTAGCGGATCGGCGAATGCCGTTTCGGTCAGTGCGGTGTGCGCGTGCCGAGGTTCGGTAGCCGAAATGAGTTCCTCATTCCGCTACGCCCAGATTTGTAGCGGATCGGCGAATGCCGTTTCGATCAGTGCAGTGTGTGCGTGCCGCGGCTCAGCTGCCGAAATGAGTGCCTCATTCCGCTACCCCAGATTTGTAGCGGATCGGCGAATGCCGTTTCGATCTGTGCAGTATGCGCGTGCCGCGGTTCTGCTGCCGAAATGAGTTCCTCATTCCGCAACGCCCGGATTTGTAGCGGATCGGCGAATGCCGTTTCGATCTGTGCAGTGTGTGCGTGCCGCGGTTCTGCTGCCGAAATGAGTGCCTCATTCCGCGACCCCCAGATTTGTAGCGGATCGGCGAATGCCGTTTCGATCTGTGCTAATAACTCCGGTTGACAGGCACAAAAAAATCCAGCGGCCGTTGAGGCCGCTGGATTGTAAAGATCAATTAGGTCAGCGTTTAGTAAACGTTGGTCGTTTCTTGGCTGATGATCGGCTCGCTGAGGAAGTCCGCGCTGAAGTTCATCGACGCGCGTCCTGGGCCGATCTTGGCACCTTCAGCGGTGATGCTGAGAGTCGTGTCCTTGCCCGGCTCCAGTGTGGTGCGTGGGAAGGTGACGGTCTGGCCGTTGATCGTGCCTTGTGCATCGCCTGCGACAGCGACTGGCTTCACGGAATCATTGAATGTCACCGTGACTGTGCCGGTGACGGGCTCGAATTTACCTTGGTTGCTGACTTTGATCTCGTAGATCGTTTCTTCCTTCACGCGGACAGGATCCTTGGTATCGGTGATGGAGACGGTCACACCAGGAACTGCGAGCCAGTTGGTAGTCACTGCGTCGCTGGCTTCGAGGCCATTCTCGGTCAGCACTTTGACGGTGTTAGTCGATTTGCCCTTACGAGTGGCGGCGATCTCGGTGGTGATGAGTTGGCTGGCACCTGCTGGGAGATTTGGAATCATCCAGCCGATTGCGTCGCCGCTGACGCGACCGCGGCCGTTGTCAGATACTGAGCTGCCCTTTGGCAGGATGTCGGTGATGCGGACATTGGTGAGGTCGGTATCACCAGTGTTTTCGATCGTAATATTAAACACGACTGGTTTGAAGACGTAGGCTTCGGCGGGGCCAGTCTTACGAATACGGATGCCAGACTGCACGACCGTGATCGGTGTGCTGCTTTCGCCGGCGACGGCGGGGCCACCGTCATACGTCGCGGTGGCGTGGTTGCGGAACTCACCTTGAGCGATGGCTTTGGCGCTGTATTCGACGACGCGGGTTTCGCCCGGTGTGATGGTGCCGATCTCTTGGCGAAGTGTGGTGGTCGGCTCGAATGCCTTGGGAAGTTTATCGGTCACGACGACGCCTGTAGCATCAGCCGAGCCGTTGTTGGTAACGGTAACCGTCCAAGTAGCGATTTCGCCGAGTTCGATACTCGCGGGGCCTTGCTTGATGACTTCTAGTTTTGGTTGGCCAGAAAAGAGGTTCAGGCAGAATGCGTTATCGACCGATACGGTGGAGCAAATTTGGTGGTCGCCTTCGCGGGTGGGGCTGACGGTGACGTCGATGTTTTGAGTCTTACCCTGCTTCATTGAAGGGAAGACCCAAGAAGCGTTGTTGCCTGAGAGCGATGCGCTCGGGGTGGCGGACTTAAATTGGATGCCAGCTGGGATCGTTTCGGTCACGCGCACGGTGCTGACGTCTTCGAGGGCCTGGATTTGAATGCGGTATTTGATGGAGCCACCAACGGAGGCGGACTCGATCACACGCTTCGAGACTTTGATTTGGTTGCTCTTAAAGATAACATCGGAATCGCCACGAGTGGCAACATGCTTGGGAGCAGGCTTCGCGGCTACGGACGTTTTAGCGGGAGCCGCTTGCCATTGCGTTTTAGCTGGTTGAGCTGGCTGCGCTGGGGCGGTGTAGCCGCGGTCCACTTGAGTGGGAGCGGGAGTTTGGCAACCAGTGAACGCGAAAGTGGCAAAGCCAAGAATTAAGGTAAGGGTGGATAGAAGGCGATTCATGCCTACGTTCTAACGCATTGTGATAACATGTAAAGCACTAGAGCGCGGGGAGTGTCGTAGAAGCGGCATCTTGCCGCTTAGGTTTAGAGTATCAATACGGCAAATCCACCAATCAGCCCAACGACGCCGCCGAAAATGATGTGACCGACGAGATGGAGTAGGCCTTGTTCGAGGGTGGCTTTGCGGTATTCTTCGATGGGGTGCCGCTCGCTGGCGTAAAACATGAGCATGTAGCTCATGATCAGGCCATGAAAAAATCCGAACCCGAGTCCTAGGAATATAGAATAGGGTAATGCGAGCGCATGCATGGCATTCATGATGAGAAAATAGATGATGCCAAATAGCACACCGGAGGCACTATGTATGGCGGTGCCGAGGCTGATTGCATTTTCGGTGCTGCCAGTGAAATAGCTGCCGAGCGCTCGCACCATGTCGACGCGTTGACTGTAGGCGGTGCTGACGGCGCGCATGAAGCAGTTCATCGCGAATGCACCCACTAATCCGCTTAAGGCTCCTAATACAATGACAGCTAATAGACTCATAATTTTTCCTTAAGTATTACTTTAGCACAGCTTATAGGTTTTTAAAGAGACGCGGTCACTTTCTGGGGTGATTGGCCGCACTCGCGACGTGTCAGCGTAGCTTTTGCGAACTCGCGAATGCGGTTTCGGTTTGTGCAGTGTGTGCGGGCCGAGGCTCTGCGGTCGAAATGAGTTCCTCATTCCGCTACGCCCGGATTTTGTAGCGGATCGGCGAATGCCGTTTCGATCAGTGCAGTGTGCGCGTGCTGAGGCTCTGTGGCCGAAATGAGTTCCTCATTCCGCTACACTCGGATTTGTAGCGGAACCCGCGAATGCCGTTTCGATCAGTGCAGTGTGCGCGTGCTGAGGCTCAGCAGTCGAAATGAGTTCCTCATTCCGCTACACCCGGATTTTGTAGCGGATCCGCGAATGCGGTTTCGATCAGTGCAGTGTGCGCGTGCTGAGGCTCAGCAGTCGAAATGAGTTCCTCATTCCGCTACACCCGGATTTTGTAGCGGATCCGCGAATGCGGTTTCGATCAGTGCAGTGTGCGCGTGCTGAGGCTCAGCAGTCGAAATGGCGTTCAGTCTTCGCTAAAGCTACGCCATGACACGTCGCCAGTCCGTTACGGTGCACTTTCTGCCTAAAACAATTCGCCTTGGGGCGCGTCTTTTACTTTTTCCACCTCGGGCTCATCGTCGTCGTGCAGATGTCTCGGTGCTTTGCCTACATTCTGCGAGAGCGATTCCTCGCATTCATCCACGATGTTGTTGCAGATCTGACGCACGTGCATGCGTAGCCATTTCGCAGTGGTGCTGTTCTCAGTGTAGTCGGCGGGGCCGTAGGCGTGAATGCGGCCGGCGTGGAGGAGCGCGTCGTTCTGCGCAAATTCGGCTTCGCTGTCGGGGTTGAAGACTGCATAGGCTTTGCCGCCGTTGCTCTTAACCACTGAAAATACGGGCACATCGCTCGGGCCGTCGGCTGTGTAGATCATCCGGTCGATGGGGATACGGCGGTCGACGCGCGACATCGAGGCGTTCACGTCAATCTGCGGGTTCTTGTTGCTGCCTTTGTTGATCTCGAAGATGAAGCGCGTCTTGATGGTGTTGTCGACAATCGCGCCGATTTGGCTGATCTCGAACTCCATGTGTAGCGGCAGTTCGTTTTGATTGGAAAAATTCGGTGGTAGGGGGGCTTCGATAAATTCGCAGCCGAAGATGCCGTCCACATGTGGCGCGATGCTGCTGCCGCGGATCATTTCAGCGATGCCGGTGCTGATGATATAGTGCTCCAGCGTGATGTTGTGCTTGCGGTATTCAGGGCGTGATTGGACGACCTCCTTGAGCTGATCGAAAAGATCGGGGAGGCCTGGGTAGAAAACTAACTCTTTGCCCAGTTCCCGTAGGCGTTGATTGGTCAGCCCCTTGAGGCAGCCGTTTTTTACAAAACTGAGCAGGTGGTTGAGATAAATCGTGTCGTGAGAGACACGGGATCCGCGCTGAGCGTAGATTTCTGGTAGCTGGTTGACCTCTTTCCAGAAGGCGTCTTCGTCAATTCCATAGGCTTCGAAGATGGGTGCTTGCATGTAGCCAGGGATCAGGGTCTTGTCGAAGTCCCAGATGCAGGCGACACTATTTTGGCGGTGGAGATTTTTTTTCGTCATTGCAGGCAGGTCTCGACTGTTGTCAGCTACTCGCTTTTCTGCAACGCATTAAAGAAATCATCCACTGGTTATATGCATAAAATTCCTGATATCGCACCGTTCCGCGCCAAGCTTGCTAACTTGGACGCTCAAATCGCTGAGCCTAATTTCTATTCTGATCAACGCCGCGCTGCTGAAGTCGGCCGCGAGCATCAGCGCGTCACCAGTCTGATCGAGAAATTTGAGGCTTTTAATGCAGCCAATAAAGCGATCGCTGAAAATGAGGCGATGATCGCAGATAAAGAGACCGATGAGGAGATCCGCGAAATGGCGGAAGAAGAGCTCGTCGAGCTTCGTGGTCAGATCGAGACCTTGGAAAACGAAGTGCTGCGTGCGATGATCCCACCTGATCCGACTGATAGTCGTAACTCCGTGATGGAAATCCGCGGTGGTGCCGGCGGTGATGAAGCCAATATTTTTGCGGGCGATCTCTTCCGCATGTATAGTCGTTACGCAGAGCGTCGCGGCTGGAAGGTCGAAGTAATGAGCACGAGCTTGGCCGATACCGGCGGCTACCGTGAAATCATCTTCAATATGACGGGGGAAGATGCTTACAAATATTTGAAGTTCGAGAGCGGTGTGCACCGTGTCCAGCGCGTGCCAGTCACCGAAACGCAAGGCCGTATCCACACCTCGACTGCTACGGTGGCTGTGCTACCGGAAGCGGAAGAAGTGGATATCGAGATTCGTCCACAGGATTTGGATATTGCGACCATGCGTGCGTCTGGTGCAGGTGGTCAGCACGTCAACACGACTGACTCCGCTGTGATGATGACCCACATACCAACGGGGGTGACCGTGTATTGCGCAGACGAACGCTCGCAGATCAAGAATCGTGCCAAAGCTTTGACGGTGATGCGCTCTCGTTTGCTCAAAGCAAAAGAGGATGAGGAACATGCGAAATACGCTGCCGAGCGTAAGGGGCAGATTGGCACTGGCGACCGTTCGGAGCGTATCCGCACCTATAACTATCCGCAAGGTCGTCTCACGGATCATCGTATCGGACTGAGTCTTTCCTTGCCGTCAGTGATTGATGGCGATCTTGGCGATGTGATCGATGGTCTGCAAAATTATGACTACGACGCCCGTATTCAGAATTTGTTGAAGTCACAGGAGGTGTAAGAGGGCTGAGAGCTGAGACTTGAGGGCTGAGAGCTGAGACTTGAGAGTTGAGAGTTGAGAGCTGAGAGTAGAGACCTGAAAATAAATAGAACGCACGGATGTCATTATTAACCATACGCGAAATCAAGGAGCGCACGGAGGCTTTCTTTAAGTCCAAGGGTGTGCCGAATGCGCGATTGGATACAGATACACTGATAGCGCATTCGCTCGGGATGAAACGGCTGGAGTTGTATCTCGATCTCGACCGACCGCTGACGGAAGCACAGCTCGTTGAGCTGCGCCCGCTAGTCAAGCGCCGAGCTGATCGCGAGCCGCTGCAATACATTGTCGGCACGGTCGATTTTTGTGACATGGAGCTGAAGGTGGACCCGCGGGCGTTGATTCCACGCTACGAGACCGAGGAATTGGTGGAGCTCGTGTGCGAGGCATTAACTGAAACGCCTAACGCAATTTTAGATTTAGGAACTGGAAGTGGCGCGTTAGCTTTAGCGTTCGCCAATAAGTATCCTGAGGCGGCAGTGGATGCCGTTGATTTCAGTGCTGAAGCGCTTTCGCTCGCAAAGGAGAACGTCGTTGCACAAGGACTGGATGCCCGCGTTACGCTACACGAGGGCAGCTGGTTGTGTCCTTTGGGACTAGGTGAGGAGCGTTACGACCTGATCGTCTCGAACCCCCCGTATTTGACAGAGGAAGAAATGACGACTGCCGAGCCGGAAGTCGTCGCGCACGAGCCACATGGTGCACTCGTTTCCGGAGCCGATGGCTTGGATGACCTGCGCCTGATTTTTAAAGACGCCGCTGCGCATTTGAAGCCCGGCGGTTTGCTCGCCTTAGAGACGGGCATTGCGCAAACCGAAACCTTGAACGCACTCTGCGAGGCAGCAGGCCTGAAGGGGGAGAGCCTCGAAGACCTGTCCGGGCGTCCGCGGTTTTATTTCGCGAGGAAGGGCTAGCGTTGCAAAAGCGGTAGTGCGGTGAAAATTCCGACCGCGCCTGAACACTTGTAACGAGTTCAGGCAATAATACCAACATGCGACTAAAACTGGTAAAAAGGTTTAACCGCAGAGATCGCTGAGTGCGCCGAGGAGATGGGGAGGGCTGCGTGAAATGCTCTGCGTCAGCTCTCGGCGTGCTCTGCGATCTCTGCGGTTAACAAATACAGCTGAAAAGTATTCACAGTGGTCTTCCCTTCGATGGCTAGATACTACCAGTTTTAGTCGCATGTTGGTATTAGACCACACCTCACTCAGCCTGGGTTGCCAGTCCTCCACGATGTGGCGATTGTATGGTTTATTGCCGTTTGCGTAATATGGGAATTGTTCTGCCAAATGTGCGTTGTTGATGGTTCGTCTCAGAGCCTCCAATGAGCATCGCCTTTGACTTTGTGCAGTTGGAGAAGTTGCAAGCATCCACTGGAAATGTCGAAGAACCGTATTCTAACGACGCTTTTAAGGATCAACTGCAGGGCCCGACGCAGTGCTTAGAATTGAAACCACTCGCTTCCGGCTTCTTTGCACTACGCCGTGACGAGTCGCTAGAGGACATTGAGATCACAGAGGCGCTGTTGTCTTGGCGGTAGCGGTTCCGAATCGCCCGACCTGACCAATAAAAAACCCCGGCGAACCGGGGTTTTGAAAAGAGATGACTAAAAGCTTTATTTACCTTTAACCCTCTGGGCTGATTAACTCCACGTCTTCTGCATCCGGATCTGTATCAGTTTCAATGATAATGGTTGGAAGACCGGCATGTGGCGGGATGTTCTTCACGAAATTAACGATTTCCTTGAAGTAAGGGTCGTTCTCGGAGAGGCGAACGATGATGCTATGTGCTGGTGGGACCGCGTATGTGTCCGGGTTTTTGGCGCCAGGGGCGAATCCAACGGTGCTGACGTTGCCACGACCAAATTCGACCGTTCCAGCGACACGAGAAATGAGGTCGACTTTGCCGTCCTTATTTTGAACGAAGAAGACCAGTTCGCCGCGAATTGAATCGAAATAAAGTCCCATCACGAAGTTAGTGCCACGGATCGCAGCGGTGCCGAGCGGAGATTCGACGAAGAATTCGGAGCCTGGGCGAAGCTTTTTGACGTGTCCGGAGACTTTACCGTAGCTCAGTTCAAGCAATGCTTGTGACTTGCTTGGGTCCGCTTGGAGTTGCTCGTAGCTTTTATTGCCGCTGAAGGCATCTTGCGTGAGCTCAGCGATTTTTAGGCTAGAGTCTGCTTCTACGACGAGTTCAGAACCGTTGGAGAAAACGAGGAGTGCGTTGCTCAATCCTGTGGTGGTGACGCTGTCGCCTTGCTTGAGGATTGTGCCGACTGTGAGCGGCGTTTCGACACCATCTTCGGCGTGGCTCGTGACCGTGCCTGTCACACTCAGCACTTTAGCGCTGGCGAGTTGGGCTGCATTAATTGTGAGGGCGCTTAAGCCGAAGAGGGCAAGCAGCACAAGATAGAAGCGGGTGTTTTTCATAATAAAGTAATGTGGAAACAGATGGTTTAACTACTGCAACCTATTTTTTATCGCGTTTTATTCAAGCTTTTTCCATGTGGAATTCTACGATGGCTACCTTGACTCACGTGTAACCATCATTTGAGCGCTTTTGTCGTGCATACGCACCGCCTCATGGGGCAGCTGTCAGAGGGTGTTCAGTCGTGTTGCCTTGCCTGAAGTCGTCGCCAAACTGTCCGCGTGTTTCCTCGTTTGTTTCTTCACTGGCCCAGAGGGCACTCAGTTCGACAAGCTCAGTCACCCCTTCGGGACCAAGTCGGCAGACCTCCCAGACCATCTACGCGCTACTCGCGCTCCGTCAGCTTTTCCACTTTTCAGCTTTCAGCATTTAAGTTTTTCAGCTTTGCTCCTGAAATGACTCTATTCCGTCCCTGTATCGATCTTCACGCTGGTAAGGTAAAACAAATCGTTGGCGGCACTTTAAGCGATGACGGTGCTGGCCTACAGACGAACTTTGAGAGCGATCGCCCAGCAGGCTATTATGGGCATCTCTATCAGAAGGATGCACTCGTAGGTGGGCACGTGATTAAGCTCGGGCCTGACAATGACGCCGCCGCTCGTGAAGCGTTGGCGGCATATCCGCGCGGTCTGCAAATTGGCGGCGGGATTCATCGCGAGAATGCTGCGAGTTGGCTGCAGGCGGGCGCGAGCCATGTGATCGTGACCTCGTGGCTATTTGATAAAGACGGCCATTTTCGGCCAGAGCGCTTAGATGCGCTGGTTGCTGAAGTGGGCAAGGAACGCTTGGTGCTCGACTTAAGTTGCCGTGCAGACGGGGATGGTTGGATCGTGGCCATGAATCGCTGGCAGACACCGACCGATCTGCTAGTAGATGCGGGGACGCTCAATGACCTGGCGTATTCGTGTGACGAATTTCTGATTCACGCCGCGGATGTTGAAGGCAAATGCGAAGGGATTGATACGCGATTAGTCGAGTTTCTCGGAGCGCATGCAACGATTCCGGTCACATATGCTGGAGGCGTGCACGCCTTTGAGGATTTGCAAAGCGTCCAGGATCTAAGTGCTGGTAAAGTCGATCTCACGATCGGCAGCGCACTCGACCTCTTCGGGGGTAACAAAGTGCGCTATGAAGACTGCGTTGCCTGGAATCGAGAGCACGCGAGTTGTTAGTTGAGTGTTGTTCGTTGAGTGTTGTTTGTTGTTGCTTGACCGAGATCCTTTTTAGTTGCGTCGCAGTAACCAGCCCTCAGCCCCTCAACCCCTCAACCCCTCAGCTCTCAGCTCTCAGCTCTCAGCTCTCTTTTAGAGTTGGCAAACACTGAAAGGCTAGACATTCCAGTCCATCTTCTTTGACGCACAGTGCTTTAAAGACTCCTAAAACTTTTTATCTTTCTTTATGGAACTTCTGGATGTTGGTTTCGCTATTCTCCTTATTAAAATCGTCATTTGCGTGATGCCTGGCGTGCTCGGTATTTTCTTTATTGCGAGTTCAGAGGAGACAAAGCGTGGTATGCGCAGCGCTCTATGTAATCAGTTGTTCGGAATCAGTAATGTGATTCCGTATCCTAAATTTGCCCGGTTTCTGTATATTTCCGGCACGATCTTGCTCTTTATTAGCATCACGTTGAGCTGGTTCCTCCTTTTACGGAGTTTCTTTGAGGGCTGAGGGCTGAGGGCTGAGAGGTGAGAGGAATACTGTGCGGAATTTAAAGAAAACGGCAGCACAAGCAGCCGATCCTACTTAACCACTCATCTGCGTTGTTCCGCTTTAACCATTGCGTGAGCTTTGCTCGTTACTCGACAGATTTTCAGTCAGTTCGCTTTGTTCAAAAAAACTTGAACAAAAAGTATTTGCCTGATCTTATCAACCCCTCAACCCCTCAACCCCTCAACCCCTCAACCCCTCAACCCCTTGCCTACAGATGTTACAGCCACCCCTGCCGCGCTCTCGCCGTGGGAGACTTCGACGATCGAAGTCTTTATCCGTGCGGCCAGTTTGATTGGGTTACCACGTTCGGTGGGTGAGATTTACGGCTTTCTGTTTTGCGCGCAATCGCCGCAGACCTTCGATGAATTGGCGGAGCGTCTAGGGATCAGCCGAGGTTCGGTCAGCCAAGGACTCAAATTCTTGCGTCAGTTGGGTGCGGTCAAGGTGCACTATGTGGCCGGCAGCCGGAAGGATCACTATCAGCCCGAGCTATCCATGAAGCGCTTGGTGCATGGCTTTGTGCGCGATCAATTTTCGCCGCATTTGGAATCTGGTGGCGAGCGCCTCGATGCGATCGATGCCCTCATCGAATCTGAGCCAGATCCAGCACTGCGAGCGCACGCCGCTCAGCGAATCAATACCTTACGCACCTGGCAGAGCCGCATGCAAAAGCTCATGCCCATCGTCATGGCCGCACTCGGCGGCGCCAGCTTCTTCAATCAACCCAAAGATGCTCCAGAAATTATCTGAAATGCTGAAACATGGAAACGCTGAAAACCTGAAATCTAGAAATACTGAAAACCTGTCTCCTGAGTTGCTTCGCTCAAACCGCTTATCACCACTCATCATACGTTTATAACAGACGCTTTTAATCAATATCCATCGTGCTCAGATAAGCGTCCCATCAGCGTAAATAAGCGGTTAGGACTACAGCGCCTGAGCAGCATGCCTAAGCCGCGAACCAAACCTCACTTCCAAGTTTCCCAAATCATAAGCATCTAATTTTTTCACCAGTAGCGCCAACCGCGTGAGACGAAGTCTTTTACGCGGTTCATCGCTCATAAACTTAAGCCTCATCCATCACCATTCACATTTATTGACGTTCATTAACGGTTAACACTTTTTCATCTACCACGTGGCGCACCGCGCTTTACCTGGCAGTCATCGCGGCCCTGCCGCTTCCATAGCCAAATGCATCAGCCATTAGCTATTATTCATCAGTCATCGCACCGAAGGTGCCATCAATTATTACGGCTCTGCCGTTTGCGAAAGTCTCGGAAAATTCCCGAACGACCAAGGGCGGAAGCGTCGCCGCTTGCGGCGATGAAATGAGGCTTAGAGGTTGCAGCTGCGCTGCGGTGAGAGGCGAGGGGATGATGGGGGAGGCAGGATAAGGCTAAGAGCCGTCAATTATGACAGGATTTAAGTCACTTGAAGTTTGGAAGTTAGCGAAGCAGCTCGCAGTCGATACCTATCAGTTTACTAGAGATGGGCAGATTAAAACAGACTTCGGTCTAGTGGATCAGATGCGTCGAGCTGCGGTGTCGATTGCCAGTAACATTGCAGAAGGGGATGAGCGGAATACAAATAAGGATACCATACGATTCTTCTATATTGCCAAAGCTTCAGCCGCAGAACTGTATACCCAGATTGAAATCGCCGAATCCATTTACGAATTAGACATGAATCAGAGTGCCAAGTTAAAAGCGACCTGCGATCAAATGGCTCGAATGCTCCGTGGCTTGATTAAAGCCAGGTCCTTAAATTAAAAAGACCCTCCCTCCTTAACCTCTAAGCCTCTAGCCTCTTAACCTCTTAACCTCTGAGCCTCTAGCCTCTAGCCTCTAACCTCTTAACCCCTTAACCTCTCACCGCGCCTTCGGCGCTCCAGCTTCGCTGGTATGCTCTTCCCTCTCCTATTTTTTATTCTTCTCGGATGCTTTGCCTCATGGCTTGTGATCCACTGCTTGCTTGCGGTTGGTTTCGGCCAAGGCGGGGATGGCGAAGTGCAGCATCACCACACGCACACAGGCGTCATCCCGCGCATCGGTGGGGTGGGCCTGATGGCGGGCTTTGGTCTGACCTATTTACTGTGCTTTTATCAGCTCAATCCCGATGATAATAAGACGATCCTGCACTTCGCGGTGGCGGGTGGGGCTTTTGGCGCATTTCTCTTAGGCTTTATCGATGATTTTCGCCCGCTCGGTGCGAAGGTGAAGCTGCTCGCTCAGATCCTGATCGGGGTAGCGGCCTATAAGTGTGGGCTATCGATTGATCGAGTGGGCATTCCATTCACCGATACGATGGTCAATCTCGGAGTCTTCGGGATGTTCCTGACGGTCGGCTGGTTCGTTGCGATCATGAACCTGATCAATTTGATCGACGGGCTCGATGGCCTGGCCGGCGGGGTCGGGCTGATGCTCATGGCCTTGCTGGTCTATTTGAGCATTCAGCGCGGGATTGCCTTTTCCTCGATTCTCTCACTTGGGATGATTGGAGCGATTCTGGGATTCCTCTTTCATAACTTTCCACCCGCCAAGTGCTATATGGGCGATTCCGGCGCTTACATGATCGGCTATGTCATTGCCGCGCTGTCCTTGTTGAATGCAGAAAAGGGTGCCGTGCTCGCTGCACTAATTGCACCTGCCTTGGCCTTAGCTTTACCGATTGTCGATGTGGCCTTTGCGCTCCTGCGACGTGCAATCAAGGGCCTGCCGCTGTTTCGTCCAGATCGCGGGCATATCCACCACCGCCTAATGCGGACGGGGCTATCGCGCCGCAATACCGTCCTGGTGCTGTATGTGGTTTCCCTGTTCGCGCTCGTTGGCGGGCTGCTGGCTTTTGCAGATCGTGGGCGCTACTTGCCGATCTTTTTGGGGTTCGCGTTTGTGGTGATTCTTTTTGCGCTACGTGGACAGAAGATCTCTGCAGCCAGTGTGCGTGTCTTGCTCACAGATTCATTACAATCGCGTCAGGATACCCGTAATGCGTTGTATTTGAAGAACTGGCTCGTCGTCGAAGCCGAGCGGGCGGACAGTGCCACGCATTTGTGGTCAGACTTTCGCTTTGTGCTGAAAAAAATGGGCTTCTGCCGAGCCGAGCTCAAGCTAGGCGAGGAGACACGCGATTTCTATGTGCCGCATACGCCACATGACGATTTGGAGCTGCTCTGGAAAGAGACACATCGCACCGCAGGCGAGATCCCAATGGAGCTCACCCTTTACGCCGAGAAAGATAACTTTTCCGAACACCAATTCACCCTCGCCACCGATATCGCCGCCGAGGCATTGGGCAGTGCCCGCACTAAGTGGAAAGATATCAACGGCAGCCCGATGGACTTCGACTCCGTCGCCAAAGAAGCGACCGACTATCGGAAGCAAAAAGCCCGGAATCTGTATCGCCCGACGTATTAGCGGCTGCGCCGCTGTTTAAGTGGAGCGCGGTGCTTCAGCCCGCGAACCGAGCCTAGGATGAATCAGGAGTATTTTTATCCCGCTAATTAACTCTGATTATACGCTGATTTTGAAGAGAACCTTTCGCTTAGATTACCCCACTCATCAACTTAACCCCTTCACCTCTCAATCTGTATCGCGTGGAGCAAAGCTCTTTTACGCGACCCTTTTTGCGGCCACACAACAACACAACCCCAGTCAGTGTCTCCAAATCACATCGGATAAGCTTAAGAACCCATCGTGCTGGTTTAAGCGCTCGTTAAGCGCAGTTAAGCGGACCAAACCGCAGAGCCAAAGACCACAACCCAAGTCAGTGTCCCGAAAATACGTCAGCGTAAGCAAATTAGCCTGCCGCGAAATCGCGTGAGGCATCGCCTTTGCGCCTTTTTGCGGCCACACAACAACACAACCCAAGTCAGTGACCCCAAATCACATCCGTTCAGTTTAAGAACCCATCGTGTTGGTTAAGCGTAAGTTAAGCGTGATTAAGCGGACTAAAAAACAGCAAAGCCAACGCCCAGAACCGCGTAGACCGCAGCAGGCTTATTACCTCTAGCCCCCTAACCCCTTGTCCCGGCGTATTGAAAAGAAGCCGGATCACTCAACCCCGTTGCTCCCTGCCTATCTTTATATTTGCGTTTGGTGCCCATTTTTCACCCCCCCTTCACTTCACTCAGGGCACGCTAACGCGCACCATCTCCGCGCTGCTCGCGCTCCGTCCAATTTTCCCAGTTTCCGCGTTTCCAGTTTCCGTGTTTCCGTGTTTCCGTGTTTCCGTGTTTCCGTGTTTCCGTGTTTCCGTGTTTCCGTGTTTCCGTGTTTCCGTGTTTCCGTGTTTCCGTGTTTCCGTGTTTCAGCATTTCCAAGTTTCAGCATTTCTTAAGTCGTCACTCCAGTTCTGCTGGTTGTTGCTTGTCATCTCACATTCCTCAGCTAGTTTGAACGCATGAAACAAGTTGCGGAGATTCGCCACGCCTTAGCTGAGCATCACGAACAGCTGCAGGCTTTACATGTCGCCAACCTGTGGTTGTTCGGTTCCGCAGCACGCGGTGACTCTACCGCTAAAGATCTGGATTTTCTAGTCGAATATCAGGAAGCGACTAGTTTGGTCGAATTTGTAGAGTTGAAGTTGCTATTGGAGAAAGTTTTTCAAATGGAAATAGATTTGGTTAGCCGTGGTGGGTGCCGTGAGCGATTCTTACAGGTGATTCAAGACGATTTACAACATGTCGCGTAATTCCGATTTATACTTGTTGGATATTTTAGATGCCGGACAAGCGATACAAGACTACGTGAAGGGCTATGATTACGAAACCTTTGCAGCGGATCGAAGAACGCTTGATGCCGTAGTCCGTTGTTTTGAGGTGATCGGCGAAGCGGTGAAGCATTTGCCTGAAGAGTGGAAGGCTGAACATCTAGAAATTCCTTGGCATGCGATTGCTGCATTTAGGAATATATTGGCACATGCATACTTCAATGTGGATGCCAGCATTGTTTGGACGAGCTTACAGCGTGATCTTGAACCTTTACTCGGAGCCTGTGAGCAACTGCAAAAAAGTAAGTGACGGCGCACTGTCCCAGTTTCCGTGTTTGTTCCTTCACTTGCCCCAAGGGCACCCAGTTCAGTCACCCTTCGCTCCGCTCAGGGCACGCTAACGCGCACCATCTCCGCGCTACTCGCGCTCCGTCCAATTTTCAGCTTTTCAGAAGATTTCGCCACCGCCGATGCAGTCGAGCTCCTAGCCGTGCTAAGCTGAGCAACATCACAATAATCGCGTGCGCGCAGCGTTTTACGCGACCAGTTTTCAGTGTTTGTTCCCCCCAAATCACCCACTCATCAACTTAACCCCTTCACCACTCAATCTGTATCGCGTGGAGCAAAGCTCTTTTGCGCGACCCTTTTTGCGGCTAATTCAACCCATCTTTATAATTTGCGTTTGACCTCATTTTTTCTCCCAGACTTGCCGAATTGGTCGAAATTAATAAAGTAACCCTCATCGAATCGTGGAATAAAGTTCATGGATAATTCAACTCAAGATTTCATTGGGACGGCTGTCTCGTTTAAAAACGGAATGGTTCAGTTGGATTTAGCGGATGGTTCGGCTCATGCCTTTCCGGTTCAGTATTATCCACGTTTATGCAATGCCGCATCGTCCGATCTGGCTCAAGTTTGTCTGCGAGTGGGTGGACGTGCATTGCGATGGGAGGCACTAGACGAAGACATTTGGGTGGCGGATGCCGTGTGTCAGAAGTATCCCAAGCAATCAGTTCCAGCCGTTGCCGAGCCGCAAGCACCCTACGGGAAATAAGTCAGTCGATCGGTCAAGCCTCCCTTTTTCAGCTTTCAGCGTTTCAGCTATTTCATATTTTCAGGTATCCCAGACCGCTGCGCGGGTCCGCTTACCCACGCTTATGTCAGGATCGCCAACCGGCCGATCCGATCACTCTCACTTTCACTCGCACCGCTTCTTTTCCCCACAGAACCTTAACCACGTGGGACGAAGTCCTTTACGCGGCCACTCCAGCGCAGCCCGCACTCTCACCCTCACTTTCACTCTCACTCCCCCTAGACCGCGACCGCGAGTATATCTGCAGTGTTCCGAGCCTGTCTTCAGGCGACAAGACCGGGCCTATGCAAAAGCACAATAATTAATTCCCATAGGAACCGGACCGTATGCCTGGGAGTGCTACCAAGCACTCGGCCTCGACATTCCCCACGATCCTCGCGGCTTCATCGCACCCGCGGATTTCGCTAGCGACCCGAAGATTGAATGCCTTGGGGTGCTCAGCTGAGGCGCGGCTCAGAGTGAGGAGTGAGAAGTGAGGAGTGTTTGAGTGGTAGCGTTTCCAGTTTTCCGTGTTTCCAAATTTCAGCTTTTCAAAAGCCCACTATCACTCAGCCATCGGCTGAATCACTCTCACTCCGGCTCTGCCGGACATCACTAAATTTTCCATGAAAATTTTACTCACAGGCTGTGCCGGCTTCATCGGCTCACACACACTCGATCGCCTCCTTGCCGACGGCCACCAAGTCATCGGCGTCGATAACTTCGATCCGTTCTACGACCGCGCACTCAAGACCGCGAACATCGCAGCTCATTTGGACAATCCCAACTTCGAACTTCTCGAAGCCGACCTAGCCGAACCAGGAACCGACCAAAAACTCAAATTCCTAGCAGAGGGCTTTGGTCAGAAGACAGAGGACAGAGGTCAGAAGACAGAAGACGGAGAGCAGAAAACAGAGGAGGTTTCAGGTTTTCCGCTTTCCGCTTTCAGTGTTTCCGCATCTTTCGATGCGATCATCCATCTCGCCGCCAAAGCCGGCGTGCGTCCATCGATCGAAGACCCCGTCGGTTATCAGCGCGCCAATGTCATCGCGACGCAGAACTTGCTGGAATTCGCGAAGGAGAACGACATCAAGCAATTCGTCTTTGCTTCCTCCTCATCGGTGTATGGCGTGAACCCCAATGTGCCATGGAGTGAGAAGCACGATGTCTCCGGGCCGATCAGCCCCTATGCCAGCACCAAGGTCAGTTGCGAACTCCTTGGCCATGTCTATAGTCATCTGTATGGTATCCGCGTGCTCGGGCTTCGTTTCTTCACGGTTTACGGCCCTCGTCAACGCCCTGATTTGGCAATCAATAAGTTTGCGCGCCTGATCGAAGCCGGCGAGCCGATCCCAGTCTTCGGCGACGGCTCCACTCGCCGCGACTACACATTCATCGCCGATATCGTTGAAGGCATCCTAGGCTCCTTGCATTACACAGGCTCGAACTACGAAGTGATTAATATCGGCAACGACCAGACCGTCACGCTATCCGAGATGATTGAGACCATCGAGGAAGTCGTGGGTAAAAAGGCGATCATCGATCGTCAACCCGAGCAACCCGGCGACGTGCCTCAGACCTGGGCAGACGTGAGCAAGGCAAACAAGCTCTTTGGTTACAAACCAACCATCTCTTTCAAGGATGGCGTCACTAAGTTTTATGATTGGTGGCGTGATAATCAGCCAGTTCTGTAATGCTCATGCTTTGTTCTTTCAGCTTTCAGTGTTTCGCAATTTCATCTTTTCAAATGACGTCACTGACGTAGTGCGAGAAGCACGAAGATGGTAAATCGGAACGATTTGCCCGGAACGTAGTGAAGGGTGAGTGAAGCGGGTGCCCTTTGGGCGGCGAAAGGAACAATTCTATGAATGGCAGAAAGCCAAACAGTCGTTTTAGTTCTCTCGCAAAGTGCTGAGCACTGGCGGCAATCAATATCCGAGGCCGCACAATCAACAAACAACTTTGCGTCGCCATTATTCATCATCCATTAGTCATTAAATTTTATGAGTAAAATTTTAGTCACAGGCGGATCCGGTTTCATCGGATCGAATCTCGTTCGTCTTCTCGTAGGAGAAAAAGGCGAATCCGTCATCAACCTCGATAAGCTCACATATGCCGGCAACGCCGAGTCACTCGCCGACCTCGAAGGCAACCCGAACTATACCTTTGAGCAAGTCGACCTCTGTGATGCCGCAGCCCTCAACGCAGTCTTTGCAAAGCACCAGCCCGACACGGTCATGCACCTCGCCGCTGAGAGCCACGTCGACCGCTCCATCGACGGCCCCGGAGAGTTCATTCAGACCAACATCGTCGGCACTTTTAATTTACTTCAGGCAAGCTTAGCCTACTGGCGCAGCTTGCCTGAAGCAGTTCGAGTTTCGAGTTCGAGTGTGGAGTCTGACTCAGAGTCCGAGAGTAGTTCATTGCTCGAACTCGAAACTAGTAACTCGAACGACATGAAGAAATCGGATTTTCGATTTCTTCATGTGTCTACCGACGAAGTCTACGGCTCACTTGCATCCGACGCGCCTGGCTTCTCTGAAACGCACGCTTACGACCCGCATTCCCCGTATTCCGCATCTAAAGCTGCGTCCGATCACCTCGCACGCTCCTGGGCCGATACCTACGGCTTGCCAGTATTAGTCACGAATTGCTCAAACAATTACGGGCCGTATCAATTTCCAGAAAAGCTGATCCCTGTCGTCATTCTCAAATGCCTCCGCGGCGAACCAATCCCCGTTTACGGTAAAGGCGAAAACATCCGCGACTGGTTGTATGTGACCGACCACGCCGAAGCACTCTACACCGTCGTCACCAAAGGCCGAGTGGGCGAGACCTACAACATCGGGGGTAATAATGAGCGGACGAACCTGGAACTCGTTCAATCGCTCTGCCGATTAATGGATGAGTTGCATCCTAAGGATGCAAAGTTCGAGTCACAAGTTGCTAGTTCGAGCGATGCAGAAATCAAAGACTCACAACTCGAACAACCGCAGAGCGGTTCGCTCTCGAACTCTGTCAGTTACGAACGATTGATCACTTTCGTAACTGACAGACCCGGTCACGACATGCGCTACGCGATCGATCCCACGAAGATCCGCGACGAACTCGGCTGGGAACCCAAAGAAGACTTTGAAAGCGGTTTTCGTAAAACGGTAAAGTGGTATCTCGAGAATCGTCAGTGGTGGGAGTCTATCCTGGATGGTTCGTATCAGTTAGAGCGTTTGGGGGAAGGCTGATTAAGGATTGTTGATTGCGGATTAATGAAATCCAAATGATCATTGAGAGAATGAAGACACATCAAGACTTTGAAGAGATGGAAGTGTGGCAGGATGGCCAAGATCTGGCCGTTTCAGTTTATACTGATTTCGCAGCAGTGAAGGACTATTCGTTTTGTGATCAAATCAAGCGAGCAGCGGTTTCGGTCAGCAACAACATTGCGGAAGGAGCTGAGCGGGCCACGAACCCCGAGTTTGCCAGGTTCCTTGACATTGCAAAGGGATCTTCTGGTGAAGTGAGAAGTATGTATCGCCTCGCCCAGCGGTTGAAAATGATAGAGTTTCGGTCGTCGATGAACGCTGTGGACAATGTAAGAGTATTTCCCGTCAATTAGGGGGCTTTGCTAAATACCTTCGTCAGACTAAAAAGTAGGCCTTTCAGGAGTAAATAACCCGTCATCACTAATCCCTCATTGGGAATCTTGAATCAATAATCAGCTCTCCATCATTTGTAATCAGGAATCCCTAATCTTTAATCAATAATCTACGATCTTTATGAAAGGAATCATACTCGCCGGCGGTGCCGGCTCCCGCCTCCACCCAATCACACTTGCCGTATCGAAGCAGCTCATGCCGATCTACGACAAGCCGATGATTTATTATCCGCTGTCTGTCCTCATGCTGGCTGGGATTAACGAAATACTGATCATCACCACCCCTGAGGATCAGGCTGCCTTCAAGCGTTTGCTCGGCAATGGTTCTGAGCTCGGTTGCCGATTCGAGTATACCATTCAGGAAGTGCCCAATGGGCTCGCTCAGGCTTTCGTGCTTGGTAAAAAGTTTATTGGTGACGACAAGGTCGCCCTAGTGCTCGGCGATAATATCTTCTACGGTTCCGGTTTTGGTGAATTAGTGCGCCGCAATACCGATCCCGACGGTGCCGTCATTTTTGCCGCTCCGGTGCATGATCCTGAACGCTATGGTGTCGTCGAGTTTGACGATCAAAAGAATGCCATTTCTCTCGAAGAGAAGCCGGCCGAACCCAAATCAAATTTTGCCGTTCCTGGACTTTATTTCTATGATAATGACGTGGTTGAAATAGCCGAAACCATCGAGCCTTCTGCGCGTGGTGAATACGAGATTACAACAGTCAATCAAGTTTACCTTGAGCGTAAGATGCTGAAGGTCGGCGTATTCAATCGCGGTGTTGCATGGCTCGATACGGGCACGTTCGCCTCCCTTAATGAAGCCTCTACCTTTGTTCGTGTGATCGAAGAGCGGCAAGATACCAAAATTGGCTGTATCGAAGAGGTCGCCTACTACTCCAAGTTTATCACTAGTGAACAGCTCATGGGGTTAGCTGAGAAATACGCCAAATCCGGATACGGCGATTATCTTAAGCGTGTTGCCACACTTTAGGGGCTCGAACTAAAAACTATACACTCGAACAACTGCTTCGCAGTTCACATGAAACGAATTAACGTAACAGAACCTTTCCTCCCTCCCTTTGAAGAATACGTAGAGTATCTCAAAGGGATTTGGGAGCGCAATTGGCTGACAAACCAAGGGCCGCTGGTTCAAGAGTTTGAGCAAAAGCTTCAAGCCTATCATTCGCTGTCAACACCAGTGCATTGCGTGACTAATGGAGCACTTGGGTTGCAGATCGCACTCAAAGCGCTCGATGTAAAAGGGGAGGTGGTCACCACACCGTTTTCCTACGTTGCGACGACAGCTTGCCCGTTATGGGAAGGCTGCACAGTCAAGTTTGCCGATATCGAACCCGATACACTGACAATTGACCCGCAAGCGGTTGAAGCTGAGATCACTTCAGAAACGGAAGCAATTCTTGCGACACACGTGTTTGGCAACCCCTGCGATGTCGAGGCACTTGATGCGCTCGGGGCAAAACATGGATTGGCGGTTATTTATGATGCAGCACATGCTTTTGGTGTGACTTACAAAGGAAAGAGTATTTTGGAATATGGCGATGCCTCTATGGTTAGCCTGCATGCCACGAAGTTGATGCACGCCGTTGAAGGCGGCTTTATCGTCGCCAAAGACTCTGCGGTTTCCGAGAAGATGGAGTGGATGCGTCGCTTCGGGCATAAAGGCACGGAGGCGTTTCATGGCGTCGGCACCAATGCAAAAATGAGTGAGTTACACGCTGCCATGGGCTTGTGTAATTTAAATCATGTCGAGGAGATTCTAGGTAATCGAAAGGCGGTTTGCGATGCCTTCGATAGGGCCTTCAGCTTTCAGCCCTCAAGTCTTCGAGCTCTTGTTTATCGTCAGGGGGCATCCAGAAACTATTCTTATTACCCTGTAATCTTTGAGTCTGAAGCAAAACTACTGAAGGCCATGGGAAAAATGAACGATTCCGGGATCTTTGCCCGTCGCTATTTTTACCCGAGCTTGGAGCACGTGCTGACTTCGATGGTGGGAGAAGTCACCGAGGTATCTAGAAATATAGCAAGTCGGATCGCTTGTCTTCCTCTTTCGGCGACTCAAGAGCAGGCGACAACTGAAGAGATTCTTTCAATACTTTTAGCAGAATAAAAAATCAATGAACCCAATTAAAGAAATTCCATTCGGGCGCTACTTCGAAGATTTTGGAGCAGGCGCGATTTATCATCACAGTGTGCGTAAAACCATTACCGAGAGTGATAATAACCTATTTAGTTTACTCACGATGAATCACCATCCGGTTCATCTTGATCAGCAGTATGCGGAGCAGGCGCAGCATGGTCAGGTGTTAGTCGTTGGCACACTGGTCTTTTCACTGGTGGTTGGCTTGACAGTTGCGGATATCAGTGGTCGGGCAGTGGCAAACCTCATGTATGAAGCTGTAAATCACGATGGCCCTGTGCACCTCGGAGATACGATTCATGCGGAAACCGAGGTCCTAGAGATGCGTGAAACGAATAGCCGCAATGATCGCGGCATTGTTTATGTCGAGACGCGCGCCTTTAATCAGAAGGATGAACGTGTGCTGACTTTTCGTCGCCGTGTGTTAGTGCCTAAGCGCAATGTTTGATCGCTCTTATCATTTCATCCCAGCGAATCGGCCGAAGCTGTTTGATCGAACCGACTCTTTGGGGGCGGATGTGTATGTCTTCGATCTGGAAGATGCCGTTTCGCGCGACGAAAAGCCGGCGGCTTTGGCTTCATTTGAAGCATGGGTGGGGAAACAAGAAGATTTAAGTAAAGTTTTCATTCGGTTGAATGGTTGTGACGATTCTCTTGCGGCGTCCGAACGAATCTTGATTGGAAAATACCCGCAATTGGGGGTCGTCTTGCCAAAGGTTACCTCTGCCAAAGCGTTAACACAGTCTGTCGATTTTTACCGATTTGATCGCTCTCGCCGTATTATCGGGCTGATTGAAGATGCTGCTGGGCTCAACGCATTAGATGCAATCCTTGAACTCAAAGTTTTGCGGGCGGTGGGGCTTGGATTGGAAGATTTTCTCAGTCATTCCATCTTTGAAACTTCACAGCTGGAAAAACTGGTCGATCACATCCGAAGTAAGATTGCACTGGCCGCATTGGCCTATGGGATTGACGCCATTGATACGATTTCCACCGATATCATCGGTGGGCCGCAATTGAAGTCTGATATCAACGATGCCCGATCGGCAGGTTTTAATGGGAAATTCTCCATACATCCGAGTCAAATTAGTCCGATTAATAAGGGATTTTCTCCTTCTGAAGCGGTTTTAAATAAAGCGGCTTCGATCACTGAAAATTGTAATTCTACGGATATCGAATCCGGCTATTTAAAAATCGCCGGAGAGATCATCTCGCCCCCGAAACTCAAGAAACTTCAAACCATTCAGCAATTTAGCGATCATCATGGACTTACAAGATAACAAGGAAACACGAGGTAGTTTACGTAGCGCGATGTTTGTGCCCGGCTTCACGCGTAAATTTCTCGATAAAGCCGTCAGTTTTCGTGCGGACGCGCTCTTACTTGATTTGGAAGATTCTGTGCCTGAACCCTGTAAAGATGACGCCCGAACATACATACGGGAATACTTGGATCAAAACAAATTTCCGCAGCAGACATTCATTCGCGTGAATGACATTGAGTCCGGATTGTTGACGAAGGATTTGGACGCCACTATTCATGAAAACACAACTGGTTTCATGTTTACCAAAGTGCGGGATGAGAACGATATTATCTATTTCGATAAGCTGCTGACTCAGTATGAGCACGACCACGGATTCCCTGTTGGAAAATTCAAAATGCTTCCATTGATTGAAATGGGCTCCGCGATTCTACGTGCTCATCAGATTGCGACCGCTTCTACACGTATGATCGGCCTCGCATTTGGTGGAGAGGATTACCTGACCGATTTGGATGGTCTGCACAAAGAGCACGGCACAAGTTTGATCGTGCCACGCTCCTTAATTGTGATTGCGGCTCGCTCTGCACACATGGACGTGCTCGATACGCCGTTTCTTGATATCCGTAACCCTGAAGGCTTCCGTCGTGAGGTTGAGCAGGCGCGCGAGCTTGGATTTTCCGGTCAATTGCTACTGCACCCCACTCAAATTGATGTGGCGAACGAAGTCTTTTCCCCCTCTGAAGAGGATATTTCAGAAGCGAAGCGTATCATGGATGCAATTCGAGAAAGCAGCGAAAAAGGACAGGGGACGACATTGTTGGACGGCAAGTTAGTCGGCCCACCAATGTGGAAACGTGCGACTAAAGTTCTAGCGAAGGCCGAACGTATTGCACTCGCACAACGAGGACATATGAAGTGAATTTTTTTAAGATAATAATCAAATAAAGGATAAGTTATGGCAGACACTAATGTAATTATGTTGGGCGGCAGTGGAATCGGAATGATTGCATCTTCGATCTTGGATCGCGTCGGAGGTTTCCGTATGTGCGGTTTTCTTAATGATGTCGTTCCAGTTGGAACCGAAATCGGAAAATACAAGAAATATCCCGTTTTAGGGCCATCGGAAGACATTCATGATTTAATTAAGAAATATGATGCGCGTGTGTTTATCGCCTATATTGGAATGACCAATGAGCGTGAAACCACGAGTAAGCTGAAATCGTTGAATATCCCTAAGGATCGCTTATTGAGTATCATTGATCCCACGGCTGTCATTCCTCAGGATTATTGTCAGATTGGAGCAGGCTCTTTGATATGTCCGTTGGCACAGTTGAGTGCTGACACCACATTAGGGGATAATTGTATTATGCTTCCCAACAGTTTTGTCGGCCATGATTCTGTATTAGAGGATTATGTCTCCATTGCCAATAATGCCTGTATCGGAGCGAATGTTCGGGTTGGATATGGCACGCATGTCGGAACCAATGCTTCTACGCGCGAGAAGATTACTATTGGGAAATATTCCGTAGTAGGAATGGGCTCTGTCGTGCTGAAGGATGTGCCTGAGGGCGGTGTCGTTATTGGTAATCCAGGGAAGATACTTCGTGTTCACGAATAGCTTGTGGGGAATCTAGGTTCATTGCGTCAGCAAGCCACTTCAGGTGTTATCTGGAGTGCCTTTGAACGCTTCGGGCAGCAAGGCTGTGCTTTTATTGTGCAGCTTGTGCTGGCTCGACTATTGGCCCCGGAGCAGTTCGGTCTTATCGCGATGGTTGTGGTCTTTATTGTGATCAGTCGCGTGGTGGTCAATGCAGGCTTTTCTCAAGCGATTGTTCAACAGAAGACTGTGAGTGCAGTTGATTTGTCGACTGTGTTTTATACAAACATGGTGATTGCGCTGTTGATGGCGTTACTCCTTTGCGGGGTTGCCCCAATGATTGCTATTTTCTACGAGCAGCCATTGCTTGTTCCAATTTTACGCTGGCTATCGTTATCGCTGATTTTTGGAGCATTGGGTGGAGTGCATCAAGCGTTGATACAACGTGCGATGGACTTTAAGAAATTATGCTACGTGGGCCTGCCTACCACTTTTCTTGCTGGTTCAGTGTCAATCTACCTAGCGTGGAATGGCGCTGGAGTTTGGGCATTAGTCGTATATCAAATTTTAGGTGCAGTATTGAGCTCAGCGTTCCTCTTCGTTGTCTCAGGGTGGCGCCCTCAATTGCTTTTTTGCTTCGGCAGTCTTGCCAGGATTTTTCCTTTTGGATGGCGTTTGGCCGTGTCAGGAGTGCTCGATCAAGTATTTCAAAATATCTATGTTTTAGTCATTGGAAAGTGTTATTTACCGATTGAAGTGGGGTATTATCAACGCGCAAAGGGGTTTCAGCAGTTACCGATGACTAATATGCAGGCGATTCTTGGCCGTATCGCCTTTCCTCTGTTCTCGACATTACAGGATGAGCCTGAACGAATGCGTCGTGGGTTGAGTAAAGCTGTGCAATTAGGTGCTTTGATTGCCTTTCCATTGATGGCAGTTATGTATGTTGTCGCGGAGCCCATGATAGTCTTACTGATTGGAGATAAGTGGCTGCCTTCGGCTGAATATTTGAAATTACTCTGTATTGTCGGCGCACTCTATCCGCTACATGCGTTGAATTTAAGTGCGTTGATGGGACTTGGTCGTTCTGATCTGTTTCTCCGACTTGAAATCATAAAGAAGGTGATGGTTCTAGTTAACATCCTACTGACTTATCGTATAGGGATCACTGCAATGATCTATGGTATGATTATAACTTCATTCTTGGCGTTGTTCTTGAATACTTATTTTTCAGGACGATTTATCGGCTACACATTTGGCCAACAAATACGGGATGTCCTGCCAATCGCACTCTTAGCTCTAGTGATTTGGGCAGTTGCAGGGTTTGTGTTATCACTATTCCCTATATTCGATCTCATTGGACTGGTGTCGTCTCTTATGGCAGCGATTTTTGTGTTCACGTTTGGATTGCGCGCTGTTGCTTTAGGGGTTCATGGAGAATTGAGGACTGTTTTGTCGCGAGTTCCGTGTGGATCCTGGCTTGGTCGGCTAATATTTAGTCGTTGAGTAGTGCATTCTTAATAAGATAATTGATTTTTAGAGTATGTTTTTACATTTGATTTTTAATGAGTCTAAATTTCCTCAGCGAATAAAAATGCGTTTTGAGCGAGTATCGCCAAACCAGCATTGCTATGTTGTCTTGAGACACCCAGGCACTAAGTCCGTCGCGGGAGATGATTTTCAGTCAGTCTGTAATCCCGAAGAATTAGCGGTGATTGTTGGGGCTCGAAATGATTGGGAGGGGGTCATTCTAAATGGTATGCTGGCGCACTTGGCCGCGTATCTCGGTGTGCTACCCCCTGATGTCAAATGCGCCTACTATCTTTGGGGCTTTGAGGCTTATGGCCTCCTTCAATCGTCCCCGACATATTTACTTCTTCCACGAACTGCGCAGTTAACTTTGACTCTAAAAGCCCGTTTACGATGGTTGGTTTATGGACTATTGGGCCGTCGCCGTCGCTTGAGGATCTGCGCTAAAGCTGTCGCAACTCGTATTGACGTTGCATTGTTTCCTATCCATGAAGAATTGGAAATGTTGAAGCAAAAACGACTGATTCATGCCAATACCAAATGTATTACCGGAATGGTCGGGATGGGGATGGATCAAGCCATCGAAATTGGTAAGCGAGGTTCATTGGGAGAATCGATATTACTCGGGAATTCATCCGCAGTGACGAATAACCATATTGACCTGTTTTACGATATATATGAAAATGTGAAATTGGAAGAAGGTCAACAGATCATTGTTCCTTTAAATTATGGCTCAACGAAGGAATATCGTGATGCCGTGATACAAGCTGGACATGAGCTGTTTGGTGATCAATTTGTTCCGATCACGGAATTCATGGCATTGGATGACTATCATGAGCTCTTGATGCAGTGTGGACATGTGTTTATGAATCATTGCCGACAGCAAGCTCTTGGGAATACCCTCATGACTCTATCGATGGGTGCGACTGTTTATTTGAGGCCAGAGAGCACTGTCTCAATTGCATTAAAGCGCCTAGGGTTTCATTTTTGCGATATCAAAGGTATTGTGGGCGCAGGTTCAAAAAAACGTAGATTACTCAGTATTAGTGATGATTGCGCTCTCGAGAACAAAGAACTCGTTCAACGGCACTTTAGCGTCGAACTTAGTTTACAGCGGACAGTTGAATTACTGGATTTCATGAGGCAATCATAGCTGGGGTGATGATGGATTACGTGTCCGTGATGGTATCGATTAGAAGGGTAGTGAAATTAGATTAAAAACGATTTATTTTGAGGTATGTATCGTTGAGTTCATAGAGACACTACGGTCTGGTTGCAGTTTCGGGGAACTGTAATGTGTTTTTAATTGGTAGTAAGCCAGTTCTACCACATTCGCGATCGAGTTGTGTCATGATAATTTTAGTTTGTGCTTCGTCCTTATTTCGGGATCTTCAGATTTATAGCGTATGAGTTTACCAGTAATAGTAGTCGCGGGATACAATCGACCTGGTTCTTTAAGCCGACTTTTGAGCATGTTAAATTATGCCTTTTATCCATCTGGAGGGGTGAGATTGGTGATCTCAATTGATGGTGGCGGCAGTGATACTGTCTGTCAGTTGGCTGCCGATTTTGAATGGAAGCATGGAGAAAAGGAAGTGATTCTTCACCCTGCAAATATGGGGCTGCGGAAGCATATTCTGAGTTGTGGAGATCTAACGAAAAAATACGGAGAGATTATCATGCTTGAGGATGATATTGGGGTTTCGCGGTATTTCTATGAATACGTATTGTGCTCACTTCGTCAGTTTTCTGATTCTAAAGTAGTGGCTGGCATTTCTTTATATAAGCATGCAATCAATGTAAATTGCGGTGCTCGGTTTGAACCGGTGAGTAATGGTGTTGACTATTTCTACATGCAGTTTCCGCAGTCGTGGGGGCAAGTGTGGACATGTCAGCAATGGGAGTCATTTCGAGCTTGGTATGATATCGACGCCAATCATACAAAGGACTTAGATATTCCAGAGTATGTATCTAGGTGGCCTGAATGCTCATGGCTTAAGTATTACCTTAAATACATGGTAGATGAGTCACTCTTCTTTGTGTATCCTAATGTCTCTTATTCGACTAATTTTAATGACACTGGGACAAATGTCGGGCGGGCTAATAATACATACCAACTTCCGCTGGCGGAATGCTGCTTACCTATGACGTTGGATGACTCGCAGGCGCTTTACTATGATGTATATTTCGAAATGACAGTGGAGTCTTTATCGAAGTTGGACGCCCCACTGGCACAAAATGTAGATGTTATGGATTTGTTCGGTTGTCGTGACTTAACGAGATACCCACCAGAAGCGTCTATTTTAACTGTTCGGGAGTGTATTGATGTATCTGCAACTTATGCGTTGCGACTGAGGCCTCGTGTGATGAATTTACTTCTGAAGTGCGAGGGGGATGGTATTTCGTTGGGGCAGGTATCTGGAGTTCGAGAGACAAATGGAGTGTTACGTGATTTTATGTATGATTTGCGATGGCTTGGTGGCAGGAGAATGATTCCCGTTATCTACAATTTAATTGTTCAGAGGCTACTGCGATGGTGGTAAATTATATAAGACGATACCTGTCTGATCCCAGATTAGTAATAGAGGATCGAAAGAAGCATGTGAAGCTCTGCTTCTCTTCTAATGCATTTAAGGCGATCTTCGAAGGTCGTAGCAAAATCTATCCGCTTGCAAATGTCAGAAGCTCTAAGATCGGTTTTGGTTCGTATATAGGCCCACGTAGCTTTCTCCCTAGTAGTCATATTGGGCGTTATTGCTCTATTGGTCCAGATGTCATGCTGCTTCCTGGGACGCATCCATTGGATGGCCGTTTATCAACGCATCCATGTTTTTATTCAAAGATGGGGCAATCGGGTTTTACTTATGCTGACAAGCAACTGTTTGAGGAATTTAGTTATGTGGATGACGAGAGATCCTATTATCTGGAAGTTGGCAATGATGTGTGGATCGGTGCGCGTGCCATTATTGTTGGAGGCGTGCGAATTGGGCACGGTGCAGTCATTGGGGCAGGAGCTATCGTGAATAAGAATGTGGATGATTATTCAATAGTAGCTGGTGTGCCAGCAAAGCATATTCGGTATCGTTTTTCAGAGAGTAAGCGTGGGCGACTTTTGGCGGAAAAGTGGTGGGAAAATGATGAGAAGTGGATACGTGAAAATTTGGATAGATTTGAACCAAACAATGGAGATTTAGATTCGTAGTGCTATTTGCATCTCTGAGTGAATTATTTGTTATATGATCAAGAAATTTTTAATTGCGATATTTTGTCTGAGCCTGCCGTTTACGGATGCTTATATCATACATCCGTATCTCCCATGGCCTTTAATTATCTCATTGTTCATGATATTTCCTTACACTGTCTTTGATGGTCAACGTAAGGGGAAGATGTTTGAGGGGTATGACGGTCTGCTGGTTGTGGGGTGGGCTTTTGGTATCTTGGCGATTGTGTTCAGCCCAGTCGATTT
This sequence comes from Lentimonas sp. CC4, assembly GCF_902728235.1. NCBI lineage: Bacteria > Pseudomonadati > Verrucomicrobiota > Lentimonas > Lentimonas sp. CC4. Next base: position 1,176,288 of record NZ_CACVBO010000001.1, read on the forward strand.
TAGGTATAATAATGTTTCGCACACATTGGTTCTGCCCGTGGTATTGTTGGGTTACTTGTTCATCCCATTGAGGCTGATTAGCGACGAGAAAGATGTGAGCTTCCTTGTGCGGATGTTTGCGTTTATGCTACTCTGGTATGGCGTGTTTATCGTTCTGGAATATATTTCTAGGAATTATTTTGGTGGATTTTATTTTAACTCTATACCGCATAAGTCAGATCTCCGAAACATGGTGGGACGCGGCTGGTCTGGTTGGGGGGATGTGAAGGAATTCTATCGGCCCCGTGGCTTATCAGAAGAGTCGGGACATAGTTCATTGATTTTTGAGCTTGGCATGCCAGTGATGCTATATGTGAGCTCAACAGGTATTGTTAAGTCTGTTTATGCATATCTGATTGCTGCGCTATGTGCGATTGCGGTATTCATCTTGGGGAGTTCGATTGGAATGATCACAGCGCCTATATCAATTGTCATTATTTGTATTATCACTCGCAAGTTAAAGCTACTGATCTCGGTTTGCCTTCTTGGTGCTATTGCTCTGCTCATTGCAAACTTTGCATTTGACGGCTATTTAGAGATGGTCATCAAACGAATGTTTGCGAAGGCGACAACGATGCTGACCGGAGACGGAGATATCGGTAGTGGTTTAGAGCGACGACAAGCATACATAAATACTTTTGGATTAATCACGAATTACCCGTTTGGAGTCGGCTGGGGGACTACATCTATCATGGGTAAAGTGGGCTATAGTAAGGACTCTGTGATTATGTATATGGGACTGCTTAGTTTGTATTCTGAGTGGCTGGTTGCGGTTGGAGTTTTGGGTGCCAGTGTTTTCCTAGTTTACTTATTCAAATTGCTTGGTGTCGTCCGTAAATGTGGCAGCTACCTATTACTTGCTGGATTGATGGCTCTTCTTTTACACTACGTTATTATATCTAATTATTGGTATCCGTATTTATGGATTTCTGTCTTATTTATACGTTTGTTTGCAAGGTTCCCTGTTCAAGGAGGGCCTCGCTGGGCACATCTGAATTAAAAAATATGAAGGCTTTTCTAGGGATATTTCAAATTGCATGTCAAATTACTCGATTTGTATATCGTGGGTTTTGGTATAAATTGCTTGGGCCAATTATATTCAGTGGTGTGGGTGTTAAGTTCGGACGTGGCTTGAGAGTGTTAGGCATGCCAATTATCTCAATGTGTGAAAATTCAGAAATCAGACTGGGAGAGAATGTTAAGGTTTATTCGAATTCTCGCTTCACTCCGCTTGGGGTTTCGCGGCCTTGCATTTTTAGAACGATGGGGCCTGGGGCGTTGATTGAGGTCGGCTCAAATGTTGGGATGAGTGGTGTGGTCTTATGTTCAAGGGAGAAAATTACTATTGGAGACGATGTTTTACTTGGTTCTGGAGTTATGATCGTCGATTCTGATTTTCATCCTCTTCTAGCCTGCGAGCGTAACCAACCGGGTGGGGATGATATGCACGCAAAGCATGCACCGGTTGTAGTTGAGTCGCGCGCCTTTCTTGGGATGAATTCAATAATATTAAAAGGCGTGCACATTGGGGCGGATAGTGTTGTTGCTGCTGGTTCTGTGGTTACCAAGGATGTTGAACCCGGGACGATCGTTGCAGGGAATCCAGCGGTATTGGTGAAACGGTTAGATCTCAGATCTACAGAACAGTTGAGTCGTTCGTGATTACAGTAATAACAGTCTGTTTTAATGATTTCGAGGGGTTGAGTCGGACAGTTGATTCTGTCATTGCACAGCGGAAGTTGTGTGAATTGCAGCATATTATCGTGGATGGAGCATCGACTGATGGAACTCGCCAGTATTTAGAGTGCGCTAGTGAGGAAGGTCGAATCGATGGTTATGTTAGTGAGTCGGATCGTGGAATATATGATGCGATGAATAAGGGATTTTCAAATGCGCAAGGGGAGTGGCTTCACTTTTTGAATGCAGGTGATATCTATGCGTCTGATGATGCATTGTCTGTTGCGCTATCCAGATTACGGAAAGGTGTGCTGAACTATTTTGACTTATATCAGTGGTCGTTGAAAAGCGATGGGTATGAGACGAAGGCATTTATCTATGATCGTGAACGTTTGAATGTCGGTTGTTATCTCATGCAGCCTGCAACGATTCTACATCGTGATCAGGTGGCTGAGGTGGGGGCCTTCTCCCTCGAGTATTCAATTGCAGGCGACTATGATTATTTGCTTCGTCTCTTAAAGAAATTTCCTGCTTTGCGTCATGATTACGTGCTCACAAAAATGGAGCCTGGAGGTGTCTCAGATGTTAACTATGTCGAGAGTTTTCGGCAATTTCGTAAGGTTTCTGTTCGGCATGGATTTCCAGTATGGAAAGCATACGTCATCTACATATTAAAAGTCGTCAATTCGACAGTGAAAAGATTACTTAAATGATCGTTGGATTTAACCAGGTGTTGAGCTTTAAAGGAATGACGGGGGGCGTTCGCCGTGAGCGTGTCATGCTTCCTTTGGTGATTCGGAATCTCTTGGAACGCGGAGTGAAGTCTGTCGTGTTCATTGCCTCTGATTGCGACTATTCTGAAGTGCAGCAGTGGTTAGAGGGATCTGGGGTTCATGCTATTGTGCAGACCCGAATTCCTTCTAATTCGACGTGGAAACGAGTCTTACTTTCGAAGTGTCTATTTTCGGGCTATTTGAAGACGCAACAGGTCGACTTATTTGTAGATCTATATTATCCTCTATCTTCGATGCGTGCCAAGACATGTTTTACAGTGCATGACTTACGCTTTATCACGCAACCAGAGACTTATTCACGTTTCCGACTGATTTTTTTGAAGACTTTGGTTCCTTATACGCTCAAGCGAGTGGATCAAATCGTGGCAGTTTCTGAGTTTACGAAGCAGGATATCGTTGAGAATGGCTGGGCGGATCCTTCGAAAGTCGAGGTTGTTTATAACTCATTTGATGCCCGCGCATTTATGAGTGAAGAGAATGCGCTACCTTCAAATGTAGATCAATTCTTGGATGGAAGGGACTATTTTCTTTGTGTTGGCCATTTGGAACCTCGAAAGAATTTGAAGCGTATCATTAGTGCTTACTCAAGGTATCGTGCTAAGGATGGTCGCAGTATTGCTTTGGTGATCGTTGGCAAGGCCAACGCATCATTCACCACTTTGATTGAAGATGCGCTCGCTGGGACTGAATATGCGAAGGATGTCTTAGTAACTGGTTTTGTAGAGGATCAATACTTACCTGGCTTGTATCAGAAAGCCGAGTTGTTTTTATTCCCATCCCTACACGAAGGGTTTGGTATCCCGGTCTTAGAAGCGATGGCGGCGGGGACGCCTGTCATTACATCGAATTCTTCAGCACTTCCTGAAGTCGCAGGCGATGCTGCGTTATTGGTAGACCCTGAGTCGATCGATGAGCTCGAAGCTGGTATACACCGTATCATGAGTGATTCGGTATTCTTGGCTGATTTAGTCGCTCGTGGTCACGAGAACTTAAAGCGATTTGATGATCGTGCGCTATCCGAACGGTTGGCGTCTATTCTGTATTCTATAGTAAATGAAAAAAGTAATCGTATTTAGCGGGAAGTGTGATTCATTCCTCAATTTTAGGAAGCGTTTGCTTCAGGGGTTTGTTGCGAATGCGGATCACGTTACGGCTTCAGCACCTGACCATGAAGCATCTGAGGTTGAGCAACTGAAGACGCTAGGGATTGATTATCAGGCTATTGCTTTGGAGCGGACGGGGATGAATCCGTTTGCAGATTTAGCTTATTTTCTGAAGTTGAAAAAGTTTCTTAAAACTGAACAGCCAGATCTTGTTTTCTCATATAATATCAAGCCTGTGATTTACGGCAGTTTAGCCGCTCGGTTTGCTGGCGTGAAGACAATACATGCGCTGATCCCTGGTGTCGGCTATCTATTTGCTCCGAATCCTTCGTTCATAAAGAAAATTCTACAGCAGATGGTGTTTCCGCTTTACCGTTTTGCTCTGAAGCGAGTGGAGGTCTTGTTTTTTCAGAACCCAGATGATTTGCAGACTTTTAGAGAGTGTCACTTGATTGGTCCGAATACGACGGCGGTGCGCGTGAATGGCTCAGGGGTGGATCTAAATGAGTTTGAGTGTTCAGCTCCTCCTGTGGATCCGATTCGCTTTTTGTTTATCGGTCGTCTGATCCGAGATAAGGGACTGATTGAGTATGCCGCAGCCGCAAAAGCCTTGAAGGCGAAGTATGGTGAGCGCGTTGAGTTTGGTATCTTAGGGGCGTTGGATTCGAACCCTGCTGCAATTACTCAGGCTCAGCTCGACGAGTGGGTGTCTGAGGGCTATATCAAGTATCATGGAGTGACAAAGGATGTGCGCCCGTATTTGCGTGAAATGAGCGTGTTTGTGCTTCCATCATTTTATATGGAAGGCGTGCCTCGCACCATTCTTGAGAGCTTGTCGATGGGACGTCCGATCGTGACCTGCAATACTCGTGGCTGTAAAGAGACGGTGAATGAGGGGGAGAATGGTTATTTGATTCCACCGCGTGACTCTGAAGCGCTGACTGTTGCATTGGAGTCCTTTTTGAAGGATCCGAGTTTAGTGGAGACAATGGGCAAGGCAAGTCGTGCCATGGCTGAAGAACTCTATGATGTCGAAAAGGTGACAGAACAAATGCTGAAAGCCATGCATCTAAAAGCGAATTGATAGAATGTCTGGTCATTGTTTCGAAAAGCCCGCCGTGTGCGGGCTTTTTTGTGCTTTCTTGAGATGTAGTGGTCGGTATGCTTGATTGCATGTGTCGTTATTTAATTATGCTTTGTGTGCCGATCTTGGCCTTTGCGGGGCGTGCGCCTTCTTGGCGGAATGATCGCGATCTAGGTTCAGAGCAGCTGCGAATGTCAGCAATTGAATACCTGGTGCTTCCTTGTGATGCAGGTGATACTCTGCTGACTGCTGTGGAGGATTTGAAGGAATTGATGCAGCTACGCTATGATGTGAGCCTTGAGGTTCGTGACATGCCGCTGGGAACTTCCCCAAAGAACTCGATCGTGTTACGTCGTAATAGGCTACCATGGGATCGACTGAATATTCATCGCGAGCGCACACGTGTCTTCGTGGAGGCGGCAACGGATGAGGGCTTTGTCAATGGAATCTATACCTTGTGTCGGGATGTCTTAGGGGCACGGTGGTATTGGCCTGGAGAGTTAGGCCTTGAGTTTGTGGGTGAGCCGATGCGCTTGTTTCCTGAGCGCCGGTGGGACCAAGCTCCGGCATTTATTCAGCGGGGAGTGCCAGGGCAGGCTGGGGTCTTTCAGACCCGCAATCGATTGGTGCAGGATTATGATTTCAGTCATGCCTTAGCGACGATTTTTACGCCTGAGTTATATGAGCAGGAGCCGGATGTATTTCCATTGATTGACGGGGTGCGTAAAGCCCCTAAGGGAAGCCGTTCGCGTGGTGCGCAGCCTGATTTTACCAATCCCAGGACAGTTGAAATCGCAGCGGATGCGGTGCGTTCGTATTTTGAGGCGTATCCGGAGCGCACGAGTATTTCACTGTCATTGAATGATACGATGAAGTTTGATGAGTCTGCTGCGACGCAGGCAGTGGTGGAGCCCTTACAGTATTTTCGAGGGCGTCCGAATTATACAGAGTTAGTCTTCAGATTTATGAATGCTGTAGCCGAGCAGGTGTTCGAGGAGGATGCGCTGCTCTGGACAACGGATGGTCGCCCACGTTATCTGACGCAGTTGGCGTATTATTGGACGGAGCAGTCGCCTGAGTTCCAATTACACCCGCGCGTCATGCCGATCCTGACTTCGGATCGAGCGCAATGGCATGACCCCGCTTATCGTGCGGAGGATCAGGCCTTGATTCGAAGGTGGTGCGATTCGGGCGCTGAGCGCGTTGCGACGTGGGACTATTACTATGGGCCAGCTTATCCGTATCCGCGTCAATTTAGTCAATGGATGGCAGAGAGTCTGCGTTACATGAGTGAACAGGGCGTCACTGCGTTTCACGCCAAGCTGCCGGCCTCTTGGGGCTTGGATGGCCCCAAGGCTTGGTTGATGGCGCAGTTGCTGTGGGATCCGACTGAGGATGTGAATGATCTGCTGAGTGAGTTCTACGCAAACTTCTTTGGTGCAGCAGCTGAGCCGATGCAGGCGTTTTATGAATTAGCGGAGTTGCAGCGTAATGAGTATGAAGGGGAGGCCGGCTGGATTAAATTCTTTCAGAATGAGGCAGGGATCGCGCTGTTCTCGGAAGCGACACTGCGTGCAATGCGTGAGCAGTTGGAAGCGGCAGCGCTGCTGGTTGAAGCAGATACTCGTCGATTGGAACGCGTGCAAGTAGTATCCGATGCCTTCCGCTTGACGGAGCACTATGCTGCCTATCAAGGAGCACGTGTCGGGATGCTGAATGTGAGCCTAGCGGTGCTGAATGATCGTGGCGAGGCGGATGAGTTGCCTAGCTTGGTGGCTCGGTTTGTGACGGCTCGAAGCGAGTTTAAGCATTATGCTGCTGCGTTGATTCAACAGCCGATGCACCGCCGATTGAATGATTTTGTAAAGCTGCCACAATCCGATCCGCTACCGGTGGCACTTGCTGCGCTGGCGCATTCTGGTGTGATTTCGGCTGTGGAAGTGCCTTCTGAGTATCAACAGGTGGCTGATGTGGCTTTGGAGTTGGAGGCTGCCGGCGAGGCGTTTGTTTCAATGCGATCCAATCCAAGCCTGAGTAGCAAAGGTCAGACTCTGAATCCGAGGAAGTTTCCAGGGCCTGCCTTGCCTTCGGTTTCCGGTTGGCATTTTAAAGTGAGACCGAGTGAGCATTTCGTGGTGGATCGCATTGATGACGGTGCAGGGGTGCGGATTTCCGGTGCAGATTATTGTGTGATGGGTTCTGTTTTTCCTGTGATCGGAGAGAAGTCCTACGTGTTAGACTTTGAAGCTGAGTATTCTGTAAGTGGGGATTGCCGTATACAGGTGCAATTATTGTGGTCTGACATTGCGGGGCACCAGTTCCAGGCCGACATCCCATTGATGTTTCCTGCCGGGCAAAGTGATGGGTTTACACGCGTGGTGATTCCTATCGCCGCACCTGTCGGAGCGTATGATCTCCGCATAAATTTTTGGAATTACCGGCAGTCAAAGGATGATTTTATTGAGCTGCATTCAGTGGATTTTGGGTTGGTGGGGAGGCCTATGGGTAAGTGAAGGAACAAACACTGACGGAGGCTCTGTATTTTTTGAACCACCCGTTCCCGTTGGTCACTAGTCGTAAGGCGACAGCGCGAAGGGCATTTTAGGGGACAGGAAATTGAAAACGCTTGATTCACTTGCGGCAGGCAAGCCTGTGTTGACAAACATGACTGGTTGGATTGCTGGACTAGTGCATGATAATCAGTGCGGCTATGCGGTGGCACCAGGGGATGCTGGAGCGTTCGCTGACCGTCTGATTGAATTGAAAGGAAATCCAACATTGGTTGCTGAAATGAGTCGAAATGCAAGAGCGCTAGCAGAGTCTCAATTTAGTCGTGATGCGATGGCTGTTAAGTTTGAGCAAGTGCTACAAGACGCCGCAGGCGTATAGGTGGAAGCCATTCTATTTTCAAAAGCCCGCATCTGCGGGCTTTTTTGTGCCTGTTGGCTCCGCCCTCGGGTTGAGTGCTGGGTGCACTTCGCGCTGGTTAAGCCTCCGTGGCGTCGTAGGTGCTTTAATTATACTCGATAGTCGTATTAATAATACGACTATTGTGAATGATCGAATCAATGTCATTTTAGGGGATTTTTTAGGGACAGGGATTTTTTAGGGACAGGCACCTGAATGTGTTTGGCGATCCTCGCAATCGCACCGGAAGATTCGGATTTGGTGGATTTGACCGCGTAAAAGACTTCGTCTCACTCGGTTAGGGTTGAGGCTGGTTCGTGGCGCCGGGCGATGTTGCGGGGCTTGCGGCGGCGCTGGATCAGATCAGTGCCGATCCCGAGGGCTTATTGGAAAAGCGCGAGCGGCGTATGCGTATGCGCATTTGGGGCAGGATGCCTTGGCGAAGGAATGGGCGCGCGCGTTGCGCGGAGAGTGATCGCGTAAAGGACTACGTCCCACGCGATTAGAGTGTGAGTGCAGCGCTGCGCGCTTGTTATGTCGTGGTGGCTGGCTTTTGAATGATTGAGAACCCGCATTGTGCGGGTTTTCTTTTAGCGATACGGCTAACGTTTTTTATGCTGTGAATTTAAGAGTCGGGGGACATTTTTAGGGACAGGCGATTGAGATCTCCCGGTTAAACTGATTGGAATGACAACAAGCTCTCTGCGAGAAGCTCGTCCTGAAGGCTCCGCCGGTTGCTTTAGCTACCCTTCGTTTCCTTTGGTCTCTGACTTTTGGCCTCTGAGTGTTGTCCTCCGATTTCTGACTTCTAGTCTCTGTCCTTTGATCTCTGTCTCTGCGTATGGGCAGGAGTGTCCATCCTCCTGCTTGTGGTCGAACTAGGAACAGCGACTCCGTCGCCCCTCACCAAGCTAACTGTCACTCTCGCTTAAAATCCGCTTTAGGTAGAGGCGGTCGATTGCGTCTTTTTCGCGGACGGTTTGCTTCGTTTCCAATAGCAGCTCTGGTGTGGCAAAGGGGATACGAACACCTTCAAATTCTTTCCATACAACACGATCCTGTGCTGTTTGGAAATCAATGCCGCATGCGGTGCCCATTAAATCAACCACAACCTCATCGGCGACACGAACGACGCCATACTCTTCAATATCTGAATCGCGCACCTCGCGAACGGCATTATCAGGTAGGATCGATAGTGCTTGCCGGAGCTTTTGTATATTCTCAACTGCTCGGTCAACTAAGAGGTCAATATCTTCAGTGCCTCGATTGAATCCATGTGCGACCATGGCCATGCCGCCAATTACAATATAAGAAGCATTTGCGGCATTCAGGGCCGCGCAAATTTTTAGCAAGTCTCCGGATTCTGGATCTCTTGGCTCAAGATCCGTTGCCATAATGAATGCCCCTTGTTGTGCGTTGTCCTTTTCTCAAGGGAGCGAGGCTTCGTTGTAAACGATCAAAGCGTCTCCAAATGTTTGCAGCAGCTGATCGTGGCATCGGTGCACGTGTGCTACGTCCACGAACGACTTTCATCGTCAATGTTGCCTCGGGATTTTTCATTTATGTATCATCCACTGTGTGCTAGGGCAGTTCAAGCTCTGATTATCAAGGAAAAACGAGCTCGGGACGTGATAGTGAGGGGAGAAATGGGGCCAGGAGAAATGGCACCAAACGTTTAAATTAAACGCCGATCTTCTGCTCTGAGGCTCTGCTTTTTTAACCACCCGTTTCCGTTGGTCACTAGAGAGCACAGAGCACCCAAGGCACATAATTAACACAGAGCGAGTCCGATGTGTTCAGGGGAGAACTGGGGCATGTCGTTCTGTTTGCAATGGTATGTGTTGGACGTTGAGTGTTGTCTCCTGCTCTCTGGCTCTGCTGTTTTTCACACGGAGTCACGAAGACACGGAGGCTGGCGCAGTTGGTGTGTGGTCGTTTTTGGGAGGTAGGGCGTCTCGCCCTACGCGCTGCGTCAAGGGCAAGAGGGCGCAGTTGAGCGTTGTTAGTGCATGAATCATTCGCAATAGTCGTATTATTAATACGACTATTGTGGATGATCGAATCAAAAGATTTTTAGATTCAACTATGGAGCGTGGGCGTCTCGCCCAACGTGCGGTTCCAGAGACGCATGGCTAGGCGGTGTCGTTAGGCCGGAGGCCTACGCTCCATAATGATGAGTGAGAGTTGTTCTGGAGTTGGCTGGTTGCCATCTGGCTACCGTGGAAACGAATAAGCAAACGGCAGCTGAAGACAGCCACTTCCCACTCCTCACACCGCACTCCTCACTCTGAGCCGCAGGCTCAGCTAATACCCTCTGTTCGGTGCGAGCCAGCCACCACTTCGAGATTTCGTAGCGTGCAGCTTCAGCAAACGTGCGTCGGAGTTGCTCTGAGAACTGCGTCTAAAGAGCGCAGCTACTGAAGTAGTTTCAGTATTCTTCCCGCATTGGTATCTATTGATACTGCATAAATGCAAATCGAAAAGATGATTTTCGATTTGCATTTATGGGCAAGGGTGGTTCCATACGTCTATGCCAACTCCACATTCAACACTGACACGTGAGCGGGAAGTCGCTACTTTGCGCAATGCTCTGGAATTCAGTCGAGCGGTTGCCCTCGTGGGGCCTAGGCAGTGTGGGAAAACGACCTTGGCACGTGAGTTTGTGGATTTTGATTCGCCGAATTACTTCGACCTTGAGGATGAGGCGGATGTCGCTCGACTGGAGAATGCAGCCTTTGCTTTGGGAAGCCTATCAGGTCTTGTGGTGATCGATGAGGTGCAGCGCCGTCCAGATCTTTTCCCTACGCTTCGTGTGTTGATTGATCGGCCTAATAATCAAACTCAGTTCCTGATCCTGGGAAGCGCATCGCCTGACCTGTTGCGTCAATCATCCGAGACACTGGCGGGTCGAATCGCCACAATTGAGCTGGCGGGATTTTCGCTTAGTGAAACGGGCACGGCATCGTTGCGCTCACTTTGGATCCGTGGCGGATTTCCGCGTTCCTTTCTCGCTGCATCTGAGGCGGAGAGCGTGTTTTGGCGCAAGAACTTCAGTCGTGACTTTTTGGAGCGCGACCTTGGTTTGCTCGGGCTTGAAATTGCACCGACTGCAATTGGCCGCCTCTGGAAGATGTTGAGTCATTATCATGGGCAGAATTTAAATAATGCAGAGCTCTCACGTTCTCTGGGGATCACGGCTCCTACGGCAAAGCGCTATGTGGATATATTGACGGGTGCGTTCATGGTGCGACAGTTACAGCCTTGGTTTGAGAATATTAAGAAGCGTCAGGTTAAATCGCCGAAGATTTATTTTCGGGATTCTGGCATCTTACATTATCAACTTGGCATTGCGAACGAGGCGGAATTACTCGCCCATCCGAAATTGGGTGCGTCGTGGGAGGGCTTCGTGATTGAGCAAGCGTTACAGTATTTTCAACCAGAGGATCAGTATTTTTGGTCAACGCAGAGCGATGCGGAATTGGATCTATTGATGTTTATTAATGGCAAGCGGATCGGCATGGAATGTAAGTTCACAGATAAGCCGCAAGTGACCGCTTCGATGCGTTCGGCAATGCAGTTGCTCTCCTTGGAGCATCTATACATCGCCTACACTGGAACGAAACGCTACATGCTCGATGAGAAGATCGAAGTGTTGCCGGTCAGTGTCTTCGCGGAGTGTTGAGCCGTGAGACTGAGTCTAAAGCACCCCAAGGGCATGACACGAGCAGCTGAGACAGAGATCTGAGATCGGAAACCTGAGGGCTGAAGATCCTGGGGTTTCAGCCCTCCGCTCTCAGGTCTCAAGTCTCTTCCCTCCGCTCTCTTCCCCTAATAGCCCCGGTTCGGTGCTAGCCAGCGTTCGGTGGTTTCGAGATCGAAGTCTTTGCGCTGGGCGTAGTCTTCCATCTGATCTTTGTTCATTGGGCCGACCAAGGTGTATTTCGCTTCGGGATGGGCGAAGTAGAGGCCACTGACGCAGCTGCCGGGGGTCATGGCAAAGTTCTCGGTGAGCGCCGCGCCGGTGTTGACTTCGGCGTCGAGGAGCTTCCAGATCGTTGCTTTCTCGGTGTGGTCCGGTGTCGCGGGATACCCACTTGCCGGGCGGATGCCGCGATACTTTTCTTTGATCAACTCCTCATTGCTGAGGGCTTCGTCGGCTGCGTAGCCCCAGAGCTCCTTGCGGACTTTCTGGTGCGTGTATTCGGCGAGGGCTTCGGCGAAACGGTCGCCGATGGCTTTGACCATGATCGAGCTGTAGTCGTCGTGGGCGTCTTCGAATTCTTTGGCGAAGGTATCCACTCCGTGGATACAGGCGACGAAGGCGCCGCAGGCATCGACTTGGCCGCTTTCCTTCGGTGCGACGAAATCGCTCATCGCATAGTAGGTGTCGCCCTTGGTCTTTTTCTTTTGTTGGCGCAGGGTGTGGAGCACGTCGAGCACTTCGCCGTTGTCGCCGTAGACTTCGATGTCGTCGCCGATTGAGTTGGCGGGCCAGAGACCGACGGCGCTGCGTGCGCGGAAGCGCTTCTCTTTGACGATGCGCTCGAGCAATGCCTTGGCGTCGTTGTAAATACTCTTGGCTTGTTCCCCGTATTTTTCGCTGTCGAAGATTTTTGGATACACGCCTTTGAGCTCCCAGGTCCAGAAGAGTGGGGAGAAGTCGAAGAATTCGGCGAGCTCTTCGAGCGGGATATGATCGCTGACGGTGACGCCTTGCGCGTTGGGTGCTTTGAGGTCGGCGTTTTCCCAGTCGCAGGTGAAGCGCTTTTCGCGGGCGGTTTCGAGTGGAATCAGATCCTTGGTTGAGTTGGCTTTGGCGAAGCGTTCGCGTTGCTTGACGTTCTCGACTTCGACTTCGGCGGCAAAGGTGTCGCGGGTCTCGGGATTGAGCAGCTTGTTGCAGATCTCCGTCACAAGCGAGGCATCGCCGACGCGGACGACTGGTTGGTCGTAGTGCGGAGCGATCTTGATCGCGGTGTGTGCCTTGCTGGTGGTCGCGCCACCGATGAGGAGCGGTTGAGTGAAGCCGCGCTTCTTCATTTCGTCGGCGTTGAAAATCATCTCGTCGAGCGAGGGCGTGATCAGGCCGGAGAGGCCGATGATGTCGGCGCCCCAGGCTTCGGCTTCTTCGAGGATCTTATCGCAGGATACCATCACGCCGAGGTCTTTGACTTCGTAGTTGTTGCAGGCGAGCACGACGCCAACGATGTTTTTACCGATGTCGTGCACGTCGCCTTTAACGGTGGCGATCAAGAATTTACCCGCCGAGGAGCTGGCGGTAGCGTCGGCCTTTTCAGCTTCCATAAACGGCAGCAAGTGTGCGACGGCGCGTTTCATGACGCGGGCGCTTTTCACCACCTGTGGCAGGAACATGTCGCCATCGCCGAAGAGTTTACCGACGACCTTCATGCCGTCCATCAGCGGCCCTTCAATGACGTTGAGCGGCTTCGGATATTTGAGGCGTGCCTCTTCGGTGTCGGCGTCGATGTGCGCGACGATACCTTTGACCAGCGAGTGAGAGAGGCGCTCTTCAACGGTGCCGTTGCGCCAGTCGTCTGTTACGTCAGCCGTTTTTTTTTCCGCAGCTGCGGGCACTGCGCCGCTTCCGGATTTGAGAAAAGCTTCCAGCACTTCAGGATTCTTTTCCTTGGTGGCGCGTTCGAAGAGTTCGCGCAGGATGTTCATGCCTTCGAGCATGGCTGCGTTGATGCGCTCTTCGGGTGTGCCTGTGCCGAGGGTGACGGTGCCAGCTTTGATGGCTTCGGCGAAGTCGATCAGTTTCTCGGTAGCGTCGTCGTTGCGGTTGAGCAACACGTCCTCGACCAGCACCTTGAAGGCGGGATCGATCTCGTCGTAAGGCATGAGCATGCCAGGATTGACGATGGCCATGTCGAGGCCTTTGGCGATGCCGTGATGCAGGAAGGCTGCGTGCATGGCTTCGCGCACCGGATTGTTACCGCGGAAGGAGAAGGAAATATTAGAGAGGCCGCCGCTGGTGCGGGCGCCTGGGCAGCGCTTTTTGATTTCTTCGACGGCTTCGATGAAGTCGACGGCGTAGTTATTGTGCTCCTCCATGCCGGTCGCGACGGTGAGGATGTTGAGGTCGAAAATGATGTCCTGTGGATCCATGCCCACTTCTTCGGTGAGGATCTTGAAGGAGCGCTCGGCGATGGCGACCTTGTCGTCGCGCGTTGCGGCTTGGCCCTTTTCGTCAAAGGCCATGACGATGGTGGAGGCACCGTAGCGCATGATCTTCTTGGCCTGCGCCTTGAATTCGTCTTCGCCGCCCTTGAGGCTGATCGAGTTGACGATGCACTTGCCCTGCACGCATTTGAGCCCTGCTTCGATGACGGACCACTTGGAGCTGTCGATCATGATCGGCACCTTACAGATGTCCGGCTCGGAGGCGACGAGGTTGAGGAAGCGTGTCATGCAGGCTTCGCCGTCGAGCATGCCTTCGTCGAAATTGATATCGATGATCTGTGCGCCTTTCTCGACTTGCGAGAGGACGATGGCGAGAGCGCCAGTAAAGTCGTCGTTTTTGATCAGCTTTTTGAAACGCGGGGACCCGGTAACATTGGAGCGCTCGCCGACATTCACAAATGGAGTCTCGCCCATAATGATGTTGAAGGCTTCGAGTCCGCTGAGGCGTTGCGCAGGCGTCACCGTTGGGATGGCGCGTGGTGCGTATTGGCTGACTTCTTTGACGATGGCCGCGATGTGGTCGGGCGTGGTGCCACAGCAACCGCCGACCAAATTGACTAGGCCGTCTTTGGCGAATCCACCGACAGCGCTGCCCGTGTGGACCGGTGTTTCGTCGTAACCCGTGGCAGCCAATGGATTGGGGAGGCCGGCATTGGGGTAGACGTGGACATTGGTATCGGCGACACGGGACAGCTCTGTGAGGAACGGACGCATCAGGTCCGCGCCGAGTGCGCAGTTCAGGCCGACGCAGAGTGGCTTGGCATGGCGGATCGAATTCCAGCAGGCTTCAACGGTTTGCCCGGAAAGGGTGCGACCAGAGAGGTCGGTGATGGTAACCGATACGATGACCGGTAGGCGCTCTTCCTGTGTATCGAAGAAATCCTCGATGGCGTGTAGGCAGGCCTTGAGGTTGAGCGTATCAAACACGGTTTCTGGCAGCAGGAGGTCGACGCCGCCCGCGACGAGGTCTTCGACCTGCGCGTAGTAGGCCTTGTAAAGTTCGTCGTAGCTAGTCGCGCGGTATTCCGGGCGGTTGACGTCGGGTGAGAGCGAGCAGGTGCGATTGGTGGGTCCGATCGCGCCGGCCACGAACGTCGGGCGGCCTTGTTCGGCGGACACGGCGTCGGCTACTTTGCGCGCTAGTTTTGCGGACTCGATATTGATATCCCGCACGCGGTGCTCGAGGTGATAGTCGGCCTGCGCGATGGTGGTGCCCGAGAACGTGTTGGTCTCGATGATGTCCGCGCCCGCTTCGAGGAACTGGCGGTGGATGGTCTCGATCACATCGGGGCGGGTGATGCTGAGCAGGTCGTTGTTGCCCTTGAGGTCGCCCTTGTCGTCGGCAAAGCTCTCGTTGCGGAAGTCCTTCTCCTCCAGCTTGTATTGCTGAATCATTGTGCCCATGGCACCATCGAGGAAGACGATGCGCTGTGCGAAGAGATCGGCGAGGAGTTGACCTTTGGCGGTCAGTGGCTTGTTGGAAACTGTGGTGCTCATAGAAAGTAAATATCAACGTATCAGTATATCTTGATATGTTTGCAAGCTTGGAATGAAGGTGATGCTTTGTGGCGAGTTTTGTGTCTTTTTGGTGTATGTTGCTTGCGATGTCTAGTTTTGATAAGCAGGACGAGGGCGTATCATTATGTGGGCTTTGGATGATAACGATGTTATGCGATGTAAATAATTGACCTCGCTTCAGCTTTGCGATGACATTCCTTTTTTGAGTCCTTACCTCTTATGTTTACTTTGAAAACGACACTTTTTACCGCAGCCGTTGTCCTGCTGCCTGGTTTTTATGTTTCTGCTGGTGATCTGACGCCTCCTGTGGGGCCGCCATCCTCAACGATGAAGACGCTCGATGAGATCGAGCCGCGCATTCCGATTGATCCGGAGGGGCAGACTCAGATCGTCATCGATACCCCAGGGCATTATTTTTTCACCAAGGCAGCATCAATCGATGAACTAGCTGTGCAGGCTGGGGGAGTGACGATCGACTTTGGGGGCTTCGCGCATAGCATGCAAAACTTGATCGGAGTCAGCTCTGATTCCTCAACGCTGCCAGTGATACTTCGCAATGGCACGCTGCTTTCCGGAACCGCTATTTCGGCGATAGACGCAGACAATGACTTGAGGCTTGAAAAGCTTCATTTCGAAGGAGGGTCGGTGAATTTCGAGGGCTCAAAGCTGTTAGTCCGAGGTTGCACCTTTGTTCGATCGTCTAGCAGCACTCAAGATTTTGCGCTGCAATTAGGCAGCGCTTCGCTCGATGTGGATGGTCTGGCTGTTGTGGGTTATCCCATCGGGCTCAATATGCCACAGACTGATGAGCATTCTACCTATGTGCTAAAGAATATCACTGTTTCCGGCAGCAACTCGGCAATCGCGCTCTCCGGTCTAGGAGCCGTCAGCCTGATGGACTTCCAGATGAACGGAGATACCTCTGCTTATCCAGACGGCACGGCAATTGAGCTGGAGAATGACGTCAGTCTGTTTCTTCGCCGGGGAGTTTTAAAGGGATACGTTACATTGATTCAATGTAGCTCATCAGTCTCTCTCCGAGCCGAAGATACTCAATTTCTCATTTATAACGACGCTCTTAGCTTAAACAGTTTTCAGTCATCTTTAAACTTCGAGCGCTGTGTGTTTTCCCCTGTCGGGGCCATTGGTGCGAGTGAAATACTTTTGAGTGGAAGCTTTAACGGTGGGTCTGCGATTTTTAGAGGCTGCACGATTGAGCGTTTGAATGAGCTGGTTGATGCACCAGAGACGCCTGCCTATGGCCTGCTTTCGTTCAAAGATTGCTCAATCAAAGCTCTGAGCGATCTAGATATCCCTGGAAGGTCCGTTTTCGTTGGAGGCCTGATCGAGATGACAGAAAGCTACGGTCCAGTCCGCCTATTTGAGAAGAGCCGTTTTCGTAATGTTGAGTTCAGCGGTTCCGGGGGCACTCTAGAGCTGGGCGACGGTGTATCGATCGTCTCTTCGAGCATCTCAGGCTTCAATGGTGTGCTGGGTGGTCGCGCAAGTTTGCGCGACACTCAGGTAATTGCTGGTGAAGACGGAGGGCTTGGCTTGGGAGGGGACCCTTCATCTACTTTCCTCCTTTCAGGTTCTGTGGTGGAAGGCTTTACCACCGGGCTAAGTGGGGGCACTTTTATCTTAAACCAATGCGAGATTCTAGAATGTGGAACTGCGATCGACGTGGAGCAAATCACTGTCCGGGATAGCGTGATTTCGGCGGACGATCTCGGCCGCGTGAATGGTCGGGCAATTATACTTGGTTCAGTCTTTCGTGCTGGGGCTAATGGTTTGGTCGTCGACCAAGTTCAGGCGCGCGATACGGTTTTTGACTGTAGTGATAAGGGGGCGGGAACGGCGCTCGAAATAGAAAACTCAGGGAGTAGTGTCGTGGCCTGCTCCTTTTCCGGGTTTGGGACGGGAGTCTCTGCTGGCTCTGCGGCCGTTATTTCTGATAATAGCTTTCTCAGCCTGATCTGGGCGGTCGATGGACAGGCTCCAGACTTAAACATAACGGATAACGTCATCGCAGATTGCGAAAACGGGATCAACGCCGCTGACGGAGCTTTAATTCGGAACAACCACGTGTTTGTGTCCGGTATAGGTATCCAAGGTTCGGGCTTGATTGTCCAAAACACGGTGGTGACGGCGAGTGCAGCAGCTTATAATTTAGGCAATGGCACGATTGGACGTGAACTCACTGGAGATGCGATTAACCCGGCGGCTAGTCCGGCAGTGGAAGACGCCGGCGAGCCGTGGGCGAATGTATGGGAGAGCCTTAGCCAGTAATTATTGATGCTCCGATTTCTACAGTTGATTTCCCTTTGCTTGTTTAGTGCGACTGCGGTCGCCGCTCCCTCGACGCTAGAGCCTGAGGAGGGGGCTGCGTGGTCGGAGAGTGTCGGTTGGCTGAATGCGGCCGATGGGAGCTATGGTCTTGTGGTTAAGCAAGCGTGGCTGGAGGGGTATGCTTGGTCTGAGAATGTTGGCTGGATTTCCTTTGGCGAAGGGCCTGTGGATGGTTTGGCTTATACACAGCAGTCTGGGGATACAGGAGTGAATCGTTCTGTTGAGACTGGCATGCTCGAGGGCTACGCTTGGTCGGAGAATACTGGCTGGATTCGTTTTGGCGCTAATGTGTCTGAGAATGCCGCGATGGATGATGCGGGTGTTTTTTCCGGATATGCATGGAGCGAAAATCTGGGCTGGGTATCTCTCGGAGAGCTACGCCGTGCACCTGATAACGAATGGGATGGCCTAAAGGACTCGTGGGATCCCGATGATGATAATGATCGACTGCCAGATGTCGTAGATGGGACTCCATTTGACGCGACCAACGGTTTGGCCGATGATGACAGTGACGGTCAAGATAATGGCAGTGAGTATGTTGCCGGCACAGATTCGCAGGATGCTAGTTCATTGTTTAGAGTGTATGGAATCCAGCCGGAGGCCGAAGGAGGATTCCGTATACAATGGGAATCGGTTGTTGGGAAAACTTATAGAATTATGTGGGCCGCAGAAGTTGGGGGATCCTATGTTCCTGTTGGTTCTGATATTTTAGCGGTGGGTGAATTCAGCGAGGTCGTGGATGCCTTTCAGGCGGATTCCGCTTTTTATAAGGTGACCGTGGTTGAGACGGCAGAGTAATTAGCAGCAACGCTGCTATTTGCCCGCGATTTCAGCGAGCTAGTCAAAATGCTTGTTTTTGTGCAAGACTTCGGAAAAGCGGAAAAGCGGAAAGCGGAAAGCGGAAATTTTGGAAATGCTGAAACGACTCTTGCGCTGTGCTTTTGTCCGTGTGCTGAGGCTCTGCGGCCGAAATGAGTTCCTCATTCCGCTACGCCCGGATTTGTAGCGGATCGGCGAATGCCGTTTCGATCTGTGCGGTGTGCGCGTGCCGAGGCTCTGTGGCCGAAATGAGTTCCTCATTCCGCTACTCCCGGATTCTGTAGCGGATCGGCGAATGCCGTTTCGACCTGTGCAGTGTGCGTGTGCCGAGGCTCTGTGGCCGAAATGAGTTCCTCATTCCGCTACTCCCGGATTTGTAGCGGATCGGCGAATGCCGTTTCGGTCTGTGCGGCGTGCGTGTGCCGAGGCTCTGGGGCCGAAATGAGTGCCTCATTCCGCTACTCCCGGATTCTGTAGCGGATAGGCGAATGCCGTTTCGATCTGTGCGGTGTGCGTGTGCTTTGGTTAATGAATCACAAGGCCGACTTGATTCAGTTCTACCAAATTAGATTGGCTCAGCGCTGAGGCAATCGCGTCCATGTGTCCTTCAAACAGCTCTAGAAGCGCGCGATTCGAAATATTGCCAGTAGAGAGAAGCAATAGCCTTTTAGGCGAACCGATCAAAATGTGTGCATTTAAAAAATCGGCATCTTTGGTCACGATCACTGCATTTTCTTGATCTGCGATTTGAGCGACCTGATCGTCTGGAGTGCGATTTCCGAATTCGAGCCCCCAAGTGTGCTGGGCTTCGTGACCCAATTTTCGCAACTGAATGACTAAGCGCTTGGGTAATTGCGCATCGACAACAAATTTCATGCAGCCGTTAAGGGAGCGAAGGATTTGATTTTAGCAAGTCGAGCGGCGTAGGCCTGAGCGGCTTTAAAGTCTTCTGGCTCTAGATCAGGATAATCTTCTAACAATTCTGCTTCTGTCGAATCCCCGCTCAACATTTCTAAGATAAACTCAACGGGGTAGCGTAATCCACGAATGCATGGCTTTCCATGGCAAATATTCGCAGACATGGTGATACGCTTTAGTAAAGTGTCGGAGTGCATGCGTAATAATCTGTTTCGGTTTCTAAGTGTTGCAACTAGAATCGGCTCATCGCAGGGCGCAAGTGCTTTTTAGGCGGAGCCCGAAAGTGCGTCTTGCAAACGCTGACGGAGCACGATCGTGCGGCATGTCCTCCGTAGCTCAGCGATGGAAGAATGGAAGAGTGTGAACCCCGGATTTGTAGCGGATCGGCGAATGCCGTTTCGATCTGTGCGGTGTGCGTGTGCTGAGGCTCTGGGGCCGAAATGAGTGCCTCATTCCCTTGGAAGCGTCTAGCCTAGGAGTGTTACAGAGCTTCGTTTGTTCTGGCCTCTGCTCGGTCTTCGCGAAGCAAAGCCCCTACATTGAAAGTCGCGAAATAGCTCTAATACACTTTTTACTAGGTGGTATGGAGCGCCTTAGTCAAAGAATCGGAGACAGCACGCGCCAGACTGTTTCGCTTACAATCTCGTGCCCCTGTGAATTTGGATGAATGCGGTCGGCGAGGTTCAGCTCGATCTCTCCGCCGACGCCTTCTAGCAGAAACGGGATGAGCGCGGCGTCGTTCGCTTCTGCGAGGGTGGGATAGATGGCGGCAAAGGCATCGGTGTAGTCTGTGCCGAGGCTCGGAGGTAGGCGCATCCCAGCGACGACGATCGTTGCCTCGGGGGCGCGCGCTTTCACTTTATCGATGATGGCTTGGAGGTTCTTCGCAGTGGCTTCGGTGTCGGTGCCGCGCAGGCCGTCGTTGGCACCGAGGGCTAGCACGAAAATATCCACGGGCTTGCGTAGCATCCAGTCGATCCGTCGTAGGCCGCCTGCACTGGTATCGCCGCTGACCGCGCCGACGGTGACTTCGGCGGCGATGCCTGCCGCGTCGATTTTCTTCTGAATCAGGGCTGGGTAGGCGAGCTCGGGGTCGATACCGTAGCCTGCGGTGAGGCTATCGCCGAAGAAGAGTATTTGGGTGGGTGGCTGCTCGGCATGTGCCGTCGGTAGGTTGAGCAACACAACAAGGAGACCGCACAATCGCGCGAGGCATTTGAAAAAAGGACGAAAGCGGTGACTATTGGCGAACATACCTAAGAACAAGAAGCCACGCGCGAATAAATGCAAACACCAGCCAGCAATCTCCCAGCCATTGAAATCAGTGGTCTCTCTAAAACTTACCCTTCAGGTGAGAGTGAGCTGACCGTGCTCACTGCGATCGACTTCAGTCTCTCGGTCGGTGAGAGCCTCGCGATTGTTGGGCCATCGGGCAGCGGCAAGACCACGCTGCTGGGGCTGTGCGCGGGGCTGGACTTGCCGACGGCGGGCAGCATCCGTCTGCTCGGTGACGCGCTTGAAGACCTTGACGAAGACGCCCGCGCCCGATTCCGCGGCGAACAAATCGGCTTTGTCTTTCAGAATTTCCAGCTGATCCCTACACTTACGGCGCTGGAAAATGTTTCCGTGCCGCTGGATCTGCTCGGTGGCCGCGATGCTGAAGCCAAGGCCAAGCGTCTCCTCGATAAGGTGGGTCTCGGCGCGCGTATGGATCACTATCCGATTCAACTTTCGGGCGGCGAGCAGCAGCGTGTTGCACTGGCTCGGGCTTTTATCAACGAGCCGAAAATCCTTTTTGCCGACGAGCCAACCGGCAATCTCGACGGTGCCAATGGAGGCACGATCGAGGAATTGCTCTTTGATTTGAATCACGAACTCGGCACTACGCTGGTGCTGGTCACGCACGACCCGCGGCTCGCTGCGAAGTGTGACCGTATCCTCAGTCTGCGTGATGGTCGCATTGTTGAATCCGAGCAGTCGGCTACCGTATGAGTTTTATTCTGAAAACCGCTTGGCGTGATGCACGGCATCAGCCGAACCGCTTACTGCTCTGTGCGCTCTCGATTGTCTTCGGCGTCGCGGCGATGGTCGCGGTCGATTCCTTTGCAGCCAATTTAACGAAGGCCATGGATGCCCAAGCCAAGACGCTCCTTGGTGCCGATTTGGAGATTACCTCACGAGCGGGCTTTGATGAGCGTGCGGAGCTGATGATCGATGGGATTGGAGGCACGCAGGCGAGGGAGACACGTTTCGCGTCGATGGCCTATTTCCCAAAGGCCGAACAGACGCGGCTGGTGCAAGTCCGTGCCTTGGGTGGCGGGTTTCCTTTCTATGGCGAGTTCGAAACGGAGCCTGCAGGCATGAACCCCGCACTCTCTGAAGCGCCGGTCATTGTGCTGGATCCATTGTTGCTGGTGCAATACGGCTTGGACGTGGGCGACACCGTGACGCTCGGAGCGGTCGATTTTACCATCACCGCCAGCTTGCAACGTGTGCCAGGCGAGGCTGCGTTCGCTGGGTTGTTTGCGCCGCGCGCATATATTCCGCTTTCGCAGCTTGAAGCGACTGGTTTGATTGGCACGGGGAGTATCGCCTTTCACCGTGTTTACTTTAGTGAACTGGCTCGTCCAGCCGAGAAAATCGCAGAGGCGTATGCCGACCGTTTTGCCAGTGCGCGCCTTTCCGTTGATACCGTGCAAGAGCAGCGAGAGAAGGTGGGGCAACCTCTGGAAAACCTGACCCGTTTTCTCAGTCTGGTCGGGTTTGTGGCTCTGTTGCTCGGAGGTGTCGGCATTGCGGGCGCGGTGCATGCGTATCTACAAAAGAAACGCGATACGGTGGCGATCTTGCGCTGTCTCGGGAGCGATGCCCGTATCGCTTTCAGTGTGTTCTTGGTGCAGGTCGCCGGTATTGCACTGGTTGGCGCGGTAGCGGGTGCGGCCTTGGGCGTGCTGTGCCAATCCGTGTTGCCGCAGCTGTTGGCGCCGCTCTTGCCTTTTGAACTAGATTTCTTTGTGCACCCGCCGAGCATTGTGACAGGGCTGGGCTATGGGTTTATGACAGCCTTCATCTTCGGGCTGTTTCCGTTGCTGCCGCTGCGGCGCATAAGTCCGCTGCAAGCCATCCGTGCCGACTTTGAAAGTGGCAGAAAACGTCGAGATCCACTTGCGATGGGACTCGCCGGATTGGCTGCTGCCGCGTTGGCTGGATTCTGCATGAGTCGCACAGAGGTGTGGTGGCATGGTCTCGTCTTTGCTGCAGGGCTGGGCTTGGTGACCGTGGTGCTTTGGTCGATCGCGGTGCTGATGAAGTGTGTGTTGAAGCGCTTTTTCAAGCCGTCGAACTTTCTGCTGCGTCAAGCCGCGGGCAATTTACACCGTCCGAATAATCGCACGGTCTTTCTCAGCGTCAGTCTTGGGGTGGGGACGTTTTTGATTTTTACACTGATCTTGATCCAAGCCGGCTTGTTGCAGCAGACGGATATCGCAGCGCGGAGCAATGATCCGAACATTCTGTTTTTTGATGTGCAGCAAGACCAGTATGCAGGCTTGGAGACGATCTTGAATGACAAGGGCATCGCAATCATGGAAGCCGCGCCGATTGTGACCATGCGGCTCAGTGCGGTGAAAGGGCGCACGCTTACGGAGATTAAGAGTGATCCAGAGAACACGATTGATGAATGGATTCTGAATCGCGAATGGCG
The DNA here is from genome assembly GCF_902728235.1 of Lentimonas sp. CC4. Classification (NCBI taxonomy): domain Bacteria; kingdom Pseudomonadati; phylum Verrucomicrobiota; genus Lentimonas; species Lentimonas sp. CC4. The sequence continues at coordinate 1,199,403 of NZ_CACVBO010000001.1, forward strand.
TAGTAGCTATCGTGGTGCGCATGGCTCTGCCGAGCGCTTGGTGGCGGGCGAGTATGTGGCTCGGTGGGACTCGTTCGAGGAGCCGGTGCCGATTTCGCTGGAAGCGGACATGGCAAAGGACTTGGGGGTCGAACTTGGGGATTCGCTCATTTTCGACATACAAGGCATCCCGATGGAGGTTACGGTGAGCAGTCTGCGCAAGGTGGATTGGACGGAGCTACGGCCTAACTTTTTTGCCACTTTCCCGCTTGGTGTCTTGGAGGCGGCGCCGCAGTGGTGGATTGCGGTGGGGCGCTCGCCCGATGTGGCGACCACGGCTGCCTTGCAAACTGAGCTCTTTCAGGCGTATCCCAACATCTCTGCCGTCGACCTCAATGTGGTGATCGATGCGCTGCAGAGTATCTTTGGGCGGATCAATTTCGCGATTCGATTTATGGGACTATTTACCGCGATTACCGGAGTGATCATCCTCGCCAATGCGGTGACGACGAGCCGCAATCAACGTGTGCGTGAGAGCGTGCTGCTACGCACGATTGGCGCAAGCGGACGGCAGATTCGGGCGATCCTTGCGCTGGAGTATGCATTGATCGGTTGTGTCTCTGCCGTCATCGGCGTTGGGCTGGCAGTCGCCGCCAGCACTGCTCTGGGCGTCTGGGTCTTTAAGGTCGATTTTTATATCCCAGTGGCACAGGTCGTTGGGGCGGTCGTGTTTGTTTCAGGACTTGCCGTCGCGACGGGAATGTTGAGTAGCCGAGGGATTGCGAGTCACCCGCCGTTGGCGATCTTGCGGCGCGAGAGCTAGTGGTGAACGCGGAATGCGGAATGCGGAACTTTGAATGAGAACGCGTGCTGTGGATCATGCGGATTGTATGTCAGTCACTTTGTAGTAGCATCGCGCTAGGCGTTGGATCGTATACATGTAGTAGGGGCTTTGCTTGCGAAGCCCGCGGACAGGCCACGGGTAATGGAAGTTCTGAAACTGGATCTACCTGCGCGGGTGTCCCAAGGAACACCCCTACAGAAGTCTTATTGGCTGAACTCGTTCCAGGTTTTCATGCGCGGTCGGAATTTTCACCCGCCAGTCGAAGTGTTTGTCATCGTAGTGTAGGAGCTTTGCTCGTCCGAAGCGCGCGCAAGTCGAAGCTGCATCATGATGATCAGAGGGAGTCTCGTAGGAGAGCCTATTTTGTGTGTGGAAATTCAACTATGGAGCGTGGGCGTCTCGCCCAACGTGCGGCTCCCGAGACGCATGGCTACGGTGGAAACGAATCAAAGAACGGCAGCTGAAGACAGCCGATCCCAGTTCCCCTTCACCACTCAACCACTTCTCCTCTCAACCCTTCCCCCTGGCCGGTAGGCTTTCCTGCTAAAATCACAAATAGAGATTGGCGCGTGAGTGGGAACTGTGCACATATTATGAGGTATGGAAAAAGTAGATGCATGTATTTCAAAGGAGTGGCGCCGTCGGATGCTGTTCATGTTATTTATGGTTTCATGTATCGCTGGCTGGTTCTTGTATGATGGCTACTCGGTGTGGCCGAGTGAGGCGGAGCGACACGCGGAATTTATCGAGATCGAGGACGCGCTGATTGCGTCTGGTAAGATCGAAGCGCAACCGAAGAAGGCGCATGGTGGTGAGGTCAATGAGTATCTACGTATCGAATGGGAGCGTCATGCGCGGGAGGTCGGTTATAAGCGCGATATCCCGAAGGAACGGACGGATGCTTCGATTCGTGAGCAGCGGATGATTGGCTGGGTGATGATGACGGGCTCTGCGATTTTTGGCCTTTGGGTGCTGTGGAACCATAAGCTGCGCGTGCAGACTGAGGGCGATGTCGTGATCGGCACCGCTGGTCAGCGCGTCGAGTTGGACTCCATTATCGCGATCGACCGCAAGAAGTGGAAGAATAAGGGCATTGCTTACGCGATTTATGAAGCGGGGGGCAAGGAACGCCGCCTCTGCTTAGATGACCATAAGTTTAAAGGCTGCGAGGCGATCATTCTCGAAGCGGAGAAGCGTATTAAAGCGCGCACAGGCGAGGGGGAAGAGACTTGAGGGCTGAGAGCTGAGGGCTGAGACTTGAGAGCTGAGACTTGAGGGGTTTTGGTTTGGCCTGCTGGCTCCTCTTTGCTCTATGATTTACGGCGGATAAGAAGCGCTGGATCAGTAGAAGCGTGCTTCCAGCCGCTTTTCCTCAGTGGTAAGCCGCTTCTACTATTGGCTTATAAGCTCTCCAACTGCGTTTGCTAGAGATTGTCTTTAATCGATGTTCGATTTTGCTGAGTGCGTTGGTTCGGTTTGCGGGCTAAAGCACCGCACTACTTTGGGAGACGGCTTCTAATTGCGCCTTCGTGTGCGCGTTCTGGACAATCTCGAGGAAGTTGGCAGGTTTAAGGCCGTGGGCATTTCAAAACGAAATTCGATACTGGTCGCCGCGATTGTTGTGAGCCTTGGGATCAGTTGCTGGTTGCAAGGCAGTGATGCGATGTGGCGTAGCTTGTGGCCGAGTGCGGTGGCGCTGGCAGTGGTGCTGCTTTCGCGCAGCGCGTTGGTCGGGCTGCTGACGGGAGCGGTCTGTGGCGCGGTTTTGCTCGCAGGTGGCTCGGTGGTTGGCGTGCTGGAGCAATTGTGGTCGCAGCAATTTTGGCCGATCTTTGGCTCTTCGTGGAAGCTGAGCGCGATTTTGTTTACGCTGATACTCGGTGGATTCGTCGCCTTGGTCGAGGCGGGCGGTGGATTGCAAGCACTGGTGCGACGCTTGCTGGGCTCTGGGAGGGCACCGCATAAGCGGATGCAGTTGACGGTGTTTGGGTTCGGACTGCTGGTGTTTTTTGATGGCTTGGCGAACACGATGCTGATCGGGCGCTTGTTGCGTTCGGCTGCAGATCGCTGCGGGGTGTCGCGGGAGAAGTTGGCCTATCTCGCGGATACGACTGGATCGGCGGTGGCGTGTCTGGCGTTTATTTCGACTTGGATTGCGTTTCAGCTGTCGATGATTCGCGAGGGCTTTGCAGTGGCCGGCGTGGAGGTCAGCGCGTATGGGTATTTCTTTAAATCACTGACGACGAATTACTATTGCTGGTTCTCGTTGGCGCTCGCGTTGGTCTGTGTGTGGCGCGAGTTTAATCCTGGATCCATGGGAGTCGCAGAAGCGCAGGCGCGTCGTGCGGAAGTGGCTGCGGATGTGTCGGCTGAGCGGGCACATGTGAGTCACTGGGGCTTAGCGATCGTGCCGATTGCGGTGCTGACCTTGTCGATTCCCGTGCTGACTTACTGGATCGGTTCGGAGTCGTTGTTGCCCTTTAGCCTGAGCAAGTTTGCTGAATCGTATGGCAAGGCGGAGGCCTATGTGCCGCAGATCTTGGTGGCATCCAGTGTGTTGGCCTCGTTAGTGGCGGCAGTGGCGTATGGACTTTCGAGGCGGGGGGCTACGGCGAGTGAGGGGTCCCAAGGTCAGTCGTCGCTTGTCACATTTTTATCGGGGGTGCGTGAGATAGCCGGGCCGGTGTTGGTCTTGATTGCAGCTTGGATGTTGGGCGCGGCGATCAGTCAGTTGGGCACGGCGACGTGGCTGAGCGAGTTTTTACAAGGGCGCTTACCAGTGGCGTTGCTGCCCGCGGGGATTTTTGTGTTGGGCGCCGTGATCTCGTTTTCGACGGGCACCTCGTGGGGCACGATGGGGGTGCTTATGCCATTGGCGATTCCGGTGATCTTTGCGCTCTCGGAGGGCAGCGTAGATCTGGAACGTGATCGATTGGTGATCGCTGCGATTGGTGCGGTGTTTAGCGGCGCAGTCTTTGGAGACCATTGCAGTCCGTTTAGCGACACGACGATCGTGGCATCGATTGCAGCAGGTGTGACGCCATTGGATCATGTGCGCACACAATTGCCGTTTGCGCTGTTGGCTGCGTTGGTTGCGTTGCTGGTCGGATTTGTGCCGTTGGGCTATGGGCTTAGCGCGTGGGTCTGTTTGATTGTGGGGTTTGCTTGTCTGCTGGGGTTGCCGAGTGTGTGGCGCGGCCGTGCGCGCATTAGTGCAAACCAATGAAGTTTATTTCAATAAACTAAAAAAGCTTTACTCTGGTAAAGTTTATTGCGATAAAGCTTTTATTGCGCAGCATCATTCGATGCTGAGTTAGATCTATGCAGCCCTTACCTCCCAACCCGTTTCGCTATGGAGCCATTGATATTCATCCTGAGGTGATCAATCGTGTCGTTGACCGGAGTCGTTTGCGTGATGTCTTGAGTGAGCCAGGCGGGCGTTTGTTGATTCATGGGCGTCGCAGGATGGGAAAGACGACCCTTTGCAAGGCGGTGGTCGAGGAATTGAAGGCTGAGGGGGTTGCAGTGCTGATGGTTGATTTTTCGACGGCGACTCAGCTTGCCGATTTATCAAATGCGCTCTTGCAGAAGATTACGGCGGCGAGTGGTAAGGGGTGGCAGGACTATGTGAGTGACTTAATGCGGGCTCTGAGTCTGCAGTTGGAGACTGAGGCGGATCCGCTTACGGGGGCGATTAAGGTGCGCTTGAAGCCCATCGCTCGCACTGCGCCGATTGATGAGCAGCGTGAGACCTTTATTGGGATCTTGGATCGGGCAAATGAATTAGCGAAGCAGCAAGGGCGGCATTTTGCGCTGGTTGTCGATGAATTTCAGGAATTGGCTCGATTTGAAGATGAGGCGACATTGTGGAATCTTCGCGCAGCGATTCAGCATCATACACATATGAGCTATGTGTTTACGGGCTCGCGTGTGCATTTGATCAATCTGCTGATGGCCAGTGACCGTGCATTCTACAAGATGTTCAGTGCGATCAATTTTGAGCCGGTGCCATTGGCTGAGATGCGTGCATGGCTTGCAGGTAAGTTTGAGGCGAGTGGGGTTGTGCAGCTCGATGGGCTGGGTGCGTTGTTGAATTTGGCGGAGGGCTGCACTGTGGATCGCTTGCGTTTGGCGGCGATGAGTTACCCGTTGGCTGCAGCGAGCGGAGAATTGACTCAGCCTATGGTGGACCGTGCATACCATGCTGTGATTGAGGAGGATAAAGCCTTCTTTCAGAGTGACTGGCAGCAATTCACCCAGCATCAGCAGAACATTCTAAGAGCGATGGCTGAGGGCGAGACAAAGCTCGGGAGTGCGAGGGTGCGGCAGCGATTTAGTTTGCCAGCCAGTGGTAGTGTGTCGAATACCTTAAAGGCATTGTTGGAGCGAGGTGTGCTGTATGGCACTGAATCGGCTCCGGGGTATGCCTATGACAATCCATATTTTAAAGAGTGGGTCCATCAACGGAATCAGCTCGATTTGGGCCTTAGTTAAGTGATGCGTGTAGAACAATTAAAAGAACAGTTTCCTAATATATCCGAAGACAAGTGGCCCGTCATTGAAAAGTGGGCGGTGTTGCTGCGTGATTGGAATTCGAAGATCAACCTGATCTCGCGTAAGGATATTGAGTATTTGGAAGAGCGGCACTTGTCGCACTGTCTGGCGATTACCAATCACTTGAAGCTCATGAACGGCACGCGCATCATGGATGTGGGCACCGGTGGTGGCTTTCCTGGTATCATCATGGCGATCTGCTATCCGCAGGCGCAGTTCTTGTTGATCGATGCGATCGGCAAGAAGATCAAGGTGGTGCAGGATTTGATCGACCAGCTCGGCCTAAAGAACGTCGAAGCCAAGCACACGCGCGCGGAAGCGATTACCAAGCAATTCGATTTCGTGACGGGGCGTGCGGTCAAAAACCTGCCCGAGTATTTCAGTTGGATCAAAAAGAACGTCCGTCGCGGCGAGAAGAATACGATTCCCAATGGCGTGCTCTATTGGAAGGGCGGCGATATGGACGATGAATTGGACACTTTGGGCATTCGTCCACGCAAAGTGATCAATTTGGAAGACACTTTTAGTGATCCATACTTTGAGCAGAAATTTATTTTGCATTTCGATGCGCGTGATGTGCCACGTGCGCGGAAGCCAAAGCCAGCCGAGCAGTAATCGCTGTTTCGGAGGGGCCATTGATGGCTTTCAGCTTTTTTTAACCCTTTGCATATAGTGGGTTACGTTTTTTTGTGACTGTATCAGTCGACTTCACCAGGTGCGATTTGAGCGCGCTTTAGTATGCATGGAATGGAGGCTCCGATGCTCACTTATTAGTTGTGCGAATATTAGATCGTATGAAATTTATATTTTTTGGGTATTATTTGTAAAATTGGCACGCGCTGAGCTAATGTGACAGCCGCGTTACATTTTTAGCGCACAACAAACAAACAAACAAAATATACTTATGAAATTGAAAAATATATTATCAACAGGTGCGCTTTTTACTGCGGCAACTTTGAGTGTTCAGGGAGCTGGCGAAACTGTTCCTGCTGAAGAAGTAGCAATGGAGAAGGAAGACAGTCCTTTCTCGTTTAACGTATCTCTAGATGCACACTCGCACTTCATGTCTTATGGTGTGAATGTCTGGGGTGATGACACTAAGGATATTGGCGATGAACTGTTGTTCCAGCCATCTGCAAGTATCGATTATGCGATCAATGACACGAGCGGTGTCTATGTTGGTATCTGGTTCGATATCAATGATCTTGCTAGTGATCCAGATGTCGGCCCTGACTTGGGTGGTGACACTCAGGAGATGGATGTATGGATCGGTTACTGGAAGACGTTTGATAAACTAACTTTGGATTTCACGTTCCAACAATGGTATTACCTTGGTGAAACTGAAGGCATCTTTGATGTTACAGTTTCCTATGACACAATGTTTTCACCATACATTAAGATGCACAATCGTATCGAAGCTGTTGGTGACCAAGAGAAGGGCCAAATGTATGAAATCGGTGGCACGCTCTATGAGGGTGAATTCAAGGGCTTAGCTTACGGTTTCTCTGCTGGTGTTGGCTTCAGTTTCGATGACTACCACGTTCAAGGTGAAGACGGCTATGCATACTCCTTCCTTGGAGCAAGTGCTAGCTATGTCATCTACAGCAACGACAGCCTAGAAGTAGATCTTCACGGTGGCCTCACTTACTTCGACACAGAGAAGGATACTACAGGCAATGCCGAGAATAGCTACCTGACTGCCAACTTCGGCGTCGGTTTCAGCTTCTAATCTAATTTTCAATCCCAGCTTCACCTAGTGGAGCTGGGATTTTTTATATCCTAATTCACAAACTACCTAGACTATACTCACATGATACACAAATTTCTTAATACAGCTTCCAAGGCTTTGACTTTGGGCGCATTGGCTGCCGCTTCGGTTGGCATATCTCAAGCAGAAGAGGAGACCGTAAAGGTCGGCATTCTTCACTCTCTAAGTGGCACCATGGCGATCTCTGAAACATCGCTACGTGACGTGCTTCTATTCACTTTCGACGAAATCAATGCCAATGGTGGTGTGCTCGGTAAGCAGATTGAAGCGGTGGTCGCTGATGGTGCTTCGGACTGGCCAGTATTCGCGGAAAAATCTGAGCAGCTACTCGCTCAAGATAAGTGTGCGGCCGTTTTTGGTTGCTGGACTTCGGTGAGCCGTAAATTCGCTCTGCCAGTATTTGAGAAATACAAAGGTCTCCTTTTTTACCCGGTGCAATACGAGGGTGAAGAAGAGTCTCCGAACATCATCTACACTGCGGAAGCAGTTGGGCAGCAGGCGATTCCTGCAGTGGACTACTTGCTAGCTGAAGGTTACAAGAAGTTCTACCTGATCGGCACTGACTATGTGTATCCACAGACAACGAACATCGTTCTTTTCGAATACTTGCTCTCTAAGGGTATTCCTGTCGAAAACATCGGTGGTGGCATTCGTTACGAAGGTGACGTTGCAGTGTCTGCTGGTAACTACACACCATTCGGTCACACAGATTTCCAGCAAATCGTTGCTGATATCAAAGGCTTCGCCGCTTCCGGTGATGCATGTGTGATCAACACCATTAACGGTGACGCGAACGTTCCTTTCTTCAAGGAAATCGCTGCGTCCGGCCTCTCTTCGGATGAGTGCCCAATCGTTTCGTTCTCACTTTCTGAAGATGAGTTCCGTAGCTTGCCAACGAAGGACCTTGTTGGTCACCTCGGATGCTGGACATACTTCATGTCCATCGATTCGCCTGCGAATGATAAGTTCAAGGCTGACTTCCAAGCATGGTTGGAAACAAAAGCTCCGGATGCAGTTCAAAAAGAAGGTCGTGTGACATGTTCGCCAATGGTGCTTTCTTATAACGGTGTGTATCTCTGGAAAGCTGCAGTCGAAAAGGCTGGCACATTTGATCCAGAAGCAGTGATCAAGGCGCTTGAAGGCGGTATCTCTTTTGATGGTCCTGGTGGCACAGTCACTAGCCAAGAGAATCATCACGTGACTAAGAGTGTCTACATCGGAGAGACACTTGAAGACGGTCAATTTGAAATCCTCGAAGTAATTCCCGACGTAGTCGGCGAGCCGTGGTTGAAGGGCACATTCAACTAAGGTCGAACGCCTTTTAACTGTTCAAAAGATATTGTAGTTTAATTTGTTTGGCGGGGCCTGTGGGATTTTTTCTCACAGGCCTTTGCTTTTTTGTTTGGGCGGAGCTCGTCCCTCCCAAACATATCACTGCGGGAGGGATGGCCTCCGCGCTTGCCGCGTTCTACGCTGCCGTCCGCACAGCCTCAGCACCGAACCACAGCACTCAACCTAGATTCAGCAGTAGGCTTAGGTTCAATTTTATAAACTACGAATCCTCACTAATTTGCGCGAATCTGACAGGTCGCCAAAATGGCGAAGAGCTTCTTACCCTTAGCTCACATCCATGAGCTATATAAGTATTTGTGAGCATGCGCTTTCTGGGATTTATTCGCGTGGATCTGCGTAGATTGCTACGCCATCTGCGGCAGACCTCCGTCGTAGTTTTAACTCACCTTTTTAGGCTCAACCACAGCACCAGCACAACGTAAAGATCAGGCTCCGCCTCGTCTGCCGAGCCTCAGTTCTGCACTTGCACGCAGCGGACGGCAGCGTAGAACGCGGCAAGCGCGGAGGCCATCCCTCCTGCTTAACCTTAGTTTTGCGCTTACCTGCGATGGAGATTGTCCCTTCTGAATTCTCGGCACCACTTATAAATCATTTCACGTTCGAGTGCGATTGGCCTGATAAATGCTAACGACTCCTTTTTGCTTCTATGAATCCTATACTTTACCTATTTCGACATACTTCATTGAGAAGGTGTCTTCAGCTATTTTGCTGTAGTCTAATCTTTATGGTGTCTGCTAATGCGCAGGATCGCAGCGCGCGATTGGTCCTTTCAGAGCTCATGCTGGCGGATAAAGCGGATGAGGCAGGTCTGATCGCAGAGCTGTCCAATTATGGTGATCCAGAGATTGCGGTGATTTATGAGGCCTGGCGCACCGGAGGTGTTTACACGCTGACGGATACGAGTGGCGATGTGCGCTTGCTGCAATTCGGCGAGCAGACCGGATGGTCGTTGGTTGCGACAGGCGAGGCGGTTGAACTAACAGAGGCTGAAGTTGCCGAGACTAAGAAAGAACGCGCGTCACGCGGCGTGCGTAAGGCGATGTTGGGACTGTTGGATACGCTTGGTTTGAAGGCGGACGATCCGAAGGAGCGCATTGATTCGGCGATTAAGATGGGGCAGAGTCAGAAGCCAAATTTCGTCGAACCATTAGAAAAGCGTTTGAGTATAGAGACGGATAAACAGGTGAAGGCAGCGATTCGTGAAGCACTCGCCATCAGCTTATTGGCAAATGGCAATGACGAACAAGTGCTAGGCGCGGTGCTCGAGTTGACCGAATTGAAGTCGAATGCGTCTCGTGGGTTTTTAGATAAAGTGCTGGCGGCACAGGTCGCGGCTGGCACGCCAAAGAGTGAGATTGCGTTGGCCGTCGAGCAGGCGCATGTCGTGATCGAAGCGCACCTGAATATGGTGGATTTCTTTGGTAGCTTCTTTCGCGGATTCAGCACGGGTTCGGTGCTGCTGATCGTTTCCTTCGGGTTGGCGATCACCTTCGGACTGATGGGGATCATCAATATGGCGCATGGCGAGTTCGTTGCAATCGGTGGTTATACCACGTTCATGGTGCAGAACTTTTTCATTAGCACGTGGGGCGCGGAGAGTTCAGCCTTTGGTTGGTATTTTGTAGTGGCCTTGCCTATTAGTTTCTTGGTGGCGGCCTTCATTGGATTACTTTTAGAGAAGTCAATTATTCGCTTTTTATACCGTCGTCCGCTGGAATCACTGCTCTGCACGTGGGGGATCTCAATGGTGATGCAGCAGCTGTTTCGCTTGATCTTTGGTGCTGCGAATGTGCAGGTCAATGTGCCGAACTGGCTGATGGGTAGTGTCGGGTTTGGTGGCTTCGAAATGAGTTATACGCGCTTGATGATTATTTTCATCGCATTCGGAGTTGTCATCGCGACGTGGTTGCTGCTGCGCAAGACGAGCCTCGGCTTGCACATTCGTGCGGTGATGCAAAACCGCAGCATGGCGAGCAGTCTAGGTATACCGGTGGCACGTGTGAACTCGATGACCTTTGCGCTCGGTTGCGGCTTGGCTGCGATCGGGGGGTGCGTGCTCTCGCAGATCGGTAATGTCGGTCCGCTGATGGGGCAGGCATACATTGTCGATAGTTTCATGGTGGTGGTGATCGGTAGTGTCGGCAACTTGCTAGGTGCAGGACTCTCTGCGATGGGCATCGGTATGGTCGATCAGTTACTGCAGCCGTCGCTCGGCCCAGTGATGGGCAAGATCACCGTGTTCTTCGTGATCATTCTCTTTCTTCAATGGCGACCAGGCGGTCTCTTCCCTACGCGTTCGCGTAGTCTTGATGATTAAACCTTAAATGCGTCGTTAGCAGTTAGAAGACAGGAGTTAGAATCTGATCATATGTGCTTCATTCCTAAAGACTAACTCCTGACGCCTAGCTCCTAACTTCTGAATCTAGCCTTGTTTCTACGTCATGCTTACTAGCAAAAATCAAAAAGAGATCGTCATCTTCGGTATCGTTGCCGGTCTATTAATGCTCATTCCCTCTCTGAATGCTTGGGGACCCGAGAGTGGCCTACTCTCTGTCAGTTCCTTTCAGGTGTCACTGTGGGGCAAATATTTAACGTATGCGATTTTGGCGATGAGTCTGAATCTGCTGTGGGGTTACACTGGTCTGCTCTGCCTCTGTCAGAGTTTATTCTTCGCCTTGGGAGGGTATGCGATGGGCATGTATCTGATGCTTGCGATTGGTGATACAAGTAGCGCCGAGCTCTACTTGCCCGACTTCATGGTTTTCATGGGCTATCAAGATCTGCCTGTTCACTGGAAGCCGTTTGACAGTTTCTGGTTTGCATCCGGTGCGGTGCTCTGGGTGCCTGGTTTAGTGGCGTTGATCTTTGGTTTCCTTGCCTTCCGATCGCGAATCAAAGGAGTTTACTTCTCGATTCTGACGCAGGCGCTGACCTATGCGGTGTGTTTGTTGTTCTTCCGTAATGACTTTACGTTTGGTGGGAATAATGGCTTTACCGACTTTAAGGTAATTCTGGGGCATAGCATGAACGATGCGTCGACCACACGTTGGTTGTATATTGGTTCGGCCTTTTTACTGCTGGTGACTTACTTGATCACTTCCGGAATTCTAGCATCGAAGTTTGGTAAGGTGCAGCAAGCGATACGTGATTCGGAAAATCGCGTGCTCTTTTCGGGATATTCGACAACGAGTTTCAAATTAGTTATTTTTACATTATCTGCAATGATCGCAGGTGCGGCAGGCGCGCTTTATGTGCCTCAGGTCGGTGGGATTAATCCGAGTCTGATGGAAACCAGCAAGTCGTTGGAAGTCGTTGTCTGGGTGGCCGTCGGCGGTCGTGGCACCAAGTGGGGGCCAGTGATTGGCGCCATCTTGGTCAACATGATGAAGAGCTACACCACACAGGCATTCCCCGATTACTGGCTCATCATGATGGGCGGTATGTTCGTCTTCGTCGTCTTGTTCATGCCAGACGGTATCGTCGGTGTCTACAAACAGCTCAAGAGCCGCATCGCTCAAAAGCGTTCACTTCAATCAGCTGCTGCGTAAATCACCATGGCACTCATGCAACACGAACCTCTCTACCGCGATACACCGCTGATTCTGTCGGTATCCGGTGTCAATAAAGCCTTTGATGGATTCAAGGCGATTAACGATCTCAACTTCTATTTGGAAGAAGGCGAACTGCGCACGGTCATCGGGCCGAACGGCGCGGGCAAGAGCACTTTCATGGATATCATCACCGGGCGCACACGTCCAGATACTGGAACCGTGACGCTGCATGAAAATGATGGTCACGATAAAGATCTGACGAAATTGCGTGAATTTGAAATTAATCGGATTGGTATCGGTCGTAAGTTTCAGACACCCAGTATTTATAAATCACATACCGTGTATGATAATTTGGTGCTTTCGCTAAACCGCGATCGTGGCGTGTTCAAAACACTGTTTTATAAAGAAACTGCGGAAGACCGTGCGCGCATCATGGAAGTGCTCAAAACAGTGCGACTCGAGTCGCGCATGAATGATTTCGCGGGACTACTCTCGCATGGTCAGAAGCAGTGGCTGGAGATCGGCATGTTGTTGGCGCAAGATCCCCGCGTTCTTTTGATCGACGAACCGGCTGCGGGTATGAGTGACGAGGAAACCGATCGCACCGGCGAGCTGTTGCTGAGCCTAGAAAAGAAGCACAGTTTGATCGTGATCGAGCACGATATGGAGTTTATCCGGCAGATCGCTCGTAAGGTCACCGTGTTGCACCAAGGGCATGTCTTGAAGGAAGGCACCTTTGACAACGTCAAATCCGACCCGCAGGTGATCGAGGTGTATCTCGGTCGCCAGGGCAAGAAGGACGAATCCAAATAAAGAATTTACCCAATGATTTCAGAAGCTGAAACTCCCGCCGTCGCACCTTTGCTTTCCGTTAATGACCTAAAAGCGAGCTACGACGAATCGATCATCCTTCGCGGCGTCTCGATGAAGGTGAAGCCAAACTCCGTCGTCGCTCTTCTTGGGCGCAATGGTGTGGGCAAGACCTCGCTACTACGCAGCATCATGGGGCTGATGCCGAAGACCGAAGGCGATATTCAATTCGAAGGCCGCTCCATCAGTGGCATGCGCACCGATCAACGCGCGCGCGCTGGGCTCGGCTATGTGCCGCAGGGGCGTGATATTTTCCCAAATCTGACTGTGCAGGAAAACCTAGAAGTGAGCCTGAGTATTTCTGGCAAAGAAGGTAAAGAGCGCATCGAAGAGGTCTACGAGCTTTTCCCTGTGATCAAAGAAATGCTCGGTCGTAAGGGTGGTGTGCTTTCTGGTGGTCAGCAGCAACAGCTAGCGATCGGCCGCGCGATCTTGACCAACCCGAAGCTCTTAATTTTCGATGAGCCGACCGAAGGGATTCAGCCGTCCATCATCGACCAAATCGAAGATGCCATTCACTTGCTGAAAAAACAGGGCAATTTGAGCATTATTTTGGTGGAGCAATATCTAGATTTCGCTAAAGCTGCCTGCGATGAATTTTATATTCTCGATCGTGGTAGTGTGGTGCTTGAAGGGGAGTCCGAAGAGTTGACCGGCGAAGTGATCGAGAAATATCTGACTGTTTAACACTTGGCTGAATAAATTATGCACCTGACACCTAGAGAACAGGAGAAACTAATGATCGTCGTCGCTGCCGATCTGGCACGTCGCCGGCAAGCCCGCGGGCTGAAGCTGAACTACCCCGAGTCGATCGCGATTATCACCTATGAGATCTTGGAAGGCATTCGCGATGGCAAATCCGTCGCCGATCTGATGAGCTATGGCGCGACCATCTTGAAGCGTGAAGACGTGATGGAGGGTGTGCCAGAAATGATTCACGAAGTCCAAGTCGAGGGCACGTTCCCTGACGGCACAAAACTAGTCACCGTTCACAATCCACTACGATGATTCCAGGCGAATATAGATTTTCCGATCCAGATGCGTTGATGTCCATCAACCCTGGCCTTGAAACGATCACGATCCGCGTGACCAATGCCGGAGATCGTCCGGTGCAGGTCGGCAGTCACTTTCATTTCTATGAAGTAAACGAAGGGCTACAGTTCGATCGTGATGCGAGCCGAGGCTTTCGGTTGAACATTGCCGCAGGCACCGCAGTGCGCTTCGAGCCGGGCGATGTTCGCGAAGTTGAACTCGTCTCATTAGCTGGCGCACGTGAAGTGCACGGCCTGAACAACAAAGTCGACGGGCAGTTGGACGCTTCGCGTCAGGAGTTAGATTTAAAAACTTCCTCAGGTCTCCAGTCTCCTTCCTCTGGTCTCGAATTTACCCGTCGTCAATATGCTGAAATGTTTGGTCCCACCGTGGGCGACCAAGTGCGTCTGGCTGATACCGATCTATTTATTGAAATCGAAAAAGACTTGATCGCCGAGTCCGGTGGTTATGGCAACGAAGTGAAATTTGGTGGCGGCAAAGTGATCCGCGACGGCATGGGGCAATCGCCTCTGGCGCTGGGCGCGGATTGCTTAGATCTCGTGCTGACGAATGCGACGATCATCGACCCGATCCTTGGCGTGATCAAAGCCGACATCGGCGTGAAGGACGGTCGCATCGCAGGCATCGGGCATGCCGGCAATCCCTTGATTCAATCTGGTGTCGCCGATGACATGGTGATCGGTGCGGGCACGGAAGTGATCGCCGCGGAAGGACACATTGTCACCGCCGGTGGTTTTGATTCACACATCCATTTTATTTGCCCACAGCAAATCAACGAAGCATTGACCAGTGGTGTGACCACGATGGTGGGCGGCGGCACAGGGCCTGCAACGGGCACCAATGCCACGACCTGCACGCCAGGTAAGTGGAACATTGAAAGAATGCTGGAGTCGGCAGAATCGTTTCCGATGAACCTCGGTTTTATGGGCAAGGGCAATGCGTCCAACCACGAGGCGCTGCGCGAGCAAGTCGAAGCGGGCGCGATGGGGCTTAAGCTTCACGAAGATTGGGGCACGACGCCGAGCTCGATTGATCACTGTTTAACAGTGGCAGATGAGTTGGACGTGCAGGTCGCGATCCATACTGATACTTTGAATGAATCGGGCTTTGTTGAGACGACGATTGGTGCCTTCAAAAACCGTGTGATTCATACCTTTCACTCTGAAGGCGCAGGCGGTGGACACGCTCCCGATA
Source organism: Lentimonas sp. CC4 (assembly GCF_902728235.1). Classification (NCBI taxonomy): domain Bacteria; kingdom Pseudomonadati; phylum Verrucomicrobiota; genus Lentimonas; species Lentimonas sp. CC4. The sequence goes on from NZ_CACVBO010000001.1 coordinate 1,214,569, forward strand.
TTTTACGTGTCTGCGGCGAGCCGAATGTGCTGCCGTCATCGACCAATCCGACGCGTCCGTTTACGGTCAACACCATTGATGAGCATTTGGACATGTTGATGGTATGTCATCACTTGGACTCGAAGATTCCAGAGGACGTAGCCTTTGCTGAGTCGCGCATTCGTCCACAGACGATTGCGGCCGAAGATATTTTGCACGACCGCGGCGCGATTTCGATCATGTCGAGTGATAGTCAAGCGATGGGGCGCGTGGGCGAAGTTCTGATTCGGACTTGGCAGACTGCCGATAAAATGAAGAAGCAATTTGGAAAGCTGGAGTCGGAGACGCATACGGCTGCCGATAACTTCCGTGTGCTTCGTTACATTGCAAAATATACGATTAACCCCGCAATTGCCTGTGGGTGTGCGACCGACGTCGGCAGTTTAGAAGTCGGTAAGTTGGCGGACATCGTGATATTTAAGCCAGCATTTTTTGGTGTGAAGCCCGAAGTCGTTTTGAAGGGCGGATTGATTGCTACGGCCAACATGGGAGATCCGAATGCATCGATCCCCACGCCACAGCCGATGTATTACCGTCCGCAGTTCGCTGCCTTCGGCAAAGCACGTTCACGCACATCGATTACCTTTGTCAGTAAGGCTGCGGTTGAATCTGGCGTGGCTGAGCGACTCGGCTTGGAGAAGATCATTCGCCCAGTCGAGAACACGCGCACCATCTCAAAGCATGACATGGTGCTGAATGATTATCTGCCAAAGATCACCATCGACCCTGAAACGTATACCGTGACCGCCGATGGTGAAGTGCTGACCTGCGAACCTGCCGAAGTGTTGCCAATGGCACAGCGCTATTTCTTATTTTAAGCATGCGTAGGGGCTTTGCTTGCGAAGACCGCGAACCTTGCGAACCATCACATTCTTTCGATACCCTTTGAACACTCGCGGGCGCCGCAAGCAGCGCCCCTACAAAAGATGCATCTCGTCACCCAATCCATTTCCGAACTTCCCACAGGCCTCGAAATAATCTCCGTTGTTGTGGATCGTCATAAACTGGCGCGCCGTCGCTGGCGTGGTGAAGGCGCGGACGGCGCCGACTTTGGCTTTGATGTGAGTGAGGCGCTGTCGCATGGCGACTGTATTTATATTTCGGATACAGCCGCGTATGTGATCGATCAGAGCCCTGAAGATTGTTTCTTGATCACGCTCGATGGGGCAAAGGAAGCTGCGTGGATTGGTTGGATGATCGGCAATCTACACTTCAAGGCCTCCTTTTCGAATGAAGGCGTATTGGTGCAAGACGATCTCGCAGTGCGTCAGATGTTAGACCGTGAACGGATTCCTTATCAACAAGTGTCACGTGTGTTTCAGCCCAGCAAGCAGGGTGGGCACTCGCATGATCACGATCATAGCCATGATTTCAGCAGCGGAAAATTTGTGCGCCTATAATATGGAGGGTGTATCTTAGTGCTTTGTCACGGTCAGAGTTTCGTCACTTATTGTAGCGTGCCGCTTCAGCAAACGTTCAGTGTTTTGGCTGGATCTGCTAGGCTCGGTTCGCTTGCTAAAGCTGCGCGCGACGGTCGAAGTCGGTTCCCGAATTCCGCTACAAGGGAATCAGCCTATACTGTTTTGGAGGTGACTGCATGAACGCCGATAATCATACTGCCGCATGGCTGCCTGCACTCATGCAGGTGTCGGATCCACTGTTTCCGTCGGGCGCGTATGCGCACTCGATGGGCTTGGAGCAGTGGGCGCATGTCTGTCAGTATCGCAATGGCGATGACTTGAGTTTGTTTTTTAAAGAACACGCGGGTCCTGCGTTGGCTCGGTTAGAGCTGCCGTATCTACGCTATGTGCGCGAGGCGATTGCGGCAGATGATTGGGATCTACTGCTAGAATTGGATGCTGAGATCGACGCTTGGAAGTGGTCGGCCGAGATTCGGGAAGGCAGCATTGCGCAGGGGCGTGGACGTTTGCGCATGTTGCGCAAGTTGTGGCCGGACGATGCGCGACTGGTGCGCTATGCACAGGCGTATGCCGATGGTGATGCAGCGGGACATAATTTGGTGGTGACTGCGTTGCAGTATCAGATGTTTGCGGTGCCAGTGGAAGCGAGTTTGTTGGCCTATGCCTATCAGAGTTTAGCGAATTTTGTATCTGCTTCAATCAAGTTGCTGCGTATCAGTCCAGAGTCCGCACAGGTTGCCTTAGGCTCGGGGTTGGAACTCTTGCCGGATTGGGTCGCTGCTTCGAAAGAAGTGGAGCACGCTGCGGCCGGTTGGTTTGCGCCTGCCTTTGATATTAGTTCAGCGCGTCATGCCACTGCGTTTTCTCGACTGTTTATTTCTTAATGTTAACCAAAACTGATGAAAGCGACAGGATGTCGCTTCTACTATTTAAATCATGACTCAAATGACTACTCCTCGTCCTGTTCGTGTTGGTATCGGTGGGCCTGTTGGCTCCGGTAAGACGATGCTATTACTGCGCCTAATTGAGACGCTGCATGAGCGCTTCAGCTTAGTGGCGATCACCAATGATATTTATACAAAGGAGGATGCACAGTTCCTCGAAAAAAACAGCCCCATCGAGAACTCCCGTATTCTTGGGGTCGAGACGGGCGGTTGCCCACACACTGCGATTCGTGACGATACGAGTATGAACGAAGTGGCGGTGGAGGATTTGATTACACGTCATCCTGATGCGCAGGTGGTGTTGATCGAGAGTGGTGGCGATAATTTGTCAGCAACGTTCTCACCGGATCTCGTGGATGCGTTCATCTATGTGATCGATGTCGCAGAGGGAGATAAGATCCCACGTAAGGGCGGGCCTGCGATTCGTCACTCAGATTTGTTGATCATTAATAAAACTGAGTTGGCGCCGTATGTCGGTGCGGATCTGGATGTGATGGCTCGCGACTCGAAGGTGCAACGCGAAGAGCGTCCGTTCTTGTTCTGTGATTTGAAGAGCCGCAAGGGGCTCGAAGATGTGGTGGCATGGTTGGAGCGTGAGTGCTTCTTCCCGTTCACTGCGAAGTAAGAATGTCATCGTTGACTACAGAGCCGCAATCGACGCGACCCGCAGTGCGCGGGGGCGCACGTTTGCGCTACGAGCTGGTGCCTGAGCATGGCACCCGCTTGATGGGGCAGTGGGTGCGCCCGCCGTTGCACATGACGAAGGCCTACCACGATAAGGGTTGGGCGGTCAGTATCTTGACCAGCCCAACGGCTGGATTGTTGGATGGCGACTTGCTCGAGTTGGAGGTTGAGGTGTGCGATGGCGCACGTGCGGGACTGATCAGCCCTGCGGCATGCCGTATTCATACAATGGATACGGGCTATGCGACGGTGGAGCAAAGATTCACTGTTGGTGAAAAGGCAGTGCTGGATGTGTGGCCGGCGCCGTTGATCTTACAAAAAGATGCGAGTTTGCAGCAAACTACGCGACTGGACGTGGCGGAGTCATCGACTGTATTGCTGTGTGAGGTCGTGAATCCCGGGCGAGCGGCTTATGGCGAGAGCTTTGAGTTTACGCGATGGGCGTCGAGTTTACGGATTGTGCGTGCGGGCAAGTTGGTCGCGTATGAAAACTTTCGGTTGTTGCCTGCGAAAGGCGATGCGGCTGATTGGCGCACTCTGTATCCGAATGGATCGTATGCAGGCATTTATTATTTAACTCCACAGCCGCTGGAGGATTTAGTGCAGAGTTTGCACCAGTTAGAGCTAGAGGATGCGACGATCGGTGCGAGCCCGCTGCGTGCAGGTGGGCTGGGTATAAAAGTCTTAGCGCAAGATGGGATTAGTTTGCGCAAAGCGATCTTTGCGATTCGTAACCTGTTGGTTCCGCACTCGAAAGTGGAATTCCCTGTAGCGCTTCAACGCGCACAGACCTTCTTTAGTTAGAGTCGAGGGAGTGATTATTCCCTGATCTTTACCCATAAGTTTGTGTCTTCTTGTTTTCGCTATGAACTCGGTTCTTTGAGCTCCTCCCCAGCGAAGGGGAGGTGGTCCCGTCTGCGGGGTCGGAGGGGGGGGCGGCGGGTTAGCCCAAAGAATCTGCTCATGTTGCGCGAAACCCTTCCGTCTCGGCGGACCGAGACACCTTCCCTTCGCAGGGAAGGAGCTTTATTACCACTAACTTCACACATTCTCAACTTATGGGTAAAGCTCAGATTATTCCTTGTCGCTCTTCATGGCGTCGGCTGCTTTGTTCCCCGTGTCTGTCACTACATCAACGCCGTTTCGCATGACATCGATCACATCGTCTGTGCCTTGTTTGATTTCATGGCTTTCGCAGCCAGTGAGTGTGAGGGCAGCGGAGACGAACAGTGTGAGAGTGCTGAGGTGGAGGATGTGTTTCATGCTGCCTTGATGGGTTGGATGCCATCGTCTGTCAAAGTGAAGTTAATCGGGTTTAGTTAAACAGTGGTATGCATGGTTATCGCATGGTATTAGAAAATAGATTCTCAGCTACGTTTTTAGCGACGCCGATGAATAAGGTTTCCATGAAACTTAGCTCTTTGGATTCCAGGTGGGTGATGATCCATGGGCGCTTAAGTGAGCGGCGACTGAGTGGCAATGATTTGAGTGAGCCTGCGAGCTCTTCGCGCTGTATCATCCATTGAGGTAAGATGCCGATGCCAATATCTAATTCGACCAATCGCTTGATCACTTCTTCATTCGCGATTTCGATGAATGGCATCAAGTTCACGCTATGCGTGCGAAAGTATTCGTCCACGAGGTCAAAGGTATAGCCTTTGCTGCCTGTGATGATCAACTGTTGCGATTCGATTTGACTGATGTCTGCTTTGCCTTCGATAGCCCATGGGTGCATGGGATGAACGATGAAGTGCAGCGTGTCAGAACCGATTGGTATTTGATTCTTTTTATAGTTTGGCAGAGTCGAAGGGTAGATCGCGATGTCTATTTGGTGATCATCGATGCCTTTTTTGAGTTCGTAGCTGGTGCCTGGGATGATCTGAATGTTCATTCCTGGAAAGCTTTCTTTGAGCTCACGCAGTGCGACGGGTATTAAATATTGGCATGCCGAAGAGGTGGCACCGATTCGTAGTGTTTTTTGTGATACATCGCTCCAGTCATTTACGAGCTGTCGTGCATTGGTTAAATTATTCAGCAGCTCATCCGCATACGAAAAAAGGCGTTGTCCGGTATAAGTTAGGGCCATTTTTCGCGAATCGCGTTCAAAAAGTTTACAGCCTAAATCTTCTTCGAGGCGTTTTAGCGAGTGACTGACGGCAGAAGTTGTCAGGTTTAAATTCTTAGCGGCCTTACGCATACTCTGCGCATTTACGATTTCGCAAAAGTTTGTCAATTGTCTGGCATCTAGTGGGTTGTGCATGTTTGACGCTCTAGCACAAACGATGCCGTTCTTAGTGATGGCTATCGATTGTTTATGTAAATTCAACAGGTTGTTGAATTTAATGCGCCATAAAATGGCAGCAATTTGAGCTTTGTGGCGTCTGCCATGCTAAGAGATTGGCATGGTATTAAACCGAACAATGGCAGGAAACAAAGAGAGTGGTGCGTTCTCAATTTCGAATCATCGAAATGCGCTCAACATCGGTTTTGTGCCAATGACAGATTGTGCTCCATTAATTGCGGCACAGGAGCTCGGCTACTTTAAGGATGCTGGAATCAATGTGAATCTTTCGCGGGAGGCTGGCTGGGCAAGTGTGCGAGAGCGTATGATACATAGGGAGTTGGATGGTTCGCATGCACATGGGAGTATGATTTATGAAATGGCCTGTGTCGAAGGTCGCCCGAGTATCCCTTGTGTGACTGGCTTAATGTTGTCGCATAATGGAAGTGCGATTTCGTTTTCAAATGAATTGTGGGAGTTTGGAGTGCGTGATGCGCGCAGCATGAAGCGAGTGATTCTTGAGTTACAAGGAAAGCGGAAGTTTCGTTTTGCAGTGGTATTGAAATTTTCCACACAGAATTACTTACTGCGCAAATGGTTGCGCAATGGCGGTATTGATCCGGATGTTGATGTAGAAATTTGTGTCGTGCCACCACCTCAAGTTTTTACCTGTCTGATGCAGGGGCATATCGATGGATACTGTGCAGGTGAGCCTTGGAGTTCGATAGGATTAATCCAAGGCGTGTGCTGGTGTGCAGCGTTAACGGATGAAGTGGAGCCGATGCATCCTGAAAAAATCCTGTTGGTGGGTGAAGCCTTTGCCGAGCACCGACATGAGGAACATGTGGCAATGATCGCTGCGTTGATTCGAGCAGCAGAATATTGCGACAAGGCGTTCAATAAGGCTGAGTTGGCAGCAATACTGTCGCAGAAGAACTATTTCAATACGAGTCCCGAGGCTTTGTTGAATGCTTTGCAAGGCCCCTTTCAACGCGGGATGGGGATGCAGTCGAGTTCGATGGATGCGATTGTCTTTCGACGTAACAACGCGAGTGCTCCAACCGAAGAGAAGGCGCGTTGGATCCTCGGCGAGATCAATCGAAATGAATTAACAAAAACTCCTCTGGAGCTCAGTAGCGAGCAGATCCGAGGTTACTTTAGGATGGATATTTTCGAGGAAGCAGAGCGGTCGCTGGTGGCTGCATAATAAATAACAATAAACATGAAAACAAAACGGATGATGACACTGAAACAGCAAATTGCCGCAGTATGCGGAGTAGCTACAATTGCATTTGGGGGACTAAATGCAGAAGAATACCCGACTTCGGTCGTGAACACTACAGGCTTGGCCGTTACGGATGATACCGTAACTGTCGGGCAGCTCCACTCGATCACCGGAACAATGGCGATTAGTGAAACTGGATCGGTTGAGGCTGAACGCCTCGCGATTAAGCAGATCAATGATATGGGCGGCGTGCTAGGTCGTAAGATTGAAATCATTCAAGAAGATGGTGCCAGTGACTGGCCAACCTTTGCTGAGAAGTCTAAGAAGCTGATTATCCAAGATAAGGTTGCTTGTGTTTTCGGTTGTTGGACTTCTGCTTCGCGTAAGGCAGTTCTGCCTATCTTCGAGAAGGAGAATAACATGCTGTATTACCCGACCTTCTATGAAGGTCTGGAAGCCTCAAAGAATGTGGTCTACACCGGTCAGGAAGCGACCCAGCAAATTATCTGGGGCTTGGATTGGGCTTATGAAGAGCTTGGTGCACGCACGTTCTACTTGATCGGTTCGGATTATATCTGGCCGCGCACTTCAATGAAGATCGCTCGTAATCATATCGAGCGCTATCTGAAAAAGAAGGATCCTAAGTGTAAGGTAGTCGGTGAAGATTACTACGCGCTCGGTCATACCAACTTCCGTTCCTTGATTAATAAGGTGAAACTAAAGAAGCCTGATCTGATCTTCACTGCGGTCGTTGGTGGTAGTAATGTCGCATGGTATAAGCAGCTAAAGGCTGCGGGTATCACCTCGAAGAAGTATAACCTGCTCACCCTTTCCACTACGGAAGACGAGCTTCTCGGAATCGGTGGCGAAAACGCCGAAGGGTTCTATGCGAGTATGAAATACTACCAGTCGCTGGATAACCCGCACAACGTAGACTTCGTGAAAGCATTCAAAGAAATGTGGGGCGAAGATTCTGTGATCGGTGATGTGACGCAAGCCGCTTACCTCGGACCTTGGATCTGGAAGGCTGCTGTTGAGAAGGCCGGTAGCTTTGATATCGATAAGATTCACGCAGCACACCCTGGTATCGAACTGCCAAATGCACCTGAAGGTTATGTGCGTGTGCACGAAACAAACCAGCACCTCTATAGCCGCACTAAAATCGGTAAGATGAAGGCTGACGGTCAGTTTGAAGTGGTGGCGGTCTCTGAAGAACTCATTGAGCCAGATCCATTCCCTAAGGGTTACCAATAAGAAATATTGAAGTGTAATTGACTATTCGGCAGTTGGCCGGGCAATCGGCCAACTGCCCCATAGGGGAGATCGTTTAGGAGAGGTTAATTTTAATAATGAAGAGGACTACAAACTGATGGGAGACTATACAGCACAAGAAATTTACTCGATTGTCGTGATGCAATCATTCAGCGGCGTTAGTTTACTATGTATCTACGTGCTGATGGCTCTAGGGCTATACATTATATTTGGTCAAATGGGGGTGATTAATATGGCCCACGCGGAGTTCCTAGTGCTCGGCTCCTACACCATGTGTTTGTTCTCACAATTGGTGACGGATCACATGCCGTTCTTGACGAACTATTACATCATACTGGCAATACCGCTGTCCTTTGGAATCGCATTTTTTGTGGGATATATGGTCGAGTGGTTATTGATCAGTAGGCTTTACAAACGGCCGTTGGATACATTGCTGGCAACCTGGGGCTTGAGCTTGTTAATGCAGCAGTGCTTTAGAACTTTTATCGGAGCGCGCGAGACGAGCGCGACTTTGCCAGAGTGGTTGTTGGGATCATGGTCTGCTTCGGATACAATTGATATACCAATCAGTGGCCTAGTGCTGCTGGTTTTAACGGCCGCCTTAACGATAGGCCTGGTGATCTATACCAAGAAAACACGGATGGGATTACGGATGCGAGCGACGACACAAAACCGCGAGATGACGGGTGCGCTTGGCATCAACACCAAGATGACCGACCGTGTGACTTTTGGCATTGCCTGTGGGATCTCCGGAATCGCTGGAGCGTTCTTTACTACGATGGCATCGACCTCACCGTCGGCAGGGACGAACTACATTGTTGATTCCTTCCTCGTGCTGGTGGTGGGTGGACTCGGTAGTCTGTTCGGCCTCTTTATCTCGGGAGCGTTCCTTGCCTTACTTTCATCGATCCTTGAGTTCTTTATGACAGGGTCGATCGCCAAGGTGTTTCTCTATCTCGTTATCTTTATCGTGCTGATGAAATTCCCGCGCGGGCTCTTTTCTAGCAAGGTTAGAACATAACTTCGTAATCTCTACTATAGTAACATGAACGTTATATCAAAATACGCGGAATCAGGCTTTTCGAAGCTGTTGTATGACCGTCTCTTTAAGAACAAGGAAGGGCTTATCACATTTGCAATACTTGCAGTGATATTGTTGATCGTGTTGCCGCTCGGTCTAAGCACCTTTCGGTTAAATCTGGCAGGGAAATATCTCTGTTATGCGTTTGTTGCGCTTGGCCTAGTGATGTGTTGGGGGCATGCGGGTATCCTGAGTTTGGGGCAAGGTATGTTCTTTGGCGCGGGTGGCTATTGTATGGCGATGTTTCTGAAGTTAGAGGCATCTGACCCAGTGAGCACGGCGATTCAAACGACGCCCGGTATCCCGGACTTTATGGATTGGAATCAGGTGACGGAGTTGCCGTGGTTTTGGTATCCATTTAAGAGTCTGCCGCTGACTGTTGCCTTGATTCTGGTATTACCCGCAGTGCTCGCGTTCTTCATGAGTATCTTCTACTTCAAAGGGCGTGTGACTGGCGTTGTGTTTGCGATCCTGACACAGTCGATGGTGGCAGCGATGTGGTATTTTATTGTGGGTAACCAAGGTTACTTTGGGGGGATCAATGGCATCACTGACCTTAAAACAATCTGTGGTTGGGACATCCGCGATGAGTCGGCACAAAAGACTCTGTATTACATTTGTTCAGTGCTCTTGTTGGGGTGTATCTTGATCAGTCGCTATGTCCTGTCGACGCGCCTGGGGCGTGTCTTGGTGGCGCAGCGAGATAAGGAAGCACGTGTGCGTTTCTCAGGCTATAACATTACTTCGTTCAAGGTGTTTATCTTCTGTCTATCAGCGGTAATCAGTGCGGTGGGTGGTGCCTTGTTCTCACTGCAGGTCGGATTCATGTCACCGAACCTTGTGGGTATCCAGCCTTCGATTGATATGGTGATCTTTACCGCAGTCGGTGGGCGTGAAAGTTTATTCGGCGCAGTCTACGGAGCCTTGCTGGTGCAATCGGCTAAAACTGCATTCTCTGAAGCGTATCCGACGCTGTGGATGTTCCTATATGGATCTTCATTTATCGTGGTCGTGCTATTTTTACCCAAGGGCTTAGCCGGACTGTATCATGATCATATTAAAGTTTGGTTTAATAAATGGCGCACCAAGTCGTCATCGACCCCAAGTGATTCTGAAAAGATGCCAACCGTAACTGAGTTTAAAAAGGAGGTGCCAGATGCCAAGTGATACAGATTTCTTATTAGCGATCGAGGATTTGACTGTGAGCTTTGATGGATTCAAGGCCGTCGATGATCTGACACTCTACATTGATAAAGGTGAACTCCGTGTGATTATCGGGCCGAATGGTGCAGGTAAGACGACGGTGCTCGATTTGATTAGCGGTAAGACGAAGTCTAGCTCGGGCAGTATTCGCTATAACAATATTGAGATGACTGGTCTGCGTGAGCACGAGATCGTGCGAGCGGGGATCGGGCGGAAGTTTCAGACGCCATCGATTTATGAGAAGCTCAGTGTCTTTGAAAACCTAGAGATCTCATATCCCTGGGGACGCACCGTCTGGGGGTCGCTTCGGTTCAGTCGCAATGCAAAGGTGGTTGAACGTATCTTCGAGGTCGCGGAAGAAATCTTTCTTTCGGACGTGTTGGATCAACCCGCTGAACTTCTGAGTCACGGACAAAAGCAATGGCTAGAGATCGGCATGTTGTTGGTGCAAGATCCAGAGCTGGTGATGTTAGATGAGCCCGTTGCTGGTATGACTGCGAAGGAGCGTGATGCGACTGCGATACTGCTACGGAAGATCGCGAAGGAACGCTCCATTATCATTATCGAACACGATATGGATTTTGTCGCTAAGATCGCGGATCGAGTGACGGTTCTTCACTTAGGTAAGATTATTAAGGAAGGGACCATGGAGGAAGTTCGCGATGACCCACGAGTGAAAGAGGTTTATCTAGGTCATTAAATTCAACGCGCTACGCACTATGTTTTATATAAAAAATCTACAAGTAAGTTACGGTGAGAGTGAGGTCATAGGAGGCTTAAATCTCGAACTGGGAGAAGGCGAAATTCTCGCGGTCATGGGCCGCAATGGTATGGGTAAGACGACGCTCTTTAAGTCGCTGATCGGCATTCTTGGTTGCGGCGCTGGCAGCAGCATCAAGATCAATGATGTGGAGCTTGCGAAACAGCCTAGTTACAAGCGTGTTCGCAACGGCTTAGCCTATGTGCCACAGGGACGAATGATTTATCCGACGATGACGGTGACGGATAATATTCGTGTGGGCTTAGATACCGCCAAGTCGAAAAAGATCCCGGATTATATCTATGAGCTTTTTCCAGTGCTCGATGAGATGGGCAAGCGTATGGGAGGTAACTTGTCTGGCGGGCAGCAGCAGCAGTTAGCCATTGCACGCGCTCTAGTGACAGAGCCTAAGGTTTTGCTATTGGACGAACCGACTGAAGGGATCCAGCCATCGATTATTAAAGAAATGGCACGATCACTTAAGAAGGTGAGAGATATGCAGGGAATTTCGATTATCGTGGC